>JANTFS010000049.1 GCA_024763335.1 Paracoccaceae bacterium | reverse complement strand
CGGATTGTCTCAACCGTCCAGCGATGATCGAACATGCCGAGACCGGAGAGCTTGCAGGTGACTTGCCCGAGCGCCGAGAGGTTCTTCAGATCTGCCGCCCATTTGGCCAGACCCGCCGGCGTGCGGTCATGCGGAGAGCCGGCATGGCAAAGAGCCACGCGCGTGTCGGGCGCCTTGGCGAGCACTTGGGCTGTGCGTCGCATCAACTCGGGCGTAAGCTGCAGATCGAAGGAGAGCCCGCGGCGTGCGAGTTCGCGCAGCCCTTCGGCAAAGGCGGGCGAATCGAGCAGCGCATGGGTCCCGCTTTTTGCATCCTCGCCGGGCGCGCGCCCGACGATCTGGCGCACCCCGCGCAATGTCGACAAACGTTGGAAGGCGTCGAGCCGGGCCCCCAGATCGGGCGCCGTGAGATCGGCGTGCACAACCTGCGCCATCGGCCAGTCGGGGTTGGCCTCGGCGACGGACTGCACCCATAACGCCTCGGCCATGCTGTCTTCGGCGCCAACCTGAATGTGGACAGAAGCCGAGAACCCCCGGGCGTCGCGGCGGAACTCGTCAAGCAGGTAGTCGCGCTGGATCGGGGTAGGATCGCCGAAGAAGCGATCGACGCCGCGTGCCTCGAGCCATGGATAATGCACCGCGCCGAGATCCCACAGGTGATGATGTGCGTCGATCCTCATCCGCGTGCCAGCTCCGTGGTGCGTGCGAGAATATCGACGCCCTGCTGCGCCCAGAAATGCAACAGGTCGATAAACACCCAGTTCTCCGCGAGTTTGTCGCCGTCGCGGCGGTAGATATCGATGACCCGAAACTCACCGGCCTTGTTCGTGCCGGGCATCCCCATGAACCCACCCGTCGGGCGGGCCGTGAAATTCGGCCAACCGAAAAAGCCGCCATAATGGCCCTCGGCCAGCCGGGCGATATGGGTGGTTTTCGAGCGGTCGGCGAACCCGGCGCGGAACGGGGCGGAATGCTGCCGGGCATAGCGTTCGATCGTGTAGCTGGCGCCGATGCCGGCCGGGCCCCACCAGATCATGTCATCGGCCCATGTGCGGGCGAGTTCCTCCTCGAGTGGCAGACCAAGCTGCCATTGGCCGAGGTCACCGATCATCGCGTTGATCGCGGCCAGCGTCGCGGCGCCGTCGGCGGCGGGTTGGGGGGCATGGAGCAGCCCGTCATGGGTGAGTGGCCCCGGCTGGACCATATGCGCGGCGGTCTGGGGCGGGAAGGGGGCGAGACCCGCCTGCATCATCAGGTGAGGGATGTCGAAAAACATCGCGGTTTCAGCAATCCGGCCACCCTCCACCCTGTCAAAGCTGCAATAGCGCAGGAAGGTCATTTTGCCGGTTGGCGGGATGTTGAGCCACGGCGCATCGAACAATCCCATCAGGTGGCCCATCGAGACGACCCAGATGCTAGCGCCGCCGTCCATCTCGTTGGCTCCAGCAAAGAAGATGTCATCGCGCCGTTGCAGGCGCGTGAGGCTTTGCTTGAGAGGCTGCCAGAACCGGGCGGCCACCGCTGCCGCTCCATGAAGTTCGCCGAACGGATGATAGCCGCGCCACATGTAATCGGGCGCCGTGTGGGCCGCCAGCACATCAGGCACGGCGGCCGGATCGGCGGCGTCCAGTTCCGCGTGCAATCGGCGAAGGGCTTCTTTTTCGGCTTGAAAATCAGTCATGCCCAGTCATCTCCGGCCGTTTCCGGGGTCTGTTGCAAGGGGTGCAGGAATCGCTTGCCAAGATGTTGTCGCCGAGTCTACCGTATTTGCATACGTATGCAAGGCTGCCAATCCAGCGACGATTCCAACCCCGGGGGGACGGATGGCCGAGATCCAGCTTCACAACATCTCGAAACGATGGGGCAGCTTCATCGGGGTCGACAGGTTTAACCTGACGATTGCCGACCGTGAATTTCTTGTTCTGCTCGGCCCTTCCGGCTGTGGCAAAACCACGACGATGCGGATGATTGCAGGGCTCGAAGACCCGACAGAGGGCGATATCCTGATCGACGGCAAACGGGTAAATGATCTTGAGCCGAAAGACCGCGATGTTGCGATGGTTTTCCAAAGCTACGCGCTTTATCCCAACATGAACGTCTACGAGAACATCCGCTTCCCGCTGAAGGTGCGCCGGGTCGATCCGGCCAGTCATGACGAGCGCGTTCAGCGGGCCGCGGCGATGGTCGAGCTCGAGGATTTCCTGCACCGCAAACCGGCTGAGTTGTCGGGTGGCCAGCGGCAGCGCGTGGCGCTGGCGCGCGCGATCGTGCGTGAGCCCAACGTTTTCTTGATGGATGAACCGCTTTCAAACCTCGATGCGAAGCTTCGGGTCTCGACGCGAGCGCAGATCAAGAACCTCAGCCATGAGCTAAAGGTCACGACGATCTATGTCACGCATGACCAGATCGAGGCGATGACCTTGGCCGACCGCGTGGTGGTGATGGAACGCGGCGTGGTCCAGCAGGTCGGCAGCCCGTCCGAGATCTATGACACCCCGGCCAACCGGTTCGTTGCCAGCTTTATCGGCAGCCCGGCGATGAACCTCATCGAGGGCGAGATTGCCGGGGGGACCTTTCGCGCGCAGAACGCGGCCATCGCGGGGCTCGCCGCGCCTGACGGCAAGGTCACGCTCGGGTTTCGGGCTGAAGATGCCGAGGTTGTGGGCGAGGGCGGCCAGATCAATGCCCGCCTCTACGCGCTCGAATTGCTCGGCGATGCCACGATGGTGGCCGTGCGTATCGGCGGCGCGCTGGTCTCCGTCAAGGCCGACAAGAGCTTTCGCGCCGAGATTGGAGAGCCAATCTCGATCCGGGTTCACCAAGATCATTGCCACCTGTTCGACACAGAAACGGGGGCACGTCTCGGGGTGTGATGCCCCGCCATCCGGGGCTGCGACTGCAGGGCAGCCTCATCCACCAGGGAGTTTGAAAAATGCAGATCAGAAAAATCCTACTCGCCGGCGCGATGTCGTTGGCCTCGACCGGGGCCTGGGCGGGCTGCGCGTTCGAAAACACCGTGCCGCTGAAATCGCTCTCGGCCGGGTTCGAGGCGTGGAAGGCTGTCACGGACGCCATGGCAGAGTGCGGGAATTTCACCGCCGAACTCGATCAGGAATTCCGCGAGAAACAGCCCGAGGCCTTTGCCGCCGACCCGGCGCTTTACCAGATCGGGGGCGTTGCCAACTCGACGATGGTGCCGCTGCTGAATGCCGGCACGATCCGCCCGCTGGACGACTACATCGCCAAGTATGGCCAGCAACTCAGCGCCAATCAGATGATCAAGATCGACGGCGAGACCTATGCAATCGCGATGATGGTCAACAACCAGCACCTGATGTATCGCGAAGACATCCTGACCGATCTCGGTATCAGCGTGCCCACCACATGGGATGAAGTGCTGGCGGCGGCCGAAGCGATCAAGGCGGCCGGGGTGGTCGACTACCCGCTTGGCGGCACGTTCAAGACGGGTTGGAACCTCGGAGAGGAATTCGTCAACAACTATCTCGGCGAGGGCGGTGCGTTCTTCGGCGACGGCAACATGCCCGCGATCAACAATCCGGCGGGTGTCCGCGCGCTTGAAATCATGAAGGCGATGACCGCCTACATGGACCCCGAGTATCTGGTTTCGGACTCGACATATGTCCAGCAGCAGTTCCAGCAGGGCAAGATCGCCATGGCCAACCTCTGGGCCAGCCGTGCCGGTGCGATGGACGATGCCGCCGAAAGCCAGGTTGTCGGGCTGGTGAAGATGGCCTCGGCACCGATGGGGTCGGTCCGGCCTGCCTCGAGCCTGTGGTGGGACGGCGTCGTCTTCGCCACCAACATGACCGAGGAAGAGGCAGACGCCGCCTTCCGCGTGGCCATGGAGGGGCTCGATCGCGAGATGGTCGAGGCCAACAATGACGTGGCCGTTTGGCTGATCGACGGTTACGTGCCCGGTCCGGCGGCCGAAGGCGCGATTGCCACCGCCAACAACGGCGCGGTGCCCTATCCTGCCTCGGGCCCGATGGGGATCATGCACACCGCTCTGGGCAACGGCATCGCCGATTACCTCAACGGTGCAAAGGATGCCGCCACGACGCTGGCCGACATCGAAGCCGCCTATCTGACCTCGGCCAAGGAGGCCGGGCTGGTCGAATAAGGCTGTGAAACGCGGGTCCGGCCGATGCGCCGGGCCCGCACGCCTTTCCGAAACGGAGCCCGAAACCGGGCTCGAAGCACCCTGAAAGGAGGACGGCATGAAGTTCAAGACCTTCGCGGCTTTCGTTGCGCCGTCTGTTTTCATGATGCTTCTTTTCATCGCATTTCCCCTTGTCAGCGTGTTTATCCAGAGCTTCTACGTCACCCAGCCGGTCTATGAGACCGTTGCGGTCGAAACCTGCACGCCGGGATTTACCGGCCAGATCTGCACCACAGAGACGAAATCGGTGCCAAGGCTCGACGACAACGGCAAGATCGTCGAGGTGACGCGGTTTGTCGGGCTGGAGAGCTACCGAAACGTGCTGGAACCCGCGCGCTTTTGGGCCGCCGTGAAGGCGCGTTCATGGGCAGCTTTGCAGGCGATCGATTTCTGGAAAGCGCTGCGCTTCACGCTGATGTTCACACTCGTCACCCTGCCACTCGTCATCGGCATGGGGCTGGCCATCGCCATCGTGATCAACAACGCGTCGCGGGCCATTCGCGGACCGGTGATCTTCGTTTCGCTTCTGCCTTTCATTATCACCCCCGTGATCGGGGCCTTGTCGATCAACTGGCTGTTTCGCGGCGACGGAATTCTGACCGCCGGGCTCGAATGGTGGCTGGGGCGCGATATTGCGCTGTTCGCGCAAGCCTGGACGATCGAGCTTTTGATGGTGCTCTACCGGGTCTGGCATGTGGCGCCATTCGCCGCGATCGTCTTTTATGCCGGGCTTCAGACGGTAAACCAGGACAGCCTGGAAAGCGCGCTGATCGACGGCGCCAGCCGCTGGGAGCGTTTGCGCTATATCATCATTCCGCACCTGATGCCGCTGATCACCTTCGTTGCCATTATTCACCTGATGGATACCTACCGGGTGTTCGAGGAGATCGTGGGCTTTTCTTCGCAGGGGCATGTCATTTCGCTGCAATGGCTCACCTATGATTTTCTCAAGCCCGATCAGGCCGGGAACCGCTCGATTAGCCGGGCTTCGGCAAGTGCCATGCTGACGATGATCGGGATCGTGATCATTCTCGTCCCGCTTCTGCGGCGCACGTGGCGCGATCACAGGGGGGCGGGGGCATGAGCGCGCGCGCACTACGCCAGCCGCTCGGGCTGCGGCTCGCGTCGGGGAGTTTTCTCGCGCTGTGGTGCCTGATCGCGGCCTTTCCCATCGTCTGGATCACCGTGATGAGCTTCAAGGCGCCGGTCGACGCGTTCTCGTCGAATGCGCTGCACGTCATCTTCGGGCCCGAGACGCTGGCACGGGGCAAGGGCTGGTCGGTTCTCGATATCGTGCTTGGCGGGGCCGTGATCTGGGCGACGCTTTGGCTTGCGATGCGTGCCCTGCCGGGGGCGGTTCGGGCATGGAGCCCACAGGGCGCCGTGGCGCTGGGTTGGGTGCTGGGAGCTCTGGGTCTGGGGCTGGGGTTCATCGTGGTGTTTTTCGTGGCGGTGCCGGCGCTGACGGGGCTGCTAAATCCGCTCGCCGGGCCCTTGGGGCAAGACGTGATCGGCGCCACCACCGAACACTACCGAACGGTCTGGATCGAGCGCGGATTTGCCAACAATTTCAAAAACTCGCTGATCGTGACGACCGGCGTGGTGACAGTCTCGCTCACCGTCGGAACGCTTGCCGGTTACGGGCTTGCGCGGTCAGGGTCGACGCTGGCTTTCTGGATACTCATCCTCGCGCTGGTCTTTCGCGCCCTGCCGCATTCGGTGCTTGTGGCGGGCTATCTGCCGGTGTTCATCAATTCCGCCGAATGGCTCGCGCCGATCCTCGGAGACAATGCGCCAACGCTCTACGGCAAACCGTTGGCCGTCATCGCCGTGCTCGTGGCAATCAACCAGCCGTTTACAATCTGGATGCTGCGCAGTTTTTTCTCCAACATTCCCGCCGATCTCGACGAGGCGGCACGGGTCGACGGCTGTTCGCATTTTCAGGCCTTCCGTCGGGTGATCATGCCGGTGATGTGGCCGGGGGTGATCACCACGGGGCTGTTCAGCTTCCTCTTGGCCTACAACGATTTTCTGGTCACGTCGCTGCTTCTGGACGCGTCGAACCAGACGATGGTTCCGGCCATTGCAGGGATGTTCAACCGTGAGACGACGACGACCGATCAGGTGGTTGCCGTCGCCGCCGCCGTCTCGATCACCGCCCCCTTGTTCCTGCTGGTCATGGCCTTTCAGCGCCAGATCGTTTCCGGGCTGACAGCGGGGGCGGTGAAGGGATGAAGGGGAGGTCGCCATGAAAGGATCGCGCCCGGCGCAGGCGGTGTTGTCCCGCGAGACCGACATGTCGAAGACCGACGATACCCGGGCGGTCATCGAGGGCATGGTCGATGGGCTCAACGATCACCGGATCGACGACATCGGGGCCTTTTTTGCCGAGAGCTTTCGCTGGATGGGCAATTACGGCTGCGGCACGAAGCTTGGCCTGAAGGCCTTTCAGGACAATTGGCAGCGCCCCTTTCAGGCCGCCTTTTCCGACAAGGTCTGCATCGACGAGGCACGGCTTTACATGGGCGAATGGGCTGCGGCCTTCGGGCGGCAGGAGGCGACCCATTCGGGCGAATTCATGGGCATCGCGCCGACCGGCAAACGGGTCGAAATCCGCTACATGGATTTCTGGAAGGTCGAGGATGGCAAGATCGCCGACAACTGGGTGATGGTCGATTTCGCGCATGTTTTGGCGCAGCTGGGGCGGGACGTGTTCGGCGGCGAGGGCTGGGAAGCCTTCGACCGTGGCGAAAAGGAACCCCCGCGCCCGTGAGGCGGCGGGGCATGGGAGGACAGGACGAATGGCAATCGAGGTATTGAAACGCTCCAAACCCGAGGCCGAAAAGGCCAGCGACGATGCCCGGGTGCGCGGCGTTGTCGAGGCGACGCTGGCCGAGATCGAGGCGCGTGGGGACCAGGCCGTGCGCGCCCTCAGCGAGAAGTTCGATGGCTACAGCCCGGCGCAGTTCCGGTTGTCGGACAGCGAGATCGAGGCGGCGATGGCCAAGGTTACGGCCCGCGAGATGGAGGACATCCGCTTCGCGCAGGAGCAGATCCGCCGCTTTGCCGAAGCGCAGCGCGCCAGCATGACCGATATCGAGGTCGAAACGCTGCCCGGCGTGATCCTTGGCCATCGCAACATCCCGGTTCAGTCCGTCGGGTGCTATGTTCCGGGTGGCAAGTTCCCGATGGTGGCGTCGGCGCATATGTCGGTCCTGACCGCCAGCGTGGCTGGTGTGCCGCGGATCGTGGCGGCCGCGCCGCCGGTGAACGGGGCCCCGCATCCGGCAATCGTGGCGGCGATGCACATGGGCGGGGCGCATGAAATTTATGTGCTGGGAGGCATTCAAGCCGTGGGCGCGATGGCACTGGGGACCGAGACGATCGAGCCTGTGCACATGCTGGTGGGTCCGGGCAACGCATTCGTCGCCGAGGCCAAGCGTCAGCTTTTCGGGCGCGTGGGGATCGATCTCTTTGCGGGGCCGACGGAGACCATGGTGATCGCCGACGAAACGGTGGATGCCGAGCTGTGTGCGACCGACCTTCTCGGGCAGGCCGAGCATGGCTACAACAGCCCCGCCTGCCTGATCACCAATTCGCGCAGGCTCGCCGAGGAGACCATGGCGGAGATCGACCGGCTCTTGAAGATCTTGCCTACCGCCGAGACGGCCCGTATCAGCTGGCGCGACTATGGCGATGTGATCCTGTGCGACACCCATGAGGAAATGCTGAGCGTGGCCAACGAGATGGCCTATGAGCACGTGCAGGTCATGACCGATCGCGACGACTGGTATCTGGACAACATGACGGCCTATGGCGCGCTGTTTCTGGGGCCGCGAACCAACGTGGCAAACGGCGACAAGGTGATCGGCACCAACCACACGCTGCCGACGAAGAAGGCGGGGCGCTATACCGGCGGGCTCTGGGTCGGCAAGTTTCTCAAAACCCACAGTTACCAGAAGATCGTCACCGACGAGGCCGCGGCGCTGGTGGGGGAATACGGCTCGCGGCTGTGCATGCTCGAGGGGTTTGTCGGCCACGCCGAGCAATGCAATGTCCGGGTGCGGCGCTATGGCCACAAGAACGTGCCTTATGGGGAGGCGGCCGAGTAGCGGGGGGCCAGCCCCCCGGGACCCCCCGGGATATTTGTGGAAAGATGAAAGGAGACGGTGGATTGGACCGTCATACGGTGAACAAGGCCCTGATTGCGCCCCTGCGCGCGGCGATGCATGACTTCAGCGAGGCCGGGGTGCGTGGGGCACTTTCAGATGTTGTGTCATCGCGAGCACTGTGTCGCTTTGCGCATCCGCTTGGTGAAATGGTGGGGCCCGACGCGCTGTGGCAGGGGGCTTATGCCGCGCTGTTTGATGCGGTGCCGGACCTTGAGCGGCGCGATTACATCGTCGTGGCGGGGCCCGATGGCCATGGCGCCGACTGGGTTGGCTGCGGCGGGTTTTACATGGGAGTAATGACGGGCCCTTGGCTCGACATTCCGCCTACGGGGCATGTCGTTCACATGCGCTTTCACGAATTCTATCGCATCGAGGCAGGGAAGGTCATCGAGATTCAGGCGCTGTGGGACATTCCGGAGCTGATGATGCAGGCGGGGGCCTGGCCGATGGCGCCGAGCCTCGGGCGTGAGTGGCATGTGCCGGGGCCGGCGACGCAGGACGGCATTGTGCCGGGGCCATGGGATGGCGCCCGTGCGCAGGCGAGTTGCGATCATGTCGTCGAGATGCTTGAGCACATGAAGCGCCACCCGGCCGAAGGGGGCCCTGAAGTCATGGAGATGGAGCGGTTCTGGCATCCGCGCATGAGCTGGTATGGCCCGGCCGGGATCGGCACCGGGCGCGGGATCGAAGGGTTTCGCAACTGGCACCAGATCCCTTTCCTTGCGGGGATGCCGGACCGGGGGCAATATGTCGACGAGATCACCTATCACTTTTTCGGCGATGCCGATTATGCCGCCGTCACCGGCTGGCCCAACATGATCCAGACGGTGACTCATGATGGCTGGATGGGCATTGCGCCATCGGGCCGGCGGATCACCATGCGGTCGCTGGATTTCTGGCGCATCGAGGACGGTCTCATCCGCGAGAACTGGGTTCTGGTCGATCTGCTCGATGCCTATCGTGAGCTTGGTGTCGACGTGTTTGCCCGGCTGCGCGAGTTCAACAAGGCGCGCAATCTCGGGCGGATAGATCTGAAAGGAGGCCAGCCATGACCCTGCCGCGCACGCCATCGTTTCGGCTGGACGGCAAGCGCGCGCTCGTGGCGGGGGCGTCGTCGGGGATCGGGCGCGCCTGTGCGGTGGCGCTGGCGGAAGCCGGCGCTCATGTGACGCTCGCGGCACGCCGGGGCGGGGAGCTCGAGGTCTTGGCCGCGGCGCTTGGCGACGCGGGGCTGGCGGCCGAGGCGCTGGTGCTTGATTTGTCCGATGTTGGCGCCACCCGTGCCGCGATCGGGGCCCTGCCGGCCTTTGACATCTTGCTCAACTCCGCCGGGCTCGCCCGCCATGCCCCGGCGCTCGAGACCAGCGAGGCCGATTTCGATGCAGTCAGCGCGATCAACTTCAAGGGCGCCTATTTTCTCACCCAAGCCGTGGCGCACGGGCTTGTCGCGGCGGGCAAGCCCGGTTCGCTGATCAACGTGTCGTCGCAGATGGCGCATGTCGGGGGCCCCGAACGCGCCTTGTATGCCGCAACCAAGCACGCTGTGGAGGGGTTCACCAAGTCCATGGCGATCGAATGGGGCGGCCATGGCATTCGGGTCAACACCATTTGTCCGACTTTCGTCCTGACCGAGCTCACCCGGCCCACATTCGACGACCCCGACAAGCGGGCCTGGATCGAGCGCAACATCGCACTGCCGCGCGCCGCCGAGGTTGAAGACATCATGGGGGCAGCGGTTTACCTCGCCTCAGGGGCCTCGGCCATGGTCACGGGCACGGCGCTGATGATTGACGGAGGCTGGACCGCGCAATGACCACCATTCGGGTCACATCGACCGAGGTCGCGCGCCGCGCGGGGGTAAGCCAGTCGGCAGTCAGCCGGGTCTTCACGCCCGGGGCCTCGGTCTCGAAAACGACGGCTGAAAAGGTCCGCAAAGCGGCGCGTGAGCTGGGGTACCGGCCGAATGTTCTGGCGCGCGCGATGGTATCTGGCAAGAGCCGGATGATCGGTCTGGTGGTGGCCTACCTCGAGAACTATTTCTACCCCGAGGCGCTGGAGAAACTCTCGAACGCGTTGCAGGCGCGGGGGTATCACGTGGTGGTCTTCATGGCGTCTCAGACCGCGGGCAATATCGACCACGTGGTTGACGAGATACTCGACTACCAGGTTGACGGGATTATCGCCGCGTCGGTGGCGCTGTCGTCAGACCTCGCGCAGCGCTGTGCCGACGCTGGCGTGCCGATCGTGTTTTTCAACCGGACCCAGACGGGGGAGGATTTTTCCTCGGTCACCTCCGACAATCTCGCGGGCGGGCGGCGTGTGGCGGAGTTTCTTCTGGCTGGCGGGCACGGTCGGATCGGCTATATCGCGGGCTGGGAGGGAGCTTCGACCCAGCGCGACCGCGAGGCCGGTTTTCGGGCCGGATTGGCAGCCGCCGGGCGCAAACTCGCCGCACGCGAGGTGGGCAACTTCGTTGTGGATGAGGCCCGGGCGGCGGCGCGCAGGATGTTTGACCGAGCAGACCGGCCCGATGCCGTCTTCGTATGCAATGACCATATGGCCTTCGCCGTGATGGATGTGCTGCGCGCCGAGCTTGGTCTGCGGGTGCCGGAGGATGTCTCGGTGGTGGGCTATGATGACGTGCCGCCAGCGGCATGGGCGGGCTATGATCTCACCACCGTGCGTCAGCGCGCTAACCTGATGGTCGCGCGCACCGTGGACATTCTGCTTGAGCAGATCGAACAGCCTGCCACGCCCGCACAGGTCGAGACCGTTGACGCGCCGCTTATCCTGCGCAGCTCGGCACGAATCCCGAAAGGATGGACCACATGAAAGGGTTTGACCCGAAATTCTCCGATTTCCCGGATTATATCCTCGGCATCACGAAGGAAATCTGGGAGGACCGCGGCATCGAGACCCTGCACCGGTACTACGCGCCCGATATCGTGGTGCGGGCGCCGGCCTCCGTCGTTGTCGGCAACGAGGGTGTCATTGCCGCGACCATGGCGACACTGGCCGAGTTTCCCGATCGCGAACTTCTGGGCGAAGACGTGATCTGGTCGGGAAGCCCCGAGGCGGGGATGCTGAGTTCGCACCGCATTATCTCGACCGCCACTCATCTGGGTGATGGGATCTATGGCAAGGCGACGGGGCGCAAGCTGCAATACCGGATCCTTGCCGATTGCCATGCGATCGGCGGCCGGATCGATGATGAATGGCTGATCCGGGATCAGGGCGCGATCGTGCGTCAAATGGGTTGGAAGCCGAAGAAATATGCCCGGGCGCTGATCGACCGCGAGGGCGGGCCGGAGGCCTGCCTGCGCCCCCTGACCCCGCAGACCGACCGGCCCGGGCCCTATGACGGCCGAGGCAACGACGCCGAATGGGGCCAACGGCACGCCGAACTCCTGACCCGGATCATGAGCGCCGATATGGCTGTCATCGAGGCCGAATACGATCGCGCGGCGCAGTCAGAATACCCCGGAGGTGCAACCGGCCATGGATGGGCGCCGGTGGATCGGTTCTGGATGGGACTGCGCGCTGCTTTCCCCTCGGCCAGCTTTACCATCCACCACCAGATCGGACGTGACGATCCGACCCTGCCGCCGCGTTCGGCAATCCGCTGGTCGCTGCACGGGCGCCATGACGGCTGGGGCGCCTTCGGCGCGCCGACCGGGGCCGAGGTCTTTGTGTTGGGGATCAGCCATGCGGAATGGGGTGCCATCAGCCCCGCGCAGGGAACGAAGCTGCGCCGTGAATGGACGCTATTCGACGAAACCGCGATCTGGAAACAGATTTTGATGGCAACGGGGTAGCGGCTCATCGCGTCGCCGACGCTCTTCGCGAAGAGGGGCCATAGGCACCGATGAGCCTGCCCGGGACACCGAAAGGAAAAAGACATGACCGGTGACGCAATGGACGCACGCATCGTTCGCTACGGCGATCTCCAACCCTGCCGCACGGCCTTTATCGACGCCCATACCCCCGGGTCGGACCAGAAGGAAAACTTTACCATCATCGGCGCCGGCGTGACCGAGAGCCCGCACCAACACGTGCACATCCGCGAGACCCCGGGCTTCAATATAGGTGCCGCGGGTCAGCCGCCGAACTGTCGCAATTCGCTGCACTACCATACCACCGCCGAAGTCTTTTTCGTTCTGAAGGGGCGCTGGCGCTTCTTTTGGGGGCGCCGGGGCACGGATGGCGAATTCATTGCCGAGGAAGGCGACATCTTCAACATCCCCACCGGCATTTTTCGCGGCTTCGAGAATGTCGGGACCGACTATGGCATGATCATGTCGATCCTTGGCGGCGACGATGCCGGCGGGGGCGTAACCTGGGCGCCGCAGGTGATCGAGGAGGCGCGCGACCATGGGCTTGTTCTTGGCGAGAACGGCGTTGTCTATGACACCGAGATCGGCGAGACCCTGCCGCATAATGTCGGCCCCATGGCGCCGCTCACCGAGGCACAATGCGCGGCCATTCCCGAGGTGCCGGTCGAGCGCGTGGTGCGCGACTACGTGGCGCGTTACCTCGATCTTCTGGCGCTGGCGGCGGAGCGCCCGGCCAAGGTCATCGGCCCCGATGCACTCTTGCGCGATCGGCCGGGCTTCGAGGTGGATTTTCTCACCCGAGGCTCGATCGGCCCCGAGATGTATGTCAGCGACCGGCACGAAATCATCATGCCCGTGCGCGGGCACTGGACATTTGCATGGGACGGCGGGGCGACGGTTCTGAACCCCGGCGATACCGCCGCCGTCCCCCCGGGGCTCAAGCGCGCCCTGATGCCCGCGATGACGGGCGAGGCAAGCCTTTATCGGATCCGCAACACCGATGATCCGGCCGGGCCAACATGGACAGGTTGGAAGGAGGCCTGAGATGACGAAGATACCGACAACCCACGTTGGCAGCCTACCGCGCAGCCAAGAGGTGGTGGATTATCTCTTCGCGCGCGAACGCGCAGAGCCTTTCGACCCTGCCGCCTTCGATGCCACCATGCGCGCGGCGGTTTCGCAAACCGTGCGTAAACAGGCGGAGGCGGGGATCGACATCGTTTCCGACGGGGAAACCTCGAAGATCTCCTACGCCACCTATGTCAAGGACCGCTATGACGGTTTTGCGGGAGACAGCCCCCGCAATGCCCCCGCCGATCTGAAGATGTTTCCGGGCTTTCTCAAACGCATGGCAGAGGCGGGCGGGACACCGGAATATGCGCGCCCGATGTGCGTGGGCGAGGTGCGCTCGAAGGGGCAGGAAGAGCTCAAAAAGGATATTGCCAACCTACGAGATGCAATGGCCGAACACGGTGTCGAGCGCGGCTTCATGAACGCCGCCAGCCCGGGCGTGATCTCGCTATTCCTGCAAAACGACTATTATCCGACGCGCGAGGCCTATCTCGCCGCTCTCGCCGATGCGATGAAGGCGGAATACGAGACCATCGTCGCATCGGGGCTCGATCTTCAGCTCGACTGCCCCGATCTGGCCCTGTCTCGCCACATGCTCTTTACCGATCTGTCCGACGACGAGTTCGTAAAGATCGCCGAACTGCATGTCGAGGCGCTCAACCACGCCCTTTCGGACGTGCCGCAAGAGCGCATCCGGGTGCATATCTGCTGGGGCAATTACGAAGGGCCGCATTGCTGCGATATCGGGATGGACAAGGTGTTTACCACCCTGATGAACACCAAGGCGCGTTACGTTTTGTTCGAGACGTCGAACCCCCGTCACGCCCATGAATGGACGGTCTTTCGTGATCGGAGGACGGAGATTCCCGATGACAAGGTGCTGGTGCCGGGGGTGATCGATTCAACCACGAACTTCGTCGAGCATCCGCAGGTTGTTGCCGAACGGATCGGCAAGTTTGTCGATATCGTCGGGTCCGAGCGGGTCATCGCCGGGTCCGACTGCGGCTTTGGCACTTTCGCAGGTTTCGGGGCCGTTGATCCCGATATTGCATGGGCCAAGCTCGCCTCGCTTTCCAAGGGGGCGGCCGATGCTGGATGAGACGCTTCTGACCCTGTTGCGCCGCGTCGATACGCCGACGGTCTGCAACGCCATCGAGGTCGCGCAGGGGCAGCGCGGCTTTGCCGGGTATACCCAAGGCACGATGCTGCCGTCCGACCCGGGAGCGGGTGCGATGGTCGGCCATGCCCGCACGGCTCGGATTTCCGCAAAGGAGCCGCCACGCGAGCCGCCCGAGACGGTGCGCGCGCGCCGCATGGCCTATTATCGCCACATGGCCGAGGGCCCTAGGCCCGCGATTGCCGTGGTCGAGGATATGGATTTTCCCGGATGTGTTGGCGCCTTCTGGGGCGAGATCAATACGACGGTGCACAAGGGCTTCGGCCTTTCGGGAGCCCTGACCAACGGTGTGATGCGCGATCTCGGCGATCTGCCCGTGGGGTTTCCGGTTGTTGCCGGCTCGATTGGCCCAAGTCATGCCCATGTGCATGTGCGCGAGATCGGCACCCCGGTGACGATCCACGGGCTGCGGGTGTGCGATGGCGACCTTGTCCATGCCGACCGGCACGGCGCGGTCGTCATTCCGCCCGAGGTGGTGCCTGACCTCGCCGAAGCGATCGAGCGTCTTTTGGATACCGAACGGTTGGTCCTCGAGCCTGCCCGCGCCCCCGGGTTTGATTTCGACGCCTTCGAAACCGCTTGGGCCGCCTTTGAAAAGGCGCGCACCTGAAGACCTCCGCAACCTCGGCGGTCGGTTGAGAGCCGCGTCGACGACAGCGGGATCGAGTGGCGAAAACACCGCCCGCATGTGTCCGACCCGATCGGCCGGCCGCCCTTGCCGAACCGCGTTTTCACCGCTCTTTCCGCGAGGTTTCCGGTCGTGCCGACGACCCTGCGTTGACGTATCAAGTCACGACGCTTTTGTGCGGCGGAGGCCACGCGCACCCGCCGCATGTGTCCGATGAGCCGGGGTCCGGCAGGTCCGGCCGCTCCCGGCACGGCAGAATAGCCATCCTTACCAACTTGTAAGGTTTGGAACAGCCAATCCACGGTTTGCGCCCCCAGGTATCGCCTCGAGCGGCATTTCGGCCGCCAGGCATATTCGGGACATGACACAATGACACAGCCAGCCATCGAAACGCGCGGGCTCAGCCAGCGCTTTGGCGAGTTCGACGCGGTGAGGGATGTGAACCTCTCGGTCGGGGAGGGCGAGATCTTCGGCTTCCTCGGCCATAACGGCGCCGGCAAGACCACCACCATTCACATGCTCACCACGCTTGCGCGCCCGG
>JANTFS010000048.1 GCA_024763335.1 Paracoccaceae bacterium | reverse complement strand
CACATCCATCGTCGGCGGCGGCGTCTCCCCGTCAGCGACGGCCCGCTCGATGATGCCCTCAAGGAGATCGGTGCGCGCGTTGCCGATGTCGATCTGGCCGCAGGCGATATCAAAGGGACGGCCATCGAGCGACAGTGATTTCGTCAGCCCGGTGATAGCGTGCTTGGTGGTGGTGTAACATACCGAGCCCGCGCGCGGGCTCTCGGCCGAGATCGAGCCATTGTTGATGATCCGCCCGCCTTGCGGGGTCTGCCGGCGCATCTGGGAAAAGGCCGCCCGGGCACTATAGAACATCGCATCGAGGTTCACCGCCCGGGCGCTGTGCCAGTCCTCCAGCGTCACCTCGTCGATCGGCGCGGCCGGCGTGAAAATGCCGGCATTGTTGAACAGTACGTCGAGCCGCCCGGCGCGGGCCGCGAACTGCTCAACAGCCTGCTCGACTGCCTGCGGATCGGTTACATCCGCGGGCAACACCACGGCCTTCTCGCGCCCCGCCGCAACCGCGTCGAGGAGCTCGCGACGGCGGGCGACGAGACCCACCTGCCAGCCAATGTCAAGAAACCGCTCTGCCACCGCCCGGCCGATGCCGGAACTGGCGCCGGTGATCAGGATGCTAGATGCCATCGCTTTCGGCCTCCAAGGTGAGCGGCGCGGGGGCGGCGGCAAGATCGTCCGTTCCCAGCGCCAAAGTCGGACGCGCCAGCGCGTAACGCGTCACCCAGTGCAACCGGCTCTCCGCCCGGGTGATCGCCACATAGGCGAGACGCTTCCACAGCGGAAGGCCCGCCTCGATCCGTCCCGAACGCGCGGCCGCCCAGATATCCGGCGCAAACACCTGTACCTCGGGCCATTGCGACCCCTGGGCCTTGTGAATGGTCACCGCCGCGCCATGCAGAAACGCCGCCCCCATCGTCGCCGCGAAGGGGATGAACGGTTCTTCCTCCTCGGGCTTTTCAATTTTTATGATCGAAGCCACCGACAGGCGGGGATCTTCCGCGCCGAAGACGTGCAGGCGGGAGAAGCCCGGTTTGCGTCCGGCACCGAGATAGACCACCTGCGCGCCCTTGATCAGGCCCTTGGCCTCAAGTTCAATCCGCCGCTTGCGGTGTTTGAGCGGCAGTTCGATCCCGTCGCAGATAAGCGGCTCGCCGGGGATCAGTTCGTGCTCGGGGGCGCCATGTGCAGTGCGAAAGGCCGTGATCAGCCGCACGCGGGTCTTGTTGCGCCAGACCAATACCGGCGACCGCGCCATCAGATCGGCATTGACGCGCGGGGCAAGCACGACGCGGTCGTCGCGCTGTGCGGCGTCTTTCAACATTTGCTCGAAGGTTTCGAAACTCAGCCCCTCGTCGCCCAACGCATGGGCGAGGTCGAGAATCGGGTTGTCCGCCGCCTGCCGATGCACCCGATGCAAGTCGCACCTGCGCGGGGCGGCAAAGCGGTCGAAGACCATTTCACCCGACTGCCCCACCGGCGCGAGCTGGGCCGGATCGCCGAACAGGATCAATGTCGGGAAGATCTCCTGCAAATCCTCGAACTGCTTTTCATCGAGCATCGAGCTTTCATCGACAAACCCGATGTCGAGCGCGTCGTCGCGCCGTTTCCAGCCGGCGATGAAATCCGAGCCCCGCAGACCCGCTGCCGCCAACGCGCCCGGGATCGATTTTTGCGACTGGTAGAACGCGTGGGCCCGATCAAGCGCCTGGGGCGGCAGATCGGCGACGACCGGACGCTCCCCCTGCCCGGCCAGCCATTCGGCGATGGCTTCGTATTCGGGCGCATAGACCGGCGTGTAGAGAATCCGGTGGATCGTCGTTGCCGGGACGCCGCGGGCGCGCAGAACGCTTGCGGCCTTGTTGGTCGGGGCCAGAATGGCCAGCGTGCGCCGGTCCTTGCGGCGCTTGCCCTCCCAGTCTCCGGAGACGATCTCCACGCCCGCCTCGGTCAGCGCCTTGGTCAACTCGGCGAGCAGAAGCGTCTTTCCCGAGCCGGCCTTGCCGACCACGGCCATGGCCTGCCCCTTCCCATCGCCCGCCGGCGCGCAGACGCCGGCATCGATATCGACGCCGACGCCGCGCAGCATTTCCGCCACCCGGTCATGGGCTTCAGCCTGGTCTTCGGAAAAGGCAAAATTGGCCGGCAAGGTCATGGCGCGACCCTATCGCGCGCCCTCGTCGCTGGCCAGCGGGTTCAGCCGGCCTGCGCGCGTTCGGCGGGCACCGGCCCGGTGCCTTGCGCCAGCCCGTAGCGCAGCCAGCCGCGCGAAGTCGCCCGGCTCACCCCCACCCTGTCGAGCGTCGGGCCGAAGGCCTCGCGGCGCATCGACCAGAGACCAACGCCAATGGCCTCACGCCCACGCCCCGCCCGGCCCAGAACATCGGGCTCCAGCCCCATGCGCGCATAGATCCGCTCCATGCGGGCATCGAACACGCCGACGAAATGCTCAAGCCGAAACGTCACCATCAACTCGCCGGCTCCGAGCGCCAGGGCCGGCGCCGCGCGCCGGTCGGTTTCGGGGGAAAGGCAGAACCGGGTGCACTCCCAGATCAGCGGACTGGTGATCGGCTGCCCGCTGTTCAGATGGGCAAAATGCTCATTGACCATGGTGCGCCCGGTTGTGGGAAGAAAGCGCATCGAGCCGCCATGCCGCCCGTCGGGCCGTTCCCAGATCACGTAGAGTGGGTTGAGCGCATCGTAGTCATCGCGTTCCTCGCCTTCCGCATTGACCTCGACATCCCAGCCGAGCCGGACGGCAAATTGCGCGGCCCGGTCTCGAAACATCGAGAGCGCAAGGCCGGGGAACCGGTGCAGATCATGGCCGTAGAGGTAACGCAGCATGGCGGGAATTCCTTGTCCGGGTGGTCCGGCCAAGGTGGGATCAAATGGTTAACGCCGATCAGCGAAGCGCGCGCCGGGTTCACGCAGAGTTTGAGCCTCGCGGCCGCACCGGAGCTGTCGCCATGACGCGAACTGGCGTAGACAGGAGCGGTGCAACCACGCGAGAGCCGACATGCAGTTTTCCATCGCCAGTTTCAATGTGAAGAACCTCATTGGCCCCGAAAAGGAATATTACCGGTTCCAGTCCTACACCCCGGAGGAATACGCGTGGAAACGCGACTGGGTGGCGGACCAACTGCTCGACCTCGATGCCGATGTGATCGGTTTCCAGGAGATCTTCGAAGAAGAGGCGCTGCGCGACGTGGTGGACGAGGCAAGCCGCCGGGCCATTGCCCTGAATGACGTGGTGATCCCGAGCGCGGGCAAGGCCTACCGCCGCAAGGTGATTTTCGACAAGCTGGGGGTTTCGCCGTGGAACGACGCCGCGCTGGCGTTTGCGCCCAACGTGGCCGACGACGGCGTTCCCGGCGAGCGTCGCCCGGGTGTGGCGGTGCTGTCGCGGCTCGGGTTCGCCGGCGCGCCGGAGGTGATACAGGATCTCGACACGCCGCTGACCATCCCCTTCCAGGCCCTGCGCGGGATGGATCCGGAGCTCGATGGCGGCAGCTACACGCTCCGGCGCCTGTCGCGCCCGATCCTGAAGGTTCGCATTCCCGTGGGCGATACGGTGATCACGCTGTTCACCTGTCATTTGAAATCCAAGCTCGGAGAATACATCCGGCCCGCCGGTGCCGCCTTCGCTCCGGAAGAGGACCTTACCCGCTATGATCCGGTCGGCCGGGCGATGGGGAGCCTGCGTTCGGCGGTGCGGCGGATGGCCGAGGCGTGGGTTTTGCGCAAGGCCATCGTGGCCGAGCTCGACGCCGGAAATCCGGTGGTTGCGGTCGGCGATTTCAACGACAGCGAACACGCGGTCAGTTCGGAGATCATTTCCGGGGAGCGGCCGTTCCGCAACTACAGCTGGATGCTGCGCCACGACGCGCAAGATTATTCCGACCGCTATTCGAGCGAAGACCATGCGGCGATCACCGAGGCGGTCGAGCGGGTCCGCCTGCATTCTGCCGAGAAGCTCTTCGTGCGAAAGAGCCTGCGTGACATGGTCTACACCTCGGCCTTCGGCGGGGTTTACGAATCGATCGACGAGATCCTGATGTCGCGGCATTTCCATCCCGACTACCGTGCGCGGATCGCCGACATGGACTACTTCTCGGTGCTGAACGACCACATCACGGACGGCGCCCACCCCGAGGCGCCCTACAACAAGCTGGCCTCCGACCACGGGCAGATCAAGGCGCACCTGAGGCTGCGGGCAGAGTGATGTCAAACGGTGCGCCTGCGGCGCGCAGGTTTGGTTTATGGGGGGCGCAGCCCCCCAGGTTCATTTCGCCATGGGCGAAATGAACGCGCCCCCCGGAGTATTTGGGCCAAGATGAAGGGGCTGGGGTTGCGCTCGCGCCACATCCGGCGCAGCCTTGGGTCGAGGATATCCCATGCCGCATGATCACAGCCACGGCCATCATCACCATCACGTCTCGCCCGAGGCGGGTGACCGCGCGGTTGCCCTCGCCATTGCCGTCAATGTGGCTCTGACACTGGCCGAGATTGCCGGCGGGATCCTCTCGGGATCGGTGGCACTCATCGCCGATGCCGTGCACAACCTTTCGGACGCCGCATCTCTCGCGATCGCCTGGGGTGCGCGCAGGATCGCGCGGCGGCCGACCGATGCGACGATGACTTTTGGCTACAAACGCGCCGAACTCGTGGCCGCGCTGATCAACTATACGACCTTGATCCTGATCGGCCTCTACCTTGTCTGGGAGGCGGTCGACAGGTTTCTCGATCCGCGTCCGATCGAGGGTGGCCTGGTGATCGCCGTCGCCGCGCTGGCGCTGGTGGTGGATGCGGTGACGGCGGCATTGACCTTCCGACTGGCCAAACAGAGCCTCAATATCCGCGCCGCCTTCCTGCACAATCTGGCCGATGCGCTCGGGTCGGTCGCGGTGATTGTCGTCGGGTTGGGCGTCGTCGTGTTCGACTGGCGCCTCGCCGACCCGATCGTGACGCTCGGGATTGCTGCCTACATCCTCGCCATGGCGCTGCGGGAAATCCGCGCGGTGGTGCGTATCCTGATGCTCGGGTCGCCACCGGACATCGCCCCGAATTCCGTCCTCGGGGCAATGACGGAGGTTCCGGGTGTCGAGAACGTCCACCACCTGCATTTGTGGCAGATTTCCGAGGATTCAGTGTCGCTCGAGGCGCATGTCGTGACCGACGCCGATGACCTCGAGAAGCAATCCCGCATCAAGGCCGCCCTGCGCGCCATGCTGGCAGACAGGTTCGGCATCGACCACGTCACCCTCGACACCGAAACGGCGCGCGAATCCTGCGTCGATGCCGGCCAGGCCATCGGCCGCGCCTGAGCGGCCATGCCGGCACCGGCGCGGGTTCAGCCCGATCTCGGCTTCGCCCGCAAAGTGGGATCGGCGGTGCGGGGATCGTCTGGCCAGGGGTGTTTCGGGTATCGCCCCCGCATGTCCTTGCGCACCTCGGCATAAGAGGTTTCCCAGAACGCCGGGAGATCGGACGTCGTCTGCACCGGTCGCCCCGCCGGCGACAGCAGGGTGACACGCAGCGGGGTCGTGCCGATGACGGGGTGGCGCGTCACACCGAACATCTCTTGCAGCCGCACCGCGATTTCGGGTGCCGCTGCGGAATAGTCGATCGGGACCTTGCGCCCGAGCGGGGTGGTGAAATGTGCGGGCGCGGCGCGATCGAGCCGCTGCATCTGGTTCCAGTCCAGCCGGCCCCGCAGCGCATCGAGAAGTTCGAACCGTTTCCACGCCTCGGCGCTGCGCACGCCGGAGAGATGGGGCAGGAGCCAATCTTCGAGATCGTCCATCAGCGCGGCCTCGGTCATCTCGGGAAGATCGGGATGCACCGTGCGCGCGAGGGTCACGCGCGCCATGAAGCGGCGGGCGGCGTCGGACGGGGCAAGGCCCAGTTGGCGCACACCGTCAAGCATGGCGCGGGCCACCGCATCCGGATCGGCATCGCGCCAGACCCGGTCATCGAGCACCAGGGCGCCGAACCGCTCCTGACGCCGCGCCAGCACCCGGCCATCCCGCTTGGACCATTCGCAAAGTGTCTGCCACCGGATCGCAGAGCCGTGAACCTCGCGCAGATCCGCCTCGGAGATCGCCGCGGCCATCCGCACCCGGGCCTCGCGCGGATTGCCATCCGTGTCGGTGACAACGATGAGCCTTTGCGCGGCGAGCGGGTCTGTATCCTCAAGCACCACCCCCCGTCCGCCGGAGAGCAGGAAGCGCGGCTCGGACCCTGCGCGCCGCAACCCGACCCGGTCGGGATAGGCCAGCGCGGCCATCTGTGCCGGGCTCAGCTCGGAGCCCTGTGGCGCCATCTTGGCAAGCCGCCGAGCCTCGGTGCGGATCTGTGCGACGGCCGCCCGATTGGGCTCGATGCCATGCTCGGCGCGAAACCGTCCCGGATTGTCGAGGGCCGCGAGCCTGAGCGTGAGGTCGATGCTCGTGCCGCGCGGCAGAGGATCACGCGCCGCCATCAGCGCGGCAAGCGGGGCTGCCCCGGCGCCGGCCACCAGAACCATGTGGCCGAGCCGTGGGTGAAGCGGCAGCGCTGCGAGCCGTTTGCCGTGCTCGGTGATCCGACCGCTCTGGTCCAGCGCACCGAGGCCCGTCAGCACGCTACGCGCCTCCGACAACACGCCGGGATTCGGCCGGGTGAGGAAGGCCAGATCTTCGCCATCACCGGCTCCCCAAAGCGCCAGTTCCAGCGCCAGCGGTACCAGATCGGCCACCTCGATCTCGGCAGGCGGAAACGCCGAGAGCGCCCCCTCCTCGCCCGGCGTCCACATCCGGTAGCACAGGCCCTCGGCCACCCGGCCGGCGCGACCCCGGCGCTGCGCCGCCTCGGCCTTGGACACCCGCTCGGTGACAAGCCGGCTCATGCCGCTGCCCGGGTCGACCCGAGCCCGGCGGGCCCGGCCCGCATCCACCACGACGCGAATGTCTTCGATCGTCAACGAGGTCTCGGCTATCGCGGTGGCGAGCACGATCTTGCGCCCGTCCCGCTCCGGCCGGATGGCGGCACGCTGCGCCGTCATTTCCAAGGCGCCGAACAGCGGGCGCAGCACACAGCCCCGCGGCAACCGCCCGCAGAGCGCCGCCTCCACCCGGCGGATCTCGCCCTCGCCGGGCAGGAAGACGAGCACACCACCCTCGGTTTCCCGCACCGCCTGTTCCACCAGCCGCGCCACCGCGTGTTCAAACCGTTCCGCCTTTGGCAAAGGCGCATCAAGCCACCGTGTCTCAACGGCGAAGGCCCGGCCCTCGCTCACCACCACCGGGGCATCATCCAGCAAGGCAGCGACCGGTTCGGCCTCCAATGTGGCCGACATCACCACCAGCGCAAGATCTTCGCGCAGGACGCTGCGGGTTTCCCAAGCCAGCGCGAGCCCGAGATCGGCATTGAGGGAGCGCTCGTGAAATTCGTCGAAGATCACGGCCCCGATGCCGTCGAGCGACGGGTCACTTTGCAGCATCCGGGTGAGGATGCCCTCGGTGACAACCTCGATCCGCGTGGCCTTCCCCACCTTGGTTTCGCCGCGAATTCGGTAGCCGATGGTTTCGCCCACCGCCTCGCCCAGCGTCTGCGCCATGCGTTCGGCGGCGGCCCGTGCGGCCAGCCGGCGCGGTTCCAGCATCACGATCCGGCCGGCAATGTCATCCAGCAACGCAAGCGGCACCCGTGTCGTCTTGCCCGCGCCCGGCGGTGCCACCAGAACCACGCGCCCCGCCCGCGCAAGCGCGGCCCGAAGCTCCGGCAGTATTGCGTCGATCGGCAGGGGCGTCATGCAGCCCTTATCGCGCTAACGGCGCAGGAGTGCCACCTTGCCGTGAATCGTGTCGACGTCGCCACGCACCGCAACGAGCCTCTCGCCGTCACGTTCGTAGCGGATCGTGAAAGGAAATTCGCTCGCTTGTGCCATTTCTTCGGGTTTGTAGCCCGACACCCGTCGCAACTGGCCTGCGCAGGTCAGATCGCCGTTGTCGGCCTCGTGCACCGGCCGGATGCGCAGGCTCATCGCGCGTTTGCCGTCCCATGTCTTGCCGTCGTAGGTGCAGCCGGTTTGCGCGCTGCGGGCAAGCAGGGCGGCGATGATCCCGGTCAGCGGGTCGATCCGGTGATCGCCCGCCGCGAAGCTCAGATTGGCCGCCGAGGTGCGGTAGCCGGTATCGAGGTCCTCTTTGTATTCGCGAGATCTGAGGTTGAGCTCGCTGCCCACCCCGCGCGCGCTCATGGTGAAGCGGACGCGGGCCAGCAGCCCGACCAGCCCGGTTGTGCGAAACTCGCCTTTGGCCGCGTAGGCGGATCCGTTTGCATTTTTCGCCACGACCATCTGCCCGACGGGGATTCCGGACAGCTGCACCGAGAAAACGACCTGTTCCGTGTCTGCAGCTGCAGGCCCTGACCAGAGCATCCCGCAAATCGCGAGCACACCAAACCCCCACCTCATGAGACTACCCCCTCGAATCGCACCAGTTTTCGCCATCCGGTGTATCACATCCGGTCCGGCTTCGTCTGGCCTCGCGGCTGGACAAGTGCAGCCCGGACGGGCATGACGGGAGCTGGCACAACGGGGAAGGCGATGGATACCGAGGATCTGGCGCAACGGGTCTTGGCCGGTGAACGGCGGGCGCTGGCCCGGGCGATCACGCTGGTTGAAAGCGGCCGCGCCGATCACCGCGCGGCGGCCCTGCGCCTTCTCGATACGGTCAGGAGCGCGGGACGCGAAGCACTGCGAATCGGGCTGTCGGGCACCCCGGGCGTCGGCAAATCCACCTTCATCGAAGCCTTCGGCATGTTCCTGATCGACCGGGGCCTGAAGGTGGCCGTGCTCGCGGTGGACCCGTCTTCGGCGCGCTCCGGCGGGTCGATCCTTGGCGACAAGACGCGGATGGAGCGGCTCTCGCGGGAACCGGGAGCGTTCATCCGGCCTTCTCCCGCACAACGCCAACTCGGCGGCGTTGCCCGGCGCACGCGTGAGGCCGTGGTGCTGTGCGAGGCCGCCGGCTTTGATGTGGTCTTGATCGAAACTGTTGGGGTCGGCCAGTCCGAAACCATGGTTGCGGGCATGGCCGACCTCTTTGTGCTGCTTATTGCGCCGGCGGGCGGCGACGAACTTCAGGGTGTCAAGCGCGGAATCATGGAGATCGCCGACCTGATCCTCGTCAACAAGGCCGACGGCGCCTTGAAGGAAACCGCCATGCGCACCTGCGCCGACTATGCCGGCGCGTTGCGGCTGCTGCGCAAACGCCCGCAAGACCCCGACGGGTTCCCGCGGGCCATGATGGTCTCGGCCCTCACCGGGGCCGGGCTGTCCGAAGCCTGGGCGGCGATGACCACTCTCGCCGAGTGGCGGCGCAAGACCGGATTCTGGGCCCGGAACCGCGCCGAGCAGGCCCGGCACTGGTTCGAGGAAGATCTCCGGGCCGGGTTGTTGTCGCGGCTGGAGACGGATCCGGACATTCGCGACATGGTCACGCGTCTTGGCGATGCGGTGGCCCGCGGCGATACCTCGCCGGCGGCCGCGGCTGATGAGATCCTGGCCACGCTCGCAGCCGGCGCCGCAGCGGGACAAAGAGCGTGACAGGAATCATCGGTCGGCGTATCAAGGAACGATCCACGACGGAGGTGAGCATGTACGACATCAGGACCCGATCCATCGGCTGACGCCCGGTCCTGACGGGCTGACAGCCAGCCCACGTATCGCTTCGCAATTTTTCCGTTTCGGTTTTCCGCCATGTTTCGTTTCTTTGAAAATCTCGTTGATCCCTTTGCGCCGCACAGGGCGTCCACCCCGCCAGCGACGGTATGGGCCTACCTCAAGAGCCAGTATGGCAGTTTTCGCCGCTGGATGATCTGGATGGCCCTCACCGGGGTGGTCATCGCGCTGATCGAGACCGGGCTGATCTTCTACACCGGGCGGGTGGTCGACCTCATGGACGCCTCCGATCCCGCTGCCTTCTGGGCCAGTCACGGCGTCGAACTCGCCGTGGCGGCGTTCTTCGTGATCGCCCTGCGGCCGGTCGCGATCGTGATCAATCGGCTGTTTCTCGAACAGACCCTTGTCGGCAACCTTCAGGATCAGGTGCGCTGGCGCGCCCATACCCACCTGCTGGGGCAATCCTCGGGGTTCTTCCAGAACGACTTTGCCGGGCGGCTGTCGAACCGGGTGATGCAGCTCGGCCCGGCGGTCGAAGACAGCACCTACATGGCCTTCGAAGGCATCTGGTATTCGCTCACCTACGTGACCGCGGCGATGTTGATCCTCGGGCAGCTCAACCCGTGGCTGGCGCTGCCGCTGTTTATCTGGGTGGTGCTCTACATCACCTACACCCGCTGGGTCGCGATCCGGGTGGCGGCGGCGTCGGAGAAGTGGTCCGACGCGCGCTCGCTGGTGACGGGCCGGGTGGTCGACGCCTATTCGAACATCGAGAGCGTAAAGCTGTTTTCGCAAGGCGCGCGCGAGGAAGACTACGTGCGCGGTGCGATGCGCCGCCACCGGCTGCGGCTGCACCGCTTCCTGCGGCTGATGACCGAGCTTGCCTTCGGCCAGAACGTTCTGAACGGGCTGTTGATCGTCGGCGTGCTCGGGCCAGCGCTCTGGCTCTGGACGCAAGGCGCCGTGACGGTCGGGGAAGTGGCCGCCGCCTCGGCGCTAACGATCCGGCTCAACGGCATGTCGGGCTGGATCATGTGGGTGACGATCCGGCTGTTCGAACATGCCGGCGTGATCCGCGAGGGGCTGCGCTCGATCTCGGTGCCGCACGAGATCACCGACGCGCCCGGCGCGCCCGCCCTGAAGCTCGGCGCGGGCGAGATCGTTTTCGACGACGTCAGCCACCATTACGGCAAGGGCAGCGGCGGGCTCGATCATGTCTCACTCACCATCCCGCCGGGCCAGAAGGTCGGCCTCGTGGGGCGCTCTGGCGCGGGCAAGTCGTCGCTGGTCAACCTGCTCCTGCGCTTTCGCGATGCCGAAGAGGGCCGCATCCTGATCGACGGGCAGGGCGTGTCGGCGGTGACGCAAGACAGCTTGCGCGCCGCCATCGGCATGGTCACGCAAGACAGCTCGCTCCTGCACCGCTCGGTGCGCGCCAATATCCTCTACGGCCGCCCCGATGCCAGCGAGGCCGAGATGATCGCCGCCGCGCGGCGCGCCGAGGCGCATGACTTCATCCTCTCGCTCGAAGATCCGCAAGGGCGCACCGGCTACAACGCGCAAGTCGGCGAGCGCGGCGTGAAGCTCTCGGGCGGCCAGCGCCAGCGGATCGCCATCGCGCGGGTGATGCTGAAGGATGCGCCCATCCTCGTGCTCGACGAGGCCACCAGCGCGCTCGACAGCGAGGTGGAAGCCGCCATTCAAGACACGCTTTACGGCATGATGGAGGGCAAAACAGTGATCGCCATCGCCCACCGCCTCTCCACCATCGCGCGGATGGACCGGATCGTCGTGCTCGACAAGGGCCGGGTCGTGCAGGACGGCACCCACGAGGCGCTGATCGCCGAGGGCGGGCTCTACGCCGATCTCTGGGCGCGGCAATCGGGCGGGTTCCTCGCCGAAACATGAACGGGCGGGCCGGATGCGCCGTCCGGCCCATTCCGAGTTCCACGATGGATCGAAGCAACAGCATGTCACCACCCCCACCCACCTTGCACCTTGTCTGCGGCAAGGCCGCCGCGGGCAAATCGACGCTCACCGCCGCGCTCGGCCAGGGGGCACAGACGGTCGTCCTCTCCGAGGATGACTGGCTGTCGGCCCTCTACGCCGACCAGATGACGACGCTGGGCGACTATCTGCATATCTCGGCCAAGCTGCGGGCTGCGATGACCCCGCATATCGTCGCCCTGCTCAGGGCCGGGCTCTCTGTCGTGCTGGACTTCGCCGCCAACACCGTCGAGACCCGCCATTGGATGCGGAGCCTGATTGACGCCGCCGACGTGGCCCATGTGTTGCACTATCTCGATGTGCCCGACGACGTATGCCTGGCGCGGCTGCGGGCTCGCAATGCGCGGGGGGATCATCCATTTGCGGTCACCGACGTAGAATTCGAACGCCTGGCCAAGCACTTCGTTCCGCCGTCGGAAGACGAAGGGTTCACCATCGTCCGGCACACTTACGAATAGGTCCGGGCCGTTTCCCCTCAGCAGATCCTCGGCAGTTGCTCGCCCACCAGCATGTCGACAATCCGGCTGCCGCCAAAGAGCGTGCGCATGGTGACCTGCCCGGCGGGGCCCTCGGTGGCGCGACCGATGATCGTGGCGCCTTCGCCGTGGGGTTGGGCGCGCATTGCGGCGAGGGCGGCTTCGGCCTCGGCTTCGGGCGCGAAGACCACGAGCCGGCCTTCGTTGGCGAGGTAGAGGGGATCAAGCCCGAGGATTTCGCAGGTGCCTTTGACCTCGGCGCGCAAGGGAAGCGCGGTTTCCTCGATCTCGATGCCGACGCCCGCGGCCTCGGCCATCTCGTTCAGCGCCGAGGCCAGCCCGCCACGGGTGCAGTCGCGCGCGGCGCGGGCGTTGGGGGCGGCTTTGAGGATCGCGTCCATCAGGTGGCCGAGCCCGGCGCAATCGGTGGTCAGGTCGGATGACAGCGCCAGATCGCCACGGGCTGCGAGGATGCAGGCGCCGTGATCGCCGAGCACGCCGTTCACGATGGCCACGTCGCCGGGGCGGATATGCGTCGCGGCGATGTCGCGCCCGGGCGGGATCACGCCCACACCCGAGGTGGTGACAAAGAGCGTGTCCGCCGCGCCACGCCCCACCACCTTGGTGTCGCCGGTCACGATCCGCACGCCCGCCGCCTCGGCCTCGCGTTTCATCGTCTCGACGACCCGGCGCAGAAGCGCGATCTCACAGCCCTCCTCGATGATGAAGGCGGCCGAGAGCCAAAGCGGCGTCGCCCCGCCCACGGCCAGATCGTTCACCGTGCCGTTGACCGCGAGGCTGCCGATATCGCCGCCGGGAAACTCGACCGGGCTCACCACGAAACTGTCGGTGGTGAAGGCGAGCCGCGCGCCGGGCTCGGCCAGCGCCCCCGCCTCCAGCCGGGCCTGATCTTCCATGCTGTCGGGCGCGAAGGCGCCGGTAAACACTTCCTCGATGAGGTCGCGCATGGCGCTGCCGCCGCCACCGTGGGCCAGCGTCACCCGGTCACCGCGCAAGGTCATTGAGGCCTCCGTTCTTGTCCGGTCGGGAGTGCGAACGACGTGGCCCAGCCGATTGCCACCCCGGCCAAAGCCCCGGTTACCGCACCGAGCCCGGCAACGGCGGCAAGTGGCCAGCTACGCTCGGCAAGGCTTGCGCCCGCCATGATCAGCATCATCGCCGGCACCCATCCGGCGAGGTTGGCGAGGGCCCAAGGCCCGATGCGCACCTTGCCGGCAGATGCGATGGCCTGCGCGAGCCCCATCAAAGGCCCCAGCACGAAACCCATCCCAGCCCCTGCGGCGAGGATCAGCCAAAACGCGGGCGTCGCACTGTCGTCGCCAGCGCCAGCGCCCATGCCGAGACTCCCCGCATAGCCGAGCACGGCCATCACCATGGTTGCGCTGATCCAACGCAAGGCGGGCGGTCGCAACCCGAACGTTTGCGCCGAGCCGAGGCACAGCCCTTCCCAAGCCCCGGCGATCAGGACGATCCAGGACGGGGCGAGGCCCCGGTCAATCGCCGCATAGGCAAGCGCAACCCCGGCAATCCCGGCGCCCTCGCCAACCGCGTTGAGGCTGATCCATCGTGCCTTCATCTCAGGCCGGTTCCGGGGCACGCCGCCCGCCATATTGATAATAGGCCGCGCAAGCGCCTTCGGAGCTCACCATCAGGGCGCCCATCGGCGTCTCCGGCGTGCATGCGATGCCGAACATCGCACAGCCCGTGGGCTTGATCTTGCCGGTCATCACCGCGGCGCATTCGGTGCCCTCGGGCTCGGCCACATCGCGCGCGCGGGCGGCGCCGTAGCCGATGCCGAACTTGGCTTCCGCGTCCCAGGCCGCGTAGGCCTCGCGGACCCGGAGCCCGCTGGCGTCGATCTCGCCAAGGCCCCGCCAGGCGAAGCTCGGGCGCTCCTCGTAGACATCGGCAATCGCGGCAAGGCTCACCGGGTTGCCATGCTCGGGCACCACCCGGCCATACTGGTTCTCCACCTCCGCGCGCCCGTCACGGATCTGCTCCAGCACCATCAGCACCGATTGCAACAGGTCCAGCGGCTCGAACCCAGCCACGACAATGGGCTTGCCGTAGTCGCGCGCGATGAAGTCATAAGCATGGATGCCGATCACCATGCTCACATGTCCCGGGCCGATGAAGCCGTCGAGCAGCATGTGCGGGTCATCCAGCAGCGCCTTGATCGGCGGCGGCACGGTGATGTGGTTGCAAAAGACGGTGAAGTTGCCGATGCCCTCGCGCGCAGCCTGCTGGATGGTCAGCGCCGTCGAGGGCGTGGTTGTCTCGAACCCGAGCCCGAAGAACACCACCTCGCGCTCGGGGTGGCGCCGCGCCAGTTCCAGCGCGTCGAGCGGGGAATAGACGGTGCGGATATCCGCCCCCTCGGCCTTGGCCTGCAGGAGCGACTTCTGCGTGCCCGGCACCCGCATCGCATCGCCAAAGCTGGTGAAGATCACGCCCGGTTTCTCGGCGATCTGCACCGCCTCGTCGACCCGCGCCATCGGCAGAACGCAAACCGGGCAGCCCGGCCCGTGGATGAACTCGATACCCTCGTGCACCAGCCGGTCAAGCCCGTAGCGGAAGATCGCATGGGTATGCCCGCCGCAGATCTCCATGATCCGCACCGGCGCGTCCTTGGTGGCGCCGATCTCGTCCGTCACTTCGGCGATCTTCGCAATCAGCGCCTTGGCCGCCACCGGGTCGCGGAACTCCTCAACATACCTCATGACAGAGCCTTCTCGCCTTCGGCGATCTGCTCCAGCGTCTCCTGCGCCTCGCCGAGGTGCTTCAGCGCCTCCAATGTCGCCGCCGCCTCCGCCTCGTCGATCAAGGCCATCGCGAAGCCGACATGAATGAGCGCCCAGCGCCCGACCAGCGTCGCGGGATCGGCCTCCGCCACGCAGGCCACGTTGACCTCGCGCTTCACACCCGACACATCGGCCATGGCCGTCATTCTGTCAGTGTCGGTGATCTCGACGATCTGTCCGGGTATACCAAGACACATGCTTCCCTCCCGTCGCGCTTTCGCCCTTCTACCACGCCCCGGACGCAGCGCATTTGCGCTGGGTCAAGCGCCGGCGCCGGAAATCCAGCCAAGGCCCTCGTCGGTCCGGCCAGCCGGGTTGTATTCGCCCGAGACCCAGCCCTTGTAGCCTTCCGCATCGAGACGGGCGAAGAAGGCGGGGTAGTCGACTTCGCCCGCCACCGGCTCGTGGCGCCCGGGCAGGCCGCCCACCTGGATATGGCGGGCGCGGTGGCCGTGCGCCTCCCACACCGCCATGCCGTCGCCGGTGATCATCTGGGCGTGATACATGTCGAACTGCAGCCCGAGATTGGGCGCGCCCACCTCGTCGAGCACCTCCGCCGCCTGGTCGAAATCGTTGAGGAAGTAGCCCGGCATGTCGACCGGGTTGATCGGCTCGATCGTCAGGCTCATCTTTGGCGCCTGTTCGGCGGCCCAAGTGAGGTTGTCGAGGAAGGTCTTGCGCGCCACCAGCCCCTCGGCCTTGCCCGCCATAATGTGGAGATGCTGCGCGCCCAGCGCCTGTGCGAACCGCATCGCGCGCTTGAAGTCGTGGCGAAACCGGTCCGACCCGCCCGGCACGGCGGCAAAGCCCCGCGCGCCCCCGGCCCAGTTGGGGGGCGGCGCGTTGATCAGCACCATGGTGAGCCCATAAGCGCGCAGGCGGCGGGTGATCTCGCTGGCCGCGTCGTCGTAGGGAAACAGCACCTCGACCCCGGCAAA
>JANTFS010000047.1 GCA_024763335.1 Paracoccaceae bacterium | reverse complement strand
ATGAGCCCCCGGGCGGGCGCTTCGTGCCCCCCGCCGAGGCTGGCCACGCCAATCTGCCGATCCGCACCGAAGAGGAGCTTGAGCTGTGCCGCGAACTTGAGACGGTGCACGGGTTTCCCTCGGTCGAGGAGGTGCTCTCGGGACGCGGGCTGGTGCACACCTACAGCTGGTTTGCCCGCCGCGCCGGCACTCCGCGCGAAATCTCCAGCGCCGCTGTGTTCGAGGCGCTGGAGACCGGCAATGATCACATCGCCGAGCAGACGCTCGCGCTCTTCGTCAGGATGCTCGGCGCAGTCACCGGCAACCTGTCGCTCATCCACCTGCCGTTCGGAGGGATCTTCCTGATCGGCGGCATGGCCCGCGCGGTGACGCCGTGGCTTGGCCATTTCGGCTTTTCCGACGCGATGCGCGACAAGGGCCGCTTTGCCGGGTTCATGTCCAATTTCCCGGTTTACGTGATCGAGGACGACTACGCCGCCCTCACCGGCTGCGCCCATCATCTCGCCGCGCTCCTGCCGCGCTGAAACTTCGCGACCGGTAAGCCAATCTTAAGGCCCCCTGCCGTATGCCAGACCGAACGGTTGGCGGAGAAAGGGCGAATCTTGGACGCGAAACCGAGGCAATTGTGGATGCCGCGGGCATGACGGCGCGGGTTCTGAAGCTTGACGCGCGGCTCGATCTCGGCGCGGTCAACGGCCTGGCCGAGGCCCTGCGCGCGCGCCAGGGGGGCGATCTCGTGCTCGACGCCGGCGACGTCATTCAGATCGGGGCGCTGGCGGTGCAGACCTTGCGCGCCGCCGCACGGAGCTGGGCCGAAACCGGCCACGAGCTGCGGCTCGAAAACCTGCCGGACGGAGCTGCGGCGGATCTGGCCTTGCTTGGGTTCACGCCCGAGGCTGTGACACGATGGATGGCGCCGTCATGACGCTGCAGGTGCTCGCGGTGGATGACAGCCGCACCATGCGCGATCTGCTACGGATCACGCTCACCGGCGCGGGGATGGACGCCCACCTCGCCGAGGATGGCGTGGCGGGGCTGGATGTGCTTGACCGTATCGCCCCGCCCGACGCGATCATCACCGATCTCAACATGCCCCGGATGGACGGGCTCGGGTTCATCGCGCAGGTGCGGGCGCGCAAGGCGTTGCGCGCGGTGCCGATCCTCGTGCTCAGCACCGAAAGCGCCGCGCAGCTGAAGGCCCGCGCCCGCGATGCCGGGGCCACCGGCTGGATCGTCAAACCGTTCCAGCCCGACAGCCTGGTCACCGCGCTCCGGCGGGTTGCGGGGTAGAGCCATGTCCGATCCAATGGCCGAAATTCGCGCCGCCTTCTTCATCGAATGCGAAGACCTGCTGGAAGAATTGCAGGACGGCTTGCAGGCAATGGACGATGGCCTGGCCGACACCGAGACCATCAACACCGTGTTTCGCGCGGTCCATTCGATCAAGGGCGGGGCCGGCGCCTTCGGCCTCGACGCGCTGGTCGGGTTCGCGCACCGGTTCGAAACCGCCCTCGACGAGGTGCGCGCCGGCCGCATGGAAGCGACGGGCGAGGTGGTGTCCGTCTTCGTCTCCGGCAGCGATATCCTCGCCGATCTGGTGCAGGGCAGTCGCGAGGGGGTGGCGGTTCCCGACAGCCGCATCGCCCCCGTCACCGCGGCGCTCGATACGCTCATAGCCCCACCTGCGGACGGCAGCGACGCGACGGACGACACGACACAGATCGACTTTCAGCCCATGGCGCTAAGCCTCGATCTGGATCTCGACACGACCGCCCCGGCCGCGACGCCGCCGCACGGCTGGGACATCGGCTTTCGCCCCGAGACAAGCCTCTTCGAGGCCGGCAATGAGCCCTTGTATTTGTTCCGGGCCCTGAGCGAGCTCGGTCCGCTCACCGTGAGCTGCGACGACGCCGGGGTGCCGCCGCTCGATGCCCTTGTGCCCGAAGAGGCCTGCCTCGGCTGGCGCGCATCATTAACCACGCCCGAGAGCGCCGCGGCGATCGAAGACATCTTCGAGTTCGTCGACGGGCTGTGCCAGCTCGACATCCGGCCCTCGGAACGCCATTCGCCCGGCGCCACCGACCATCCCGATACCCCGGCGCCGCCCCAGCCCACCCCGGCGGTCTCTCCGCCGCAGCTTCCCGCGTCGGCGCCGCCGGGGTCCGCCAGGTCCGCCAGCCCGGACCTCGCGGGCGAACGCCCGGCCGAGCCCGCCCCCGTCACGCCGGTCAGCACCGTGCGGGTCGATCTCGAGCGCATCGACAGGCTGGTCAACCTCGTGGGCGAACTGGTCATCAATCAGGCGATGCTGTCGCAAAGCATCGACGCGGCGGGCGTCGCGCCGAACTCTCCGGTGCGCGCCGGTCTCGAGGAATTTCTCCAGCTGACGCGCGATATTCAGGACAGCGTGATGATGATCCGCGCCCAGCCCGTCAAATCGCTGTTTCAGCGGATGGGCCGGATCCTGCGCGAGGCCGCGGCCGATATCGGCAAGGAGGTGCGGCTTCACACCGAGGGCGAGAATACCGAGGTCGACAAGACGGTGATCGAGCGGCTGGCCGACCCGCTGACGCACATGATCCGAAATGCCATCGACCACGGGCTTGAAGACCCTCAGACCCGTGCCGCCCTTGGCAAGCCCCACGTGGGCCACGTGTTCCTGCGGGCCTCGCATAGGTCGGGCCGGATCGTGATAGAAATCGGCGATGACGGTGCCGGGATCGACCGGGAAAGAATCCGCGACAAGGCCATCGATCGCGGTCTGATTGCGGCCGACAGCACGCTCGCTGACAGTGAGATCGACAATCTGCTGTTCCTCCCCGGCTTCTCGACGGCCGACCAGATTTCCAGACTTTCCGGCCGCGGCGTCGGCATGGACGTGGTGCGCAGCGCGATCCAGGCGCTCGGCGGGCGCATCTCGATCTCGTCTCGACCCGGGGCCGGCACGACGTTTTCGATCTCCCTGCCGCTCACCCTCGCGGTTCTCGACGGCATGGTAGTCAAGGTGGCCAGCGAAACCATCGTCGTGCCGCTCGGCGCCATCCACGAAACCCTGGCGCTCGCGGAAGATGATCTGCGCCGGCTTGGGCCCACGACCCATGTGGTGAATGTCCGCGACCAGTTCGTCCCGCTGCTCGACCTTGGGGCGGAGCTCGGGTTTCGGGCCCCGCTCGGCGCCTATGCCGGCCAGGTTTTGCTTCTGATCGGTCAGGAAGACGGCAGCTCCGCCGCCGTCGTGGTCGATGCGATCGAAGACCAGCGTCAGGTCGTGATCAAGGGCCTGGCAGACAACTACGGCCGGGTGCCCGGTATCGCCGCGGCAACGATCCTCGGCGATGGCCAGATCGCCCTGATCCTCGACCCGGCCGACCTCATCAGCCAGGCCAGGGGCCACACCCGCGCACCCGCGGCGGCGCCCGCGGCCAGCTCTCTCCATCCAGCCGCAGGGTTGCAGCCATGACCGAAACACCCCCGCAGACCACCGCCAAGCCGGACGCCCCCGGTGTCGAACTCCTCTCCTTCCTGATCGGGGATCAATATTTCTGTCTCGACATCATGTCAGTGCGCGAGATTCGCGGTGGCACGCGAGCCACTCCCTTGCCCCATGCCCCCGCCTACATGCGCGGCGTGATCAATTTGCGCGGCGTGGTCTTGCCGGTCATGGATCTTGCCCGTCGGCTCGATCTCGACACCGCCGCCGACACCGGCCGAAAGGTCATCATCGTGGTGGCCCGCGGCGAGCGCAGCCTTGGCTTGCTGGTGGACGCCGTGTCCGACATTCTCACGGTGCCCGAAGCGGCGCTGCAGGCCCCCCCGGAACTGCCCGCCGATGCCGGCCGCAGCTTCATTTCGTCCCTCGCGATCGTCGATGGCCGGATGATCCGGGTTCTCGATCTCGGCGCGGTGCTGCCGCCCACCGGAGAGGTGGCGGCGTGAACGAACGCCTGGGATCACCGCCCGACGCGCTGCAGAGCCCGGAGCTTGGCCCCGAGGCCTTCGCCCGGATCACCGCGCTCGCCCATCGCGAGGCCGGTCTGCACATCGCGAACGACAAATCGGCCATGGTGCGGGCCCGCCTTGCGCGCCGGCTTCGGATACTCGATCTTCCGGATTTCGATGCCTATGCGGATCTTGTGACGGGAGACGGTGGCCGCACGGAAATCTCGGCGATGATTTCTGCATTGACGACCAATCTGTCTCATTTTTTCCGGGAAAAGCACCATTTCGAGATCTTCCGGGCCGACGTTCTGCCGCCGCTGATCGCGCGGGCGCGGGCCGGCGGCCGCGTCCGGGTGTGGTCTGCGGGCTGTTCCAATGGGCAAGAGCCCTTTTCGATCGCCATGACCTTGCTCGATGCCGGAATGCCCGCCGACGCCGATGTGCGGATCCTTGGCACCGACATCGACCCCGAGGTGATCCGATTCGCGCGGGCCGGGGTGTATGCCGAGCCGATGCTGACCGGGCTGAGCGATCAAGCGCGCGCAACCTATCTGGAACAATCGGTCGGGGAAGATGGCGCGCGATGGCAAGTCCGCGCGCCCCTGCGCGATCTCGTGAAATTTCGGGTCCTGAACCTGCTCGAGGATTGGCCGATGCGGGGCCGTTTTGACGCCATTTTCTGCCGCAACGTGGTGATCTATTTCGACGATGACGCCCGCCGCCGCCTGTGGCCTCGGCTGGCACGTGCGCTCGAACCGGGCGGGTTTCTCTTCATCGGCCATTCCGAGCGTGTCGCCGGTCCGGCACGCCGTCTGCTGTCAAATACCAACGTCACCACCTACCTTCGCAGCTCGTCGCAATCGGATCGGAGTGCGCCGCAAATCAACTGACCGAAAGGACTTCGAATGCCACTGCGCGATCAACTCCGGGTCATCGTCGTCGATGACATGTCAACAAGCCGTGGGCTGATCACCCAGGCGCTGGAGGGTTTTGGAATCCGGCAGGTGGAAAGCGCGCCGAACGGTCCCGCCGCTCTGGAAAAAATCGCCTCCTGGCCGGTTCATCTTGTCGTCTCCGACATGAACATGCCGGGCATGACCGGGCTGCAGTTGCTCCAGACACTTCGTCATGGACCCGCAACCCGGAACGTCGGATTTGTCCTGATCACCGGCAAGGCAGATCGGCAGACAATCGAAGCCGGCAAGAAATTGGGAATGAATAATTTTTTGCCAAAGCCCTTTCAGCCCAATGACCTCCGCGGCACGATCGAAGCCGTCGTCGGGCGGCTGTGAGATGGAGCGTTCAAGCGCCAACCCAATGGGTCGCGTCTCACACCGCGCCGAATTCGACCTCGGCGAAACCTTGATGAACCTGTCTTGCGAACTGACGCAGGTGGTTCAGAGCTGCGACGGCCTTCAGGCCGCGGTTTCCGGCCTCCTTGAACAGATCGGTGACGCCGACAACGGCGCGGACGTGCAAGCGCTGCAGAACCTCGACCGGATGCAGCAGACACTCGAAGACATCGCCGCACTGCTGTGCATTGCCGCCGAGACAGGCCGGGGCCTGCATCTTGATCCATCAGCCTGCGCGCGCGCCGTGCGGCTTGCCAGCCTTCGCGAACGCCTTGGGTGGTTACCGCCGGAGGCCAAAGATCGGGAAGATCAAGGTGAGCTGTCGGGTCACGTCGACTGGTTGTGACGATTTCCCGATTGAGGCAGCGACACCTGCCGCGCAATCCCGACAATTCGCCCGTTATCAAAGCCGGCTCCGCTCCCGCGACCTGCCATCGCGCCGGGACTGGTGGGGAAGACCGCGGCTGTCCGGGTGCTAGCCCGCATGTGCCCGGTTTCCGGCTGATCTCCCGGCGACACCGAGCGCATATGCGGCAATGCGATCAAGCGGAAGCTCAATATCACTTGCCCCGATGTCTCGGGCAACCCGCGGCATTCCATAGACAACCGAACTGGCTTGATCCTGGGTGATGCAATGCGCCCCGGCCAGGCGCAATGCGCGCATTTGTTCGGCGCCATCGCGCCCCATCCCGGTCAAAAGGATTGCAATCACGGTCTGGGCATGCGGCACCGCTGAGTCAAACAACATGTCGACTGAGGGCCGGTGGCCGCTGCGTTTCGGGGCGGCAAGAAGGCGGACCGCCGTGCCGCGCCGGTCCACGACCAGGTGATGTGCGCCACCTGGGGCCAGAAGCACCTCGCCGGTGCAAAGCGACTGCCCGTCGCGCGCAAGCCGGACGCGTGGCGCGATTTGCGAATCGAGACGCCGGGCAAAGCTCGCGAGAAAGTTTTCCGGCATGTGCTGGGCAATCAGGGTCGGTGGGCAATCTTGCGGGAAGCCACGCAAAACCGTTTCGATCGCTTCAACACCCCCGGTGGAGGCGCCGATGAGAAGCAGTTTCCCGGCCCAGTTCGTTCCTGCGCGCGGCGTTGCACGTGCGATGTTTCGTGCCGAAGGGCGGGCGCGCACCTGGGCCGTCGCGGCGATCACGATTTTTTCGGCAAGGTGCGCGAATGTCATCGGACCCGGACCGTTGCGTGGCTTCTCGACGCATTCGACCGCCCCAAGGGCGAGGGCCTGCAAGGCCGCATCGCTGCCTTTCGTGGTCGTGGATGAGATCATGAGCACGGGCATTGGGCGGGCCCGCATGAGCCGGGTCAGGAATTCAAGACCGTTCATGCCCGGCATCTCGACATCCAAAGTCAACACGTCGGGGTTGAGGGTCTTGACCCCCTCGCGGGCCTCGCGGGCATTCGCCGCCTCGCCGACCACGCGGACACGCGAATCGCCGTCGAGCCCGGTACGGATCAGGCGGCGCATCGTCGCGCTGTCATCCACAATCAAGACCTTCACTGGCCTGCGGGGCGTTGACGCGTTCAAAACTCTTCCCACCCATCGTCATCTACGGTCCCGGCGGATGCGACCTGGGTGACCGCGACCGCCGCTGCCGGAGCGCCCCCCGGTCGAGGCGGCTCGCGGCGCGTTGTGAAAGTCGCGGCAACGACCGTGCCGGCCTCGCCCCCGTCCCGCGCGGTTTCGAAACGGGCCATTGAGGTCGTCAAGGTCTCTGCTTCGCGTGTCAGCGCATGGCTTGCCGCCGTCGTTTCCTCGAACATGGCGGCGTATTGTTGGGTGACTTGGTCGAGCTGGTTGACGGCGGCATTGATTTCGCCAAGGCCAGCGCTTTGTTCGCGGGCGCTGACGGCGATCTCCGACACGTGCTGGCTGATCTCGGTGACGCTGTCGAGAATCCCGCGCAGCGCGTTGCCGGCCCGGTCGACAAGATCCACCCCGCGTTTAACCTGATCGCTGGACTGCGTGATCAGACCATTGATCTCGCGTGCCGCCTCGGAGGAACGTTGCGCCAGGGCCCGGACCTCGGATGCGACCACCGCGAAGCCCCGCCCGGCCTCACCCGCACGGGCGGCCTCGACCCCGGCGTTGAGGGCCAGGAGATTGGTTTGAAACGCGATGTCATCGATGACGCTGGTGATTTTGCTGATCTGCAGTGATGAGCTCTCGATCTCACCCATGGCGTCCACCGCTCCACGCACGACATCGCCGGAGGCTTCGGCGTTCTTGCGCGCGGTATCGACCAGTTCATTGGCATGCGCCGCCCCGTCGGCCGCGGATTTGACCGACGACGTGAGCTGATCCAGTGCGGAGGCGGTTTGCTCAAGCGTCGCAGCCTGCCGCTCGGTGCGTGCCGACAGATCGTCGGCGGCATTCGAGATTTCGGCCGCTTCCCCGCGGATCAGCTCGGCGTTGTCGATGACCCCGCCCATCGCGTCCTGGAGCCGGCTCACCGCCAAGTTGAAATCGCTGCGCAATTGCTCGTAGGTGTCGGGAAACGGCGCCGATATCCGCCAGGTCAGGTCCCCTTCGGCGAGGTTTTCGAGCCCATGCCGCAGTGCCTCGACAACCTCCCTCTGGGCAACCTCCAACGACCGCCGTTCCGCCTCCGCCTGCTCGAGCGCACGCCGGGGTTCGGTGACATCATTCGCGATCAGGACGATCCTCAACAGCTGCCCCGATTTGTCGAGCACCGGCGTGAACCCGCCCTCGATCACCCCACGAGGCTGCCCGGGGCGGTTGAGTTCGAAACGTCCGTAGACGGAAAGCCCCTGTCGCAAACGGTCGAACACCGGGCCGCGTTCTTCGGCAAGGTCCGGATCGAAGTGGAAAATGGCATCGCTCTTGCGACCAATCAGGGCATCGCGCGGCTCCCCCATCAGCGTTTCGAACCGTTCATTGACCTGAAGGAGCGTCGATTCCACCCCGAATTCAGCCCGAATCTGGTTGGCGTCGAGCGCATCGAGCACCGCTTTGTTCATGAAATCCGCCGTCACGTCCGTCCATTCGACAACGAAGCCCTCAAGACCACCGTCGGCGCCCTCGACCTGGTTGATCACCAGTTCGAACCGCGCATCTCCCACCCGGACATTGGCCCTGTAGGGCATCTGCGCCGGATCGAACAGGATCTTGCGAAGATGATCGCGCATCGCCGGCGGATGGAAGGCGTCCATGTCGTGCCCGATCACGTCGCCGGGATCGAATTTCGGCGCGACGGCGCGGAAATCCGCGGCCCGCGTCTCAAGTATGCCCTGCAGTTTCCGGTTGATCGCCTGAACGTGCAACGTTGCGTCGACCATCATGATTGCCGCCGAGGAATAGCGAAAGGCCGTGCCGCGAAAGCGGTTTTCGCGCTCCTGCCGGCGGCTGTCGATCAGTTTCCTGCGAAACAGCTCGATCGATTTACCGATATCCCCGATCTCGTCGTCGCGCGCCGCGGCATCGACCGGGGCATCGAGCTTGTCCTCGGCCACCGTCTCGACGGCGCCGGCAAGGTCGCGCATCGGGCGGGTGACCCAAAGCCGCATCAGCGAGACGATGGCGATGACGCCGAGGAGCGCGCCGCCCATCGCGGTGGCGATGAGGAAAGCCTGGCTGCGCAACAGCTCGGCGCGGGCCGGTGCCGGGGCCCAGCTGCTGGCAATCGCGCCGATGAGCGCGCCGTCGGCCGGCGCAAACACTGGCGCCGCGACGGCAACGCCCGTCTCTGCCACCGCCATCGTGCCGGTTTCGATCGCGCGCCGGGCGAGACCTGCGAGCGCCGGTTCATCCGCCGCCGCCGCACCCTGTGCAAGAACCGTCGCCCCGCCCGCGTTCACCACCATCGCATGGCGGACATCCGCCGCCTCGGAAGACATCAACGCCGCGAGCCGCGCCGCCAGCTCCGTGGTGTCATTGAGCCGGATCGCCTCCGCCATGGTCGCGGTGAGCACATCCGTCACCGTCGCCGCCTCGCGGGTCAGCTGCCGCTCGACTCCACTGAAAGAGGCCCGGGTGAAATGCCACGAGACGAGGCCCATCACCAGCAGCGCGCCGATCCAGATGATCGCCGCCAGCTTCAGAAAGATCGAGTTCCACCTGATGTTCACAAGTCTCCCGGTGGCACCGCGTCCCATCACACGCCCCCTTGTCGTGGCCAGCCCAATCCTGCCCCGCAGGCCCGGATCGCCGCGCCTTGGGGTGGTGTTGGCGTGCACGCTACACCGCGTCTCCTTGCTGTGAGGTTAACCGGCACACGGAAGCCGCCGGCAAAGGGTCAGACGCCGAGAAATCGCTCTGCCAGCGTCGGCGTCAAGCTGCCAAACCCGCCCGACCAGACTGATACACCCTTCTCGAGCACGCAGGCGCGGTCGGCCACGCCTGCAAGCTCCGCCAGCGACTTGTCGATCACCAGGATCGAAAGGCCGGTTTCGCGTTTCAGCCGGGCGATGGCGGCCCAGATTTCCTGCCGGATCACCGGGGCGAGCCCCTCGGTGGCCTCGTCGAGAATGAGGAGACGCGGGTTGGTCATAAGCGCGCGGCCAATCGCCAGCATCTGCTGCTCGCCGCCCGAAAGCGACGCCGCCTTCTGCCCGCGCCGCTCTGCCAGCCGGGGAAACAGCGCCTCGACGGCGGCACCGTCCCACGGCCCCTTGCGCGCGGCGGCGACCAGGTTTTCCGACACCGTGAGACCGCCGAAACAGCGCCGCCCCTCGGGCACCAGCCCGATCCCTGCGCGCGCGGCCTTGTGGGCGGGCACGCCGGCCATGTCGGCCCCGTCAAACAGCACCGTACCGCCACGGTTGCGCAGGAGCCGGCAGATCACCTTCACGGTGGTGGATTTGCCCATGCCGTTGCGCCCCATCAACGCCAGCACCTCGCCCGGTTCGATGGCAAGGCTCACGTCAAACAACGCCTGGCTTGCGCCGTAGAAGGCCGAGACGTGATCGAGGCGCAACAGGCTCATGCGTCCTCCTCCCCGAGATAGGCGCGGCGCACGGCCGGGTCGGTGCGGATTTCGCCCGCGGGGCCGGTGGCGATGATCTTGCCGTAGACCAAGACGCTCACCCGGTCGGCAAGGCGGAAGACCGCGTCCATGTCATGCTCCACGAGCAGGATCGGGGCGCGCTGGCGCAAGCGATCGAGAAACTCGGTCATCGCCCGCGAACCCTCCATGCCAAGCCCCGCCATCGGCTCGTCCATCAGGAAAGCGCGGGGGCGCAGGGTGAGCGCAATCGCCACCTCGAGCTGGCGGCGTTGGCCGTGCGAAAGCTCGTCGGTGCGCAAGGCCCGGAACTCGGCCAGCCCCACCGCCTCCAGCGCGGCCTCTGCCGCTTCGATCAGGATGCGGTTCTTCATCACCGGGCGCAGGAGCGAAAACGCCGCTCCCGCCTGCCCCGCAGCGCCGAGCAGGGCGTTTTGCAGCACGGTATACTCCATCGCGAGCGAGGAGATCTGAAAGGTCCGCCCCAGCCCCGCGCGGGCCCGCGCCACGGCGTCAAGGCCGGTCACGTCGCGCCCTTCGAAGATCACCGCGCCCGCGTCGGAACGCAACGTGCCCGCGATCTGGGCGATGAGGGTCGACTTGCCCGCCCCGTTCGGCCCGATCAGGGCGTGGATTTCACCGGGCCGCAGATCGAGCGAGACCTTGTCGCTCGCGACCACCGCCCCGAAGCGTTTGGAGATTTCGCGCAGCGAGAGCACCGGGGCCTCAGTCATGCGCCACCTCCCGGCCGACGAGCAGGCCGATGAGCCCGCCCCGGGCGAAGAGGACGACCGCGAGGAGGATGGCGCCGAAATAGATCTGCCAGTAGTCTGACACGCCCCCGAGCAGGTGTTCGAGCATCACGTAAAGCGCGGCGCCGATCACCGGCCCCATCAGCCGCCCGACCCCGCCAAGGATGATGAAAACGATGATTTCACCGCTGGTGTGCCACGAAAACATCGTTGGGCTGACGAAGCGGTTCAGGTCCGCAAACAGCGCGCCTGAAAGCCCGGTGATCGCGCCCGAGAGGGTGAAGGCGAGGAGGTAGAGCCTGTAGGGGTCGATCCCCACCGCGCGCAGGCGGGCCTCGTTCTGCCGCGCGGCGCCGAGGGCGAGGCCGAAGGCGGAGGCGCGCAGACGGGTGACGAGCCCGAGCACCAGCAGCAGGATCACGAAGGTCAGGCCGAAGAACTGGATCGGGTCGAGCGTGTTGAGGCCGGGAAAACCGTTGCGCACATAAATCGACAACCCGTCCTCGCCGCCATAGGCGGGCCATGAGATCATAAAGTAGTAGAACATCTGCCCGAAAGCCAATGTAATCATGATGAAATATACGCCCGAGGTGCGCAAGGATAGCGCCCCGATGGCGAGCGCCGCGAGGGCGGAAGCGAGGATCGCCACTAGCCAGATGATCGGCATCGACTTGGTGCCTTCAAGCATGACGGGCCACTCGAAGATCGCCGTGTAAGCCTGTGCGTGGCTTGCCAAAATGCCCATCGCATAGCCGCCGATCCCGAAGAAGGCGGCATGGCCGAGGCTGACGAGCCCGCCGGTGCCGAGCGCAAGGTTCAGCCCCACGCCCGCGATGGCAAAGATCACCGCGCGGGTGGCGAGCGTGATGGTGAAGGGCTCGTTCGCGATCCACGCCCAGAGCGGCACCGCCAGGAGCAGCGCGAGCACGAGGATGTTGAGGCGGCGTTCGGTCAGCATCTCAGGCGCTCCCGTAAAGCCCGCGCGGGCGCAGGATGAGCACGGCGGCCATGAGCAGATAGATCGCCATCGAGGCGAGCGAGGCGCCCACGGTGGTGGCGGCGGAGGGCTCCATGAACAACCCGAAGACTGCGGGCAGGAGCGCGCGCCCGAGCGTGTCGGTGAGCCCGACCAGCACCGAGCCCACCAGCGCGCCCTTCACCGAGCCGATCCCGCCGATCACGATCACCACGAAGGCGAGGATCAGCACCGGCTCGCCCATCCCCACCTGCACCGACTGGATCGCGCCGATGAGCGCCCCGGCAAAGCCCGCGAGCGCCGCGCCGAGGGCGAAGACGAGGGTGTAGAGCCTGGAGATGTCCACCCCCAAAGCCGCGATCATCTCGCGGTCTTCCTCGCCCGCGCGGATCTGGATGCCGATCCGGGTGCGGGTGATGAGCAGGTAGAGCGCCGTCGCGACCGCAAGGCCGATGCCGATGATCGCGAGGCGGTAGCGCGGGTATTCGATGCCGAAGGGCAGCGTCACCGGCCCCGACAGGGCGTCGGGAATGTCGAGGTAAAGCGGGAAGGAGCCAAACAGCCAGCGGGTGCCTTCCGAGAAGATCAGGATCAGCGCGAAGGTGGCGAGCACCTGATCGAGATGGTCGCGCCCGTAAAGCCTGCGGATCACCACAAGCTCCATGAGCGCGCCCGCCGCCGCCGCCGCCACGAGGCTCGCCGCCAGCGCCAGCAGGAACGAGCCCGTGGCCGCCGCCGTCGCCGCCGCGGCGAAGGCGCCGACCATGTAGAGCGAACCATGGGCAAGGTTGATCAGCCCCATCACGCCGAAGATCAGCGTGAGGCCGGCCGCCATCAGGAAAAGCATCACGCCGAACTGGAGCCCGTTGAGCACCTGCTCGGCGAGGAGAACGAAGGTCATGTCAGCCCTTGCCGGGACGCAGACGGGCCGGCGTGCGGGCCGGCCCGGCCAAAGGTCTTACATCTGGCACTCGGCGGCGTAGGCGTCGCCGCGGTCTTCGATCGCAACGCCGATCACCTTGTTGGTGTAGATGTCGCCTTCCTTCACCACCTCGCGCACGTAGATGTCCTGAATCGGGTGATGGTTGGTGTTGAAGCGGAACTTGCCCCGCGTGCTGTCGAAATTCGCCGCTTCCAGCGCCGCGCGGAAAGCGTCGGTGTCGGACACATCGGCGGCCTCGACGGCGCTGATCAGCAGGTTGGCGGTGTCAAACCCCTGGCTGGCGTAGAGCGACGGGAGCCGGCCATATTCGGCCTGAAAGCTCTCGACGAAGGCCGCGTTGGTCGGGTTGTCGAGATCCTTGCTCCACTGGCTGGTGTTGATGACGCCAAGGGCGGCGTCGCCCACCGCCTGGAGAATGCCCTGATCGAAGCTGAAGGCCGGGCCGATCAGCGGGATGTCGACGCCCGAGTCGGCGTATTGCTTGAGGAAGGAGATCCCCATGCCACCGGGCAGGAAGAAGAACACGCTATCGGCGCCCGAAGCGCGGATCTGGGCGATCTCGGCGGCGTAATCGGTCTGGCCCAGCTTGGTATAGATCTCGCCGGCCAGCTCGCCTTCGAAGAAACGCTTGTAGCCGGTGAGCGCGTCCTTGCCCGCCGGGTAGTTCGGCGCAAGGATGAAGGAGTTCTTGTAACCCGCTGTATTCGCGTAAGCTCCCGCGGCTTCGTGCAGGTTGTCATTCTGCCAGGCGACGTTGAAATAGAGCGGGCTGCAACCCTTGCCGGCGAGCGCAGAGGGGCCGGCGTTCGGCGAGAGGTAGAACTTGCCCTGCGCGGTGGCGCTCGGCACCACGGCCATCGCGAGGTTCGACCAGATGATGCCGGTCAGCACGTCGACGTCTTCGGCCTGGATCATCCGGTCGGCGATCTGCACCGCCACGTCCGGCTTGCGCTGGTCGTCTTCGATGATCACCTCGATGTCGTCGCGGCCCGATTGCTTGAGCGCCAGCATGAAGCCGTCGCGCACGTCGATGCCGAGGCTGGCGCCACCGCCCGAAAGCGTGGTGATCATGCCCACCTTCACATCGGCCATCGCCACCGTGGCCAGCGCCGAGAGCGCCGCCCCCGCGATCAGGGATTTCAAGTTCATTTTGTCGGTCCTCCGGTTGGGAATTCGTGCCCCGTGTGGCGGGGCTTGGCCCCTATAGGGCACAATCGCGCCCGGTCTGTCCAGAACCGGCCGGATTTTACCCGCCCCGGGCGGCAGCGCCGGCGAGACCGGGCCTGTTCAGCGGCGGCGGGCCGGGTCGAGCTGGTCGGGGCTTGGCGGGAGTTCGATCAGGTCCATCGCGTCATCGCCGTCGATCACGTTACCCTCGGCATCGACGAGCTCGAGATCGGCGTCGTTCCAGCCCTTCACCCCGAGCTTGACCGAGCGCACGTCCTCAAAGCCCATCTGTTCGAGCGTCTCGGTCGCGAAGGCCGAGCGGTTGCCCGAGCGGCAGATGATCACCACCGGCTTGTCGCGCGCGGTGACCAGCTCGGGCACCGTCTCGGCATAATCCCATTCCGCGGCGCTTTCGAGAATCCCGCGCGGGACATTGATCGTCCCCTTGATATGGGCGCGGGCGAACTCGTCACGCTCGCGAATATCGAGAAACACTGCGTCGGGATGGGCGGAGAGAAAATCCGGCACGTCCCAGGGCATGATTTCGGTGATCCGTTCGGCGGATTCGGCGGCGAGCTGACGATAGGTCTTGCGGGTCATGGCGGCATCCTCACTGTCGTTTGGGGTGAGATAGGCTGGCGCGGCGCCGGCCTCAAGCCCGCCGGCGCGAGCAGAAGGTCGCAGCGTCCCGCGGGGCGGCCCACCCGGGGGCGCGGGGGCCGACTCACGCGGGGCGCGCGCAGGCCGCCCGGGACGGCCGAAGGGGCGCATGGCGGCGGGGTGGCGCCCGGATCGCTGGAGGTGCGACATCCGGTCGCACTTCGTGTCTGCCAAATTGTCAGGACAAATTGACAGGTTTTTCACCCGGCATCCCGCGGCGATTTTCAGGTTGGTCGCGGGGCTCTGCCAAATTGGCAGAAATCGCGCCCTTTCGGATCGCCACGCGCCGGCATCGGCAGAAATTATCCGTTGCCCCCGCCCGGGGTCGGCACGTCAAGATCACGGCGAAACCGAAATTTCCAGGGAGTGATCGGGTGATGTTACGTTTGGCTTTCGCCGTGGCTCTGATCACCGGCGCGCCCGCGCTGGCACAGGACGCCGAGATATTCATCGCGGGTGTCAGGCCATTTGAACGGCCCGCCGGCGCGCCCGTCATCACGATGATGCAGAAAGACGCGGCATGGTATCAGCGCGCCCTGACCGGCGTTGAACCGCCCTACCCCGCAAGCCTGCGGTTTCTCGAGGATCAGGGCCCGTGGTTCACGCCGTTCATCCAGCCCGGCATGACCGGACCCTATGACATTCGCAATTGGCATACCGCACGGCAGTAGCCGGCGGATCGGTTCTGGTGCGGGCGTCCGGGCTGCCTCACCGCAACAGGACCTTCAGATAATCGGCGGCCTTGGGAGAGCATGAGATGGCGAAAAAAGTGAGGAAATTTGCGACTGCTGCGCTGCTGGGGATGACGATGCTCGTCGCACCGGCCGTCGCGCAGCAGGGCATGTCCGGCATGGACGGTATGTCCGGTATGGGCGGCATGTCGGGGATGAGCGGCATGGGTGGAATGTCCGGCATGGGCGGAATGTCCGGCATGGGCGGAATGTCCGGTATGTCGGGCATGGGCGGCATGTCGGGGATGAGCGGCATGGGCGGCATGTCCGGAATGAGCGGCATGTCCGGCATGGGTGCCGGCGGCGGCGGTAGCTGGGTTTGCACCCAATGGACCATGGTCCCCGGCGCTCAAGGCGGCATGTCCGGGATGAGCGGCATGTCCGGCATGGGTGGCATGTCCGGAATGGGCGGCATGTCCGGTATGTCGGGTATGGGCGGCATGTCTGGAATGGGCGGCATGAGCGGCATGTCCGGTATGGGCGGCATGGGTGGCATGTCCGGCATGGACGGAATGTCCGGCATGGGTGGCATGAGCGGAATGTCCGGAATGGGCGGTATGTCCGGCATGGGCGGCATGAGCGGAATGTCCGGTATGGGCGGCATGGGTGGCATGTCCGGCATGGACGGAATGTCCGGCATGGGTGGCATGAGC
>JANTFS010000046.1 GCA_024763335.1 Paracoccaceae bacterium | reverse complement strand
GGCGCCAACTTCTTCATGGCGACCGGCTTTCACGGCTTCCACGTGATCATCGGGACAATCTTCCTCTTCGTCTGCCTGCTGCGCGCGCTGAAGGGACATTTCACCCCGGACGAACATGTCGGGTTCGAGGCCGCGGCCTGGTACTGGCACTTCGTCGACGTCGTGTGGCTCTTTCTCTTCGCCTCGATCTATATCTGGGGCAGCTGAGCCGGCTTGCGCCTGCCGGCGCGATTTGAGAACACGGACGGCGCGAGGGGGATCCTCGCGCCGTTCGTTTCGGAGCCAACATGATGCGCCAAATCGTTGCAGGGCTGTTTCTCGTCGCGGGGCTCGCGCTGTTTCTCGGGCTCGGCGTCTGGCAATTGCAACGGCTCGCATGGAAACAGGGGGTGATCGCCGAGATCGAGGCGGTTATCGGCGGGGCGGCGGGACCGTTGCCGGCGGCGCCCGATCCGGAGACCGACCGCTATCGCCCGGTGCGGGTGGCCGGAGAGATGGGGGCGGAGGAACTCCACGTGCTGGTGTCGTCGCGCGACTTCGGCGCGGGATTCCGGATCATTTCGCCTTTGACCACCGAAGACGGGCGGCGCATCCTGGTGGACCGCGGCTTCGTGCCAAGCGGGCAGAAGACGGCGAAGCGCTTTGCCGGTCCCACCGTTATCGAGGGCAACCTGCATTGGCCCGATGAGCGCGATGCCTTCACGCCGGCTGACGATCCGGACGGAAACTGGTGGTATGCCCGCGACGTGGCGAAAATGGCGGCCGCGCTCCACACCGAGCCGGTTCTGGTGGTGCTGCGCACGTCTCCCGACAGCACGGTGATGCCGATGCCCGTCACCACCGAGGCGATCCGAAACAAGCACCTCGAATATGCGCTCACATGGTTTGCCCTCGCTGCGACATGGGTGGTAATGACAGGCTTCGCGCTTTGGCGTATACGGCGCCGGAACGGATGAGCGCGCACGATTTCCGCAGCGGAAATCGTGCCGGAAACCGCTGCGGTTTCCGTTTCGGTTTCCGCTGCGGAAACCGGCGGCGCCAGGAAAGGACGATGAGCGCATGAAATATATCTCGACCCGTGGCAACGCGCCGAAACTGAGCTTTGAAGAGGCGATGCTCACGGGGCTTGCCCGTGACGGCGGGCTCTACGTGCCGCAACGTGTGGCAGAGCGCCGCCACGACGAGATCGAGGCGCTGCCGGGGATGAGCTACGAGGAGGTCGCCTATTGGGTGATGAAGCCCTTCGTCGGCGAGAGCTTCTCCGATACCGAGCTGCGGGCGATCATCTCGCGGGCCTATGCCGGGTTCGATCACGCCGCCCGCGCCCCCATCGTCCAGATCGATACCAACCATTTCCTGCTCGAACTGTTCCATGGGCCGACGCTGGCGTTCAAGGATTTCGCCATGCAGCTCATCGGCCAGCTGTTTCAGGCCGCACTCGCGCGCCGGGGCGAGCGGATCACCATCGTCGGCGCCACCTCCGGCGATACCGGCTCGGCCGCGATCGAGGCCTTCCGGGGGCTCGACAATGTCGATGTCTTCATCCTGTTCCCCGATGGCCGGGTGTCGGACGTGCAGCGCCGGCAGATGACCACGCCGACCGAGGCGAACGTGCACGCGCTGGCGATCGACGGCACCTTCGACGATGCCCAGGCGCGGCTGAAGGACATGTTCAACGATTTCGACTTCCGCGACGAGGTCCGTCTCGCGGGGGTGAACTCGATCAACTGGGCCCGGGTGCTGGCGCAGGTCGTCTACTATTTCACCGCCGCCACCTCGCTCGGCGGCCCGCTGCGCCCCGTCAGCTTCACCGTGCCCACCGGCAATTTCGGCGATATTTTCGCCGGCTACATCGCGCGCAAGATGGGCCTGCCGATCGAGAAGCTGGTGATCGCCACCAACCAGAACGACATCCTCCACCGCACGCTGACCACCGGCAGCTACACCACGGCCGAGGTCGTGCCCTCGATCAGCCCGTCGATGGACATTCAGGTCTCGTCGAATTTCGAGCGGGTGCTGTTCGATGCCTACGGGCGCGACGGCACCACCGTCGCCGAGCAGATGGCCGATCTAGCCAAGGGCGGCTTCACCATCAGCCAGGGCGCGATCGACTACCTGCGCGCGCAGTTTGCCTCCGGCAGCGCCTCGGAAGAGGAAACCAGCGCCACGATCCGCAGGGTCTTCGAGACCACCGGCGAGGTGATCTGCCCCCACACCGCGGTGGGTGTGAAGGTCGCCTCCGAACATCTCGGCACCACCCCGATGGTGACATTGGCCACAGCGCATCCGGCGAAGTTCCCCGATGCCGTGCGCGCGGCCTGCGGCCAGGAGGCGCCGCTGCCGCCGCGCATGGCCGATCTGTTCGACAAGCCCGAACGCATGACCCATGTGCCGAACGACCTGGCGGCCCTCGAAACCCTGATCCGCGAACGGGTGAGCCAGTGATCCGGTTCGACACGCTTCCCAACGGTGTCCGGGTCGTCACCGAACACATGCCGGGGCTGGAATCGGCCTCGCTCGGCATCTGGGTGACGGCGGGCGGACGCCACGAGCGCGCCGAGCAGAACGGCATCGCGCATTTCCTCGAACACATGGCGTTCAAGGGCACCAAGCGGCGCACGGCCCTGCAGATCGCCGAGCAGATCGAGGACGTGGGCGGTTATCTCAACGCCTACACCTCGCGCGAGGTGACGGCCTATTATGCCCGGGTGCTGAAGAACGACGTGCCGCTCGCGCTCGACGTGATCGCCGATATCGTTCTGAACCCGGTGTTCGATGCCCGCGAAATCGAGGTGGAACGGGGCGTGATCCTGCAAGAAATCGGCCAGGCGCTCGACACACCCGACGACGTGGTATTCGACTGGTTGCAGGAAGTGGCCTTTCCCGACCAGCCGATCGGGCGCAGCATTCTCGGACCGGCCGAGCGCGTGCGCGGCTTCGGCCAGCGCGATCTTCAGGGCTTCGTCGGTGAGCATTACACGCCCGAGCGGATGATCCTCGCGGCGGCCGGCGCGATTGACCACGACGAGATCATGCGCATGGCCGAGGCGCAGTTCGGCCACCTCCCGCGCGGCAGCTGGCAGGCCTATGAGCCCGCGGGTTTTGTCGGTGGCGAGCGGCGCGAGCTCAAGTCGCTCGAGCAGGTGCATTTCACCCTCGGCCTCGAAGGCCCGAGCTACGGCGACGATCTGATCTACACCGCCCAGACCTATGCCGGGGCGCTCGGCGGCGGCATGTCGTCACGCCTGTTTCAGGAGCTGCGCGAAAAGCGCGGCCTGTGCTACTCGATCTATGCCTCGGCGGGGGCCTATTCCGATACCGGCATGCTGACGATCTACGCTGGCACCTCCGCCGAGGAGGTCGAAGGGCTGGCGCTGCTGACCGTCGATGAACTCAAGCGCGCGGTCGACGACATGAGCGCCGACGAGGTCGACAGGGCCCGGGCGCAGATGAAAGCGGGTCTCCTGATGGGGCTCGAAGGGGCCTCCGCGCGGGCCGAACGGCTGGCCCGGCAGGTGGCGATCTGGAACCGGGTGATCCCGCTTGACGAGACGGTGGACAAGATCGACGCGGTCGATCTTGCCGGGGTGCGGGATTTCGCCGCGACGGTGGTCACACAGGCGAAATCGGCGTTGGCACTCTACGGCCCGGCCGACACGGCGCCAGGGCTCGACACCCTGCGCGAAAGGCTCGCCGCGTGATGTTCGGCCGGACGAAAAAGGTCCGGATCGAAACCGAGCGCATGACCCTGCGCCCGCCACAGCATGGCGATTTCCACGCCTGGACGTCGCTGCGCGCCGAGAGCCGCGACTTCCTCAGCCCCTGGGAGCCCGCCTGGGCGGCGGATCATCTCAGCCGCAAGAACTTCTCCAACCGGGTCTATTGGTCGGCGCGCGCGATCGGCCAAGGCACGGCCCTGCCACTGTTCCTGATCCGCCGCGAAGACCGGGTGCTGCTCGGGGCGCTCACGCTCGACAACATCCGCCGCGGCCCGGCTCAGGCCGGCACCACCGGCTACTGGATCGGCGCCCCTTTCGCGCGGCAGGGCTACATGCGTGAAGCGCTCGAGGCCATGGTGCATTATGCCTTCACCACGCTCGATCTATCGCGGCTGGAAGCCGGCTGCCTGCCGGAAAACACCGCCTCGCGTGGGGTGCTGGAGAAGGTCGGTTACAAATACGAGGGGGTGGCGCAGAGTTATCTCCAGATCAACGGCCGCTGGCGCAACCATGTGCTCTACGCCAACCTGCGGGCTGACCGGCGCGGCCGCACCGACGTTGGCTGAGGCGGCCACAGCCGCCAGTGAGGGGGCGCTGCCCCCTCACGCTCCCCCGGAGTATTTCAGCCAAGATGAAGGAGGCGCGGCCCGGCGCACCGGTGCGGGCTGGCCCGATCGGCTTGCGCCCGGCCCGAAACGGTGCATGCTCGCGGGCATGACCATACCGCCATTGACCCCTGCCGATGAGGCTTTCGCCGCGATCCTGCGCGACCGGCTCCCCGAGGGCGTGTTGCGCCCGGTGGAGCCGCGGTATCTCGAAGAGCGCCGGGGCTATTTCGAGGGTCAGGCGGGGATCGTCGCGGCGCCGCGCGAGACCAGCGAGGTGGCCGAGATCATCCGCGCCGCAAACGCCGCGCGTGTGCCGGTCGTGCCCTATGGCGGCGGCACCGGACTGGTGGCCGGGCAGGTCATGCCCGAAGGGCCGGCGCCGCTGGTTCTGTCGCTGGAACGCATGACCGCAATTCGGGACATCTACCCGGAGGAAAACGTGATCGTGGCCGAGGCGGGGGCGGTGCTGGCTGATGTGCAGGCCGCGGCCGAGGCGGCGGACCGGCTGTTCCCGCTGGCGCTGGCCGCCGAGGGCTCCTGCCGGATCGGCGGCAACCTCGCCACCAACGCCGGCGGCGTCAACGTGCTGCGATACGGCAATGCCCGCGAGCTCACGCTTGGCATCGAGGCGGTTCTGCCCGACGGCGCGGTCATGCATGGATTGCGGCGGTTGCGCAAGGACAACACCGGCTATGATTTGCGGGGGCTTCTGGTCGGCTCGGAGGGCACGCTCGGGGTTATCACGGCCGCGAGCCTGCGGCTGTTTCCGCGCCCGGCGCGGGTGGGCACCGCCCTTCTGGTCGTCGACAGCCCGCGCGCTGCCCTCGATCTTCTGGCGATGGCCAGTGCGCGGATCGGTTCCGGGATCTCGGCGTTCGAGTTGATCTCGGGGCAGGGGATGCGATTCTTGGAGGAAACCCGCTGTGCCGCCCGCGCGCCGTTCGATACGGTGCCGGACTGGGCGGTGCTGATCGACCTCGGGCTTGGCCCGGACGACGACCCGGATGCGGCGCTGGTCGCGCTGTTCGAGACAGCCAACGCGGCGGGTCTGGTCGACGATGGGGTCATCGCCCAATCGCAGGCCCAGCGCGCCGCGCTCTGGGCGATGCGCGAAGACATCCCGGAAGCCAACAAGCGGGTCGGGGCGATCGGCTCGCATGACATCTCGCTGCCCCTGTCGGCGATTCCGGAGTTCCTGAGGGCGGGCGGCGAGGCGGTGGCGCGGCTCGGACCGTTCCGGATCAACGCGTTTGGCCATCTCGGCGACGGAAACCTGCACTACAACGTGTTTCCGCCGGCCGGGAAGACGAAGGCCGACTATCCCGGGATGCGTGACACCGTGGCGCGGGTGATCCATGACCTCGTGGCGCGCTTCGAGGGGTCGTTTTCGGCCGAACACGGTGTGGGGCGGCTCAAGGTGGCCGATCTCGAGCGCTACGCAGACCCGGCCCGGCTCGCGGCGATGCGCGCGATCAAGACGGCCCTCGATCCGAACGGGATCATGAACCCGGGCGCGGTTCTGGCGCGCTGAGCCGGTTTCCCGGTTTCTTGATTTCCCGCTTGCGGGCGTGGCGTGGTAGGATCTGGGCGGGAGGACGATCATGCTCAGGACACTTGCCGCACTCATCTTGGCCGCGCTTCTGCCCGCCACCGCGTCTGCCGCGGAGCTGGGCGACAATGGACTGCATGTCCAGCCGTGGTTCCACGACAGCTTTCTCGAACTGCCCGAAGATCTCGCCGAAGCCGCCGCGCAGGGCAAGGATCTGCTCATCATCTTCGAGCAGGCCGGCTGCCCCTATTGCCGCGAAATGCACCAGGTGAACTTCGCGCGCGACGATATTTCGAGCTACATTCAGGAGCACTTCCTCGTGCTCCAGCTTGATCTTTGGGGCGCGCGAGAGGTGGTGGATTTCGACGGCGAGGTGCTCACCGAGGGCAAGCTCGCGCGCAAATGGCTGGTGAGCTTCACGCCGACCACGTTGTTTTTCCCCGCCGACGACCCCGCCACGCCGCCCGCCGATTTCCGCGCGGCGCTGGCGTTTGTCATGCCCGGCTATTTCAAACCCTTCCACCACCTGACCGCGCTGGAATACGTGGCCAGCGATGGCTACCTCGAAGAGCCCAACTTCCAGCGCTGGCTGCAGGGCCGCGCCGACCGGCTGCGCGCGGAGGGGCTGGAGGTGACCGTCTGGGAATAGGGCTGCGGTCTGACCGGGCTTCGCCTATTATTCCCACTCCATCTCTTCGAAGGTCGCCTGCGCATTGCGCCCGGCGAGGCTGTCGAACTGCTGGAGATAGGCGAAGGCGGATTGGTCGATTTGGGGGGCGGCGAAAATGTCGCCGCCGGCGTCGATCAACGCGCCGATCCGGGAGCGCAGGTTGACAAGGTAGTCGTAGGTCTCGGCCGTGGCCGTCGCGAGCGTGGTGGCATGGCCATGCCCGGGCACCACATGCGCCGGGTTCAATGCCGCGACGGCCTCGAAGGCCTTGATCCAGCTGGCAACATTGGACTGGCCGCCAACGCCCAGAATGCGCTCGACATAGACGATATCGCCGGTGAAGACGGTGCTTCGGTCGGCCAGCCAGACGAAGCTGTCACCCGGCGTGTGGGCCTGTCCGGGATGGGTGATTTCAAAGGTGACGCCGCCGACGTCGAGGCTGTAGCTGGTTTCGAAGGTGATGTCGGCATAGGAGGGTTCGGTGCCCTCGAGCTGATCGCCGAGGAAGGCCGAGAGGCCCGAGAGCTGCTGCGAGCCGCGGTCGTGGTGATCGGCCACCGCGTCTTGCGAGGCGATGACCGTGGCGCCTTGGGCCTGCCAGTAGCCATTGCCGAGCCAGCGGTGATCCTGCCCGCCGGTGTCGATGACATAGACGACGGGCTGGTCGGTGAGCGTGCGGATGGTCTCGTGGATGGCGGCGGCGCCCTTCCAGCTGCCGCCCGGGTCCATCAACACGACGCCGTCGGGCGTGATGACCACGCCGAAGGTGGCATTGTTGGCAAGGTTTTCGGCGTTTCTCTGCGTCATCGGGCCGACCAGCGCATAAATGTTCTCGGCCACGGGCTGCACGTCGAGCCCCTGTGCATGGGCCGCGCCCACCGTGGCGGCGAAGGCGAGCATGGCGATCGGGGTTGAAAGGCTGGTCATGGCGTCACGGCCCCTTCGCTGTGGTGGATTTGGTCGGGAAACCTTCGCGCAAAGGCCTGCGCCACGCAACCGTTTGCTGCCCGAATGCAGTGCAATCCGGCCTCGGTCGCGTGGGAAAACGCCCCGCCGGGGTGACGGCGGGGCGTTGCACGCGGGAAAACGTGTGCACAAGCAGCGGCCTGCTCCCACAGGCCGCCCTCGGTCTACCCCGAAAAGATTAACACAGTGTTCACACCGATGCGAAAAGGCGCCGCGCGTCAAACCCGGCGATGGCGCGGTGTCCGTCCTCGGCGGATCATTCCGTCTGCGACGGGGCCACATCCCGATCGCAACGGACCATGAACTGTCGCCACCGCGACGGCGCGCGCCAGGGTGCGGATCGCAACGCGATTTCCTCGCGCAGAACCTCGGTGCAGCCGATGTCGAGCGTTGCCTCGAGCCGCGACCAGCCCGGCGAGAGTTCGACGTCGAAGATGTAGTCGAAATGGAGGCCCGAGCAGGTCTGCATGTCTTCGAGCATCGTGTAGGGTTCGTAGGGCCATCCGTCGCCCGCGCGGCAGTCGCGCAGATCATTGGAGGTGATCCCGTGGAAATCGACGAAGTGGATTTTCCCGGGGCGCGCAAGGGTCAGGTAATAGAGCACGGCGCCGCCCTGGATCGAGGCCAGGACGACGTGTTCGCGCGGGTCGGCGTCGAGAACGACAAGCGCCTTGTCGATGAACGACAGATCGCGGCTATGCGGCACGTTCCAGTGTTCCACCGCGGCGGGGTGGAAGTTGGCTGCCGTGTCTTCGGTCGGCGTCGGGAGCGGGACGCCGCCGTAGTCTTGCGAGGCGAGATGGACCGTGTCGAAGGCAAAGGATGCACAGAGAATGGCGACCGCCTTGCGCCGGCGGTCCGGGCCGAGCAATCCGAGCCCGAGCAGGAAAAGCAGGAGGAAGGCTGGGGCCAGGAAGCGCCCTGCCTCCATCCAGTCCCCGCCGGACGCCAGGGCAAAGGCGAAGATCGAGACGCCGAGGGTGTAGCCGCGCCATTCGAGGAGCATCGTCTTTCCACGGTCGCGCAGCATGACCGCGCTCACGCGGACGAAGGCGTATAGCCCCAGCAGCGTGGTCAGCGGCACGCTCATCAGCATGACCAGAAGAAAATAGCCGCTGGTCATTGCCCGCCACGCGAGGCTTTCGTGCGTCTGCTTCGCGTAGACCGGGTTGGGAAACAGCTCCAACCCGATCGCCAGCCGGAACGCCAGCGCTGCAGCGATCCCGGCGATGATGACCGCCCCGGGCGCCACGCGGGGCCTTGGCCATTCCGCCAGAACGGTGATGCCGAGCCAGAGGACGAGCACGAACGGCGCCTCGGGGCGGGTCAGGGAAAGACCGGCGCCAAGCAGGGCGAGCCAGCCGAGGCGGGGCACGCTCAGGCGTGTGTCCGGTGCGGGATAGGCGACGACCAGCAGGAAGAGCAGGAAAGTGTAAAGGCTGATCTCCATGCCCGACAGCGCCCAATAGACCAGTGGCGGCGCGAGCCCGGCCACGAGCAGGGCGGGGGGACGTCCGACCCGGCGCAAAACCGCTGCCATCGCGCCGAACAGAAGAAGCAGGAAGCCGAATGAAACGAATGGCCCCAGCGCGGCGGCGGGCAGCCCGGTCAGTTTGACCAACCCGGCAAGGATCAAGGTAAACAGGAGCGTGCTCGATTGCTCGACCGGCTCGCCGTTGTAATTCACGATGCCGTGGCCGCGCGCCACCATGTCGGCGACGAAATAGGTGATGTGGCTGTCGTCACGGCCGGTGTAGCCCAGAAGCGTGACCATGATCGCAAGACCGGCGAGCACCGCCAGGAGAGCGCCGCGACCCTGCCCGGTGGCGCCGGCGCGCAGAGCGGCGGGATCAGCCATGGCGGCGCCCCTGTCCGGCAGCGGCGTTTGGGCGAGGGTGCGGCATGGGCGGGCGCCTGACAGCGATGACACGGGCGGCCGTGACATGGGCCCGACCGCAGGCTCAGGTTAGTCTGCGCACCGGGTTACGTCCAGCCGGGGGGCGAGGCCGTCACGCCCCCTCGAATTCGCACAGCACATGGACGTCCATGCCGAGCCCTTCGAGCACCTTGCGCCCGCCGAGCTCGGGCAGGTCGACGATGAAGGCGCAGCCGACGATCTCGCCGCCCAGCCGCTCGATCAGCCGGATGCCCGCCGCCGCGGTGCCGCCGGTGGCGAGCAGGTCGTCAACCACCAGAACCCGCTCGCCGGGTTGGATCGCGTCGTCGTGGATTTCCATCACCGCCTCGCCGTATTCCAGCGTGTAAGCCTCTGAAATCGTTGCCCCCGGCAGCTTGCCCTTCTTGCGGATCGGCACGAAGCCGAGGGTGAGCTGGTGGGCAATGGCGCCGCCGATGATGAAGCCGCGGGCCTCGAGCCCCACCACCTTGTCGATCTTCTGCCCGGCATAGGGGTGCAGCATCTGGTCGATGGTCATCCGAAAGCCGCGGGGGTCGGCAAACAGGGTCGTCACGTCGCGGAACATGATCCCCTCATGGGGGAAATCGACGATCGTGCGGATATAGTCTTTGACGGTTTTCATCGGGTCGCTCACTTTGTGTTGGCCACCATCGAGGCGGCGACGATATGCAGTCTGGTCGAGGGCGTCGCGTCCTTGCAGCGCGCCACCGTGGCCTCGAAGATCGCGCGTCCGCCGACCTTTTCGACCGTGTCGACGAACGCCGCGTCGCGCGTGTAGGTGGCCTGCGACCAGAACCCGAGAACCCAGCCGACCAGCTGGCCCAACTCGCTGTCGGTGCCCTCGTCGACAACCCGGACAACTTCGCCACAATTCCATTGCCCGGCGCCCATGACGTATTGATCGGCACGTGCGGGCGCGGCGGCAAGGGCTGGCAGAACGGCCGTGGCGATCATCAGCGCGGCGGTTCTCACTGCGGCGGCTCCTCGCTGTAGAGGCGCGTGAGCGCCATGACGTCTTGCAGGCCGAGCGCGGTGGCCCCCTTCGCCTCGCGCGCGAGGATCGAGATGCCGGCATAGGCCGGGCTGTCGATCCCCGTCATCAGGCCCATTGCCCGTGTCAGCTTCTCCAGCATGACGCTTTCATAGGCCGGCGTTGGCAGGCTGGTCGAGAACACCACCACGGCATGTTCGATGAACCCGGTATCGTGGTTGACCAGCACCCGCGCGGTTGCATTGCCGAGGATCACCCCATCGACGCCGGCAATCCCGGTGCCCTCGATATAGGCGCCCTGCGCGAGGTCGAGGAAAAAGACCTCGATCTCGGCGGTGTCGTCCGGCCCCACGCGCGCCAGCCGAAAGCCCGCCTCGGCATTGTTCAGGGCCTGCAGGGCGCGCTCGAGGGCGGCATCGGCGCGCAGCTTGGGGCGGCCGAGATAGGCGTCGGCGATTCGCCGCAGGGCAACCCGGATCGGCCGGGAGGCCTCCCAGCGAATGATCGGCGTGCGGCATTCATCGCCGGGCGGCGCGGCGCAAGCGACCGCCTTATAGAAATCGGTGTCGGACAGCTGGCCCGGCACCTCGACGTATTCCTGCGCCGCGAGCGGCAGCGGCAGGAGCGTCAGGGCAAGGGCCAGCGCGCGCATCAGAGCACCCGTCCGGCAACGGCGTCGAGCTTGGCGACAAGGTCCGGATCGCGCTTGTCGGGGGCGGTCATGATCGCGTGGTCGAGCGCGGTGTTGCAGCCGTGGCGGCAGGTTTCGTGGCTGCCGGTCAGGATCGCCGGCAGGCGCGCGATGAGGGCGCGGGCATGGTCTGCATTGGCGCCGAGCGTGGCGATGATGTCGGAAATATCGACCTCGCCGTGATGTGGGTGCCAGCTGTCGTAATCGGTGATCATCGCCACCGAGGCATAGCAGATCTCGGCCTCGCGGGCGAGTTTGGCCTCGGGCATGTTGGTCATCCCGATCACGTCGCAGCCCCAGTTGTCACGGTAAAGCTTCGATTCCGCCAATGTCGAAAACTGCGGGCCCTCCATCGCCAGATAGGTGCCGCCCATATGCACCTTCACGTCCTCGGCCGCTTCGAAACAGGCCGCCGACAAGGCCGGGCAGGTGGGATGGGCCAGGCTCACATGGGCGACGCAGCCCGACCCGAAGAAGCTCTTTTCGCGCGCGAAGGTGCGGTCGATGAACTGGTCGACGATGACGAAATCGCCCGGTGCCATGTCTTCTCGGAAGCTGCCGCAGGCCGAGACGGAGACGATGTCGGTCACCCCCAGCCGCTTCAGCGCGTCGATATTGGCGCGGTAGGGCACGGTGGAGGGGGAGTGGACGTGGCCGCGGCCATGGCGCGGCAGGAAGGCCATCTTCACGCCGTCGAGCTTTCCGGTGAGGATCTCGTCGGAGGGATCGCCCCACGGGGTTGCGACCTTGACCCAGGACGCCTCTTCCAGCCCCTCGATCTGGTAGAGCCCCGAGCCGCCGATAACACCGATCACGCGTTCCATGCCGTTCCCTTTCTTCGGATGGTCCCGAGGATGCCAAGGACGCGGGCGAATTCAACTCAAAAGCGTATCGCGGTGGCATGTCCGGGGCAGATCGGTGCTTTTTGTGCCGCGACGGTGGCCAATCCGGTTGCGGCCGTGCTAGGGGCGAGACGAACAAGCCCCCGACAAAGAGGTTCTCCGTGGCCCGAGCCCTGCTGGCGCGCTTCGCCGACCGTATCCAGAGCCCCGACCTGCGCGTGGCGCCAACCGAAAAGCTGACCCTCGGGCGAGTGAGGATCGAGCTGCTTTCGGGACTGACCGTGGCGCTTGCCCTCGTGCCCGAGGCGGTGGCTTTCGCCTTCGTCGCCGGGGTGCATCCGCTGGTCGGGCTCTACGCGGCCTTCATCGTCGGCCTGATCACGGCGCTGATCGGTGGCCGTCCGGGGATGATCTCGGGCGCGACGGGGGCGCTGGCGGTGGTGATGGTGGCCCTGGTGGCTGACCACGGGGTGGAATACCTCTTCGCCACGGTGGTGTTGATGGGCATTTTGCAGGTTGTCGCCGGCGCTCTGCACTGGGGCAAGTTCATCCGGCTCGTGCCGCATCCGGTGATGATGGGCTTCGTGAACGGCTTGGCGATCGTGATTTTTCTCGCCCAGCTGACCCAGTTCAAGGTGCCCGGCACGGTCGAGGCGGCCGGTCACGGGGCGGCGGGCGGCGAATGGCTGACCGGCTGGCCGTTGATCACCATGCTCGGGCTCGTTGCGCTGACGATGGGTGTGATCTGGCTCATGCCGAAGATCACCAAGGTCGTGCCCGCGCCGCTGGCCGGCATTTTCGTGGTTGCCGCGGTGGTGATCGGCTTTGGCATCGACGTGCCGCGGGTCGGCGACATGGCGTCGATCGAGGGCGGCCTGCCCAGTTTCCATATCCCCACCGTTCCGCTGAACTGGGACACGCTGGCGATCATCGGGCCCTATGCGGTGATCCTCGCCGCAATCGGGCTGATCGAAAGCCTGCTGACGCTCAATCTCGTTGGCGAGATGACCGGCCAGCGCGGCGGCGCAAGCCAGGAATGCATCGCCCAGGGCACCGCCAACGTGGTCACCGGCCTGTTTGGCGGCATGGGTGGCTGCGCGATGATCGGCCAGTCGATGATCAACGTCAAATCCGGCGGGCGCACCCGGATCGCGGGGGTGGCGGCGGCACTGTTCCTGCTCAGCTTCATCCTGTTTGCGGCGCCGCTCATCGAACAGATCCCGCTGGCGGCACTGGTGGGGGTGATGTTCATGGTGGTGATCGGCACCTTCGCGTGGAACTCGATCAAGATCCTCACCCGCGTGCCGAAAACCGATGCCTTCGTGATCCTCCTCGTCACCGCGGTCACGGTCTACAAGGACCTCGCCGTCGCGGTGGTGGTCGGCGTGATCGTCTCGGCGCTGGCCTATGCCTGGAACAATGCCACGCGCATCCATGCCGATATCTACGAAACCGGTGACGGGCAGAAGGTCTACCGGGTGCAGGGGCCGTTGTTCTTCGGGTCGTCCGACGGGTTCACCGAGCTGTTCGACGTGGCCAATGACCCTGCGACCGTCGTCGTCGATTTCGCCGACAGCCGGGTGGTGGACCAATCAGCCCTGCAGGCGATCGAATCCGTGGCCTCGCGCTACGAGGCCGCCGGCAAGCGTCTTCAGCTGCGCCACCTGTCGCGGGACTGCCACGCTCTGCTGACCAAGGCCGGGCACCTGATGGTCGACAGCGACGACGACCCGGATTATGCGATTGCCGCCGACTACACCGTGCGCACGGGCATTCTTGGCGGCCACTGAGGCTGGCGCGGGCCAAGGATTTTTGAAAATCCTTGGCAAAATTCTTCAAAGAATTTTGGCCCGGGGCCGGCTCAATCGTCGGGGCGGGTGAGTTCGAAGGACTCGCGTACGATGGTGTAGTCGCGGTAGCCCAGCCGGGCGACGATGCCGAAACGGGTGACATCGAACTTGCCGTCGACGAGGCAGTCGTCGCGCATGTGCACGCCAACCACTTCCCCGAAAACCACGAAATTGTCGTCACCCCTCAGTTTGACGACCTGCGTCATCCGGCATTCCAGCGCGGCCGGTGCGAGGGCGACGCGCGAACAGGTGATTTCCTTGCAGGCTGCCTTGGTCACCTTCCCGGCGGCAAATTCGTCGGTGCCGGCGGGGAAGGCCGCCGAGGTCGCGTTCATCTCCTGCAGCCCCTCTTCCTCGACGACGTTGACGCAGAACACGCCGGTCTGCTCGATATTCCCCAGCGTGTCCTTGCCGCGCAGCCGGTCGGGCTTCGATCCGGTGGTCGAGAACATCACCTGAGGCGGCTGGTAGGCAACGCCGTTGAAGAAGGAATAGGGCGCGAGATTGTCGATCCCGTCGGCGCTGCGGGTCGAGATCCAGCCGATCGGGCGGGGCGCGATGATCGCGCTGAACGGGTTGTGGGGCAGGCCATGGCCTTCGTGCGGTCGGTAAAACATCAGGCTTCCTCGGTTTTGCCTGTGGCCGCTGATACGCCCTTTTCCGCCGGGCCGAAAGGTGCAACTCCGGTTGGAGGTCGGGCGTCGGGCCCGGCTGGAAAGTTGTCGGGGGTCGTGCTAGGGGCGGGCCGACTTGGCGATGCAGAGGGCAGGGGCGGTGTTCACGCTGGCGGCGGAAAAACCGGACGATTGGTGGGAGGTCGAAGCGCTTTACGATCTGTGCTTCGCGCCCGGCCGCGAGGCGCTGTCCTCCTACCGCCTGCGCGACGGCACCGACCCGGTGCCCGGGCTGTCGCTCACCGCGCGCGACGAGGCCGGCATCCTTGCCGGTGCGATCCGGTTCTGGCCGGTAGAGGTTGGCGACGTGCCGGCGCTGCTGCTCGGCCCGGTTGCGGTGCACCCGACGCGGCAGGGGGAGGGGCTTGGCGGCCTGCTGATCCGCGAAGCCCTCCGGCTCGCGGCCGAGAAGGGCTGGACCCGCGTGCTACTGGTGGGCGACCGGCCCTATTACGCGCGTTTCGGCTTCGACATCCTGCCGGGCGTGATCATGCCGCCGCCGACCAACCCGCAGCGGGTGCTGGGCGCCGAGCTGGTGCCGGGGGCCTGGCGGGGGATCACCGGCGAGGTTCGCCGGATCAGCGCGGCCTGACATCGGCCACCGGGGCCACCTGCCGCCGGGGCCAGACTGGCCCGAAGGCGAGGAGCACCGCGCTCACAACGATGGCCCCGACGCCGAACAGCCCGTAGGCCGCCAGCGCGGCGAGAATTCCGCCGCCGCCGATCAGCGCAATGGCGGCGGCGCTGGCGCCGATGAGAAAGCCAACAAGAACCAAAATGAGAATCATCACCACCTCCGTCGCTGTCGCCGGAGCGTGGCGCAGGAGATGTTAATATCGCGCTAAAGCCGCGGGTTCAGCGGACCGGCGGATGCGGCCGGTAGAGGTATTCCATCACCGCCCGCCGCACCGATTGCGCGCCCGATCCGCGTGCGGTGTCGATGACCTTGCGCAGCTCCGCCAGATTCGTGCGCCGGATCAAGTGCTTGACCGGCCCGATCGAGGCCGGTCGCATCGACAGCGCGCGCAGCCCCAGCGCGGCAAACACGACCGCCTCGATCGGCCGGCCGGCATCTTCGCCGCAAAAACTGACCGGCGTTCCCGCCTCGTTGCAGCGCCGCACCACCATCTCGATCATGTTGAGAAACGAGACATTGAGCGTGTCATAGCGCCGCCGCACGCGTTCGTTTTCCCGGTCGGCGGCATAGAAGAACTGCTTGAGATCATTGCCGCCAATCGAGATGAAATCGGCGTCGGTGTAGAATTGCGACGGCGCGAAGGCCAGCGACGGGGTCTCGAGCATCGCCCCGATCCTGATCACGGTCGGCAGCACGTGGCCCATCCGCCGCTCGCGTTCCACCTCGTTGAGGAACAGCTCCCGCGCATCGCGGTATTCCTGAAGCTGGGCGATGAAGGGAAACATCACCGTCAGCTCGCGCCCCGCCGCGGCGCGGATCAGCGCCTGGGCCTGCATCCGCATCACGCCGGGCTTGTCGAGCCCGACGCGGATCGCGCGCCAGCCAAGTGCCGGGTTGGGCTCGTCGGTCGGCTTCATGTAGGGCAGAACCTTGTCGGAGCCGATGTCGAGGGTCCGGAAGATCACCTGCTTGTCGCCGGCCCGGTCGAGCACCCTGGAATAGAGCTGCGCCAGTTCGCCCCGGCGCGGCACCTTCGACTGGGTCAGGAATTGCAACTCGGTGCGAAACAGCCCGACGC
>JANTFS010000045.1 GCA_024763335.1 Paracoccaceae bacterium | reverse complement strand
TGGTTCAAGGATGCGAACCCCGGCGACATGACCGGCGATGGCGTCAAGGGCGTTTGGCACGTCGCGCGTCCGTGAATGACACGGGGTCGGCGGCAGGAAAGCCGCCGCCGGCCCAATTCGAGGAATTGGGATGCGCGATTTCGAAGCCGAGCTGAACGCCTGCCTGCCCGATCTCTGGCGCTATGCCATGTCGCTCAGCCGTGACCGTGACGCGGCCGACGAGCTTGTGCAGGATTGTCTCGAACGCGCATGGCGCAAACGCTGGATGTGGCAGAGATCGCGGCCGCTCAAACCGTGGCTGATGAAAATCCTTCTCAATCTCTGGCGCAACCATCTGCGCCGCGGGCGCGCAGTGACCGTGGACCACGCCACCTTGCAGGAGACCCTACCCGCCGTGCTTGCCACGCCGGAAGAACGCTTGCACCTCGCCGAGGTGACGCGGGAAATCGCCCGATTGCCGGTCGACCAGCGGGAAGCCTTGTTGCTGGTGGTCGTCGGCGGGCTCAGTTATGGCGATGCCGCAGACGCGCTCGGCATTCCGGCGGGGACCTTGATGTCGCGTCTGTCGAGGGCCCGAGCGCGCCTGCGCAAGGCCGCAGAGGTGGCAACGGCAAGGAACAAGATCAGGAGCGTGACATGACCGAACGCAATTTGCCCGAGGACTGGTTGCAGAGGCTGGCGGATGGCGCGTTGAGCGGGCCCGAACTTGCCGAGGCCGAGGCCCGCTTGGCGGCCGACCCGGCTCTGGCGCGTCAGGCCGATGCCTTGCGGGCCGAGAATGCGGCGATCCGCGCCGCGGTTCCACAGCCGGAGCCCGACCGCCTCGCAGGGCTTGCGGCCAATGTGAAACTGCGCGCGACACAGCGGAGCGAAGCATGGCGGATTGCTGCCATGGCGGCCTTGTTCGCGGTCGGAGTCGGAGCCGGCTGGCTCGGCGCAACCGGGACGCAGAACCGGCGGATGGCCGATCTGCGCTCCGGCGTCGAAGCCCTTGTGGCCGCCGCCGATGCCGCGCACCGGCTCTATTCGGTCGAAGTCCTGCACCCGGTCGAGGTGGGTGCCGCCGAGCGCAGCCATCTCAACGCGTGGCTGTCGAACCGGCTGGGCGGCAGTATCGCCGCGCCGGACCTGTCGGGCACCGGCTTCAGGCTGGTGGGCGGGCGGCTCCTGCCCGGGCTTGAGGGGGCGGCGGCGCAGTTCATGTATGAGGATGCGTCAGGCGGACGGATCACCCTCTATGTCGTGCCGGGGAGTGGCGCGGCCCGGGCGCCGCGCTTCGAAACCGCGAGCGACGGGCTGATCACCGTCGCCTGGGAGGACGAGACCTGGCGCTTTGCGCTGGTGGGCGAGTTGCCCCGCGCATCGATTGAAGCGCTCGCCCGGCGCATGCAGGGCGCAATGATCTGAGCGGCGGGCCGGCCGGCGGGAAGGCGGCTCCGGCGTCAGATTTCCCAGTCGTCCTCATGCGCGACTTCGCCAATGGCCAGCCAGTCGGCCCGCACCCGGGCGATCCGGGTGTCGCCCCAGGTTCTGAACACGATGCGAAAGCCGCTTGTGCTCACCTTGCGCGCCAGGATGTCCATGCGCTGGTTGGCGCTGTGGTCGATGTCCCACATCGACATGCCGACCTTCACCGCGGGGGGCGTCAGGAAGGGTTCGGAAAAGGTGATCGTCCGGTAAAGCTCGCGTTCACCGGTGCCGGCCCACATCTTGCCATTGTGCTTGTAGTCGGAGAACAGCACCAACGACCCTTGGTCGATCCCCATCCTGTGGGTTCTGATCTTCCACATCCCGAACTTTCCCGCTTTCCTCCCGACGTGTGCCACGATGGCGCAATTCGCGGCATTGAATCAAGGTTTTACCTTGGATTTGATTGTCTCCGCGCCGGGTTCAGCGCCAGGAAAGCGGGCAATGCGAGGAGCAGGAGCCCGCCGGCGGCAAGGAACGGAACACCGGGCATGTAGAGCGCGGCGTCCGGCGCGGCGAAGGCATGGAACAGCGGCGTGACGACCAGCGGGGCGACAACGGCCGAGATCGAGCCGAGCGCTGCGATCACGCCCTGCAGGAGGCCCTGACGGTCTTGCGCGACCCGGTTCGACATCATCGCGGTTGCGGTGGGCGGCACCATGTCGGACAGGCAGGCCACCGGGATCAGGGCGAAGACGATCCAGGCCACCGGGGTGAGCCCGAGCCCGACGAGCGCGACGATCGCGGCGACCGCCCCAAGGATCAGCGTGCGGAACTCGCCGATGCGCGGGATCAGGAACGGCAACACCGCGCCTTGGGTGATCGCGACGCCGATGCCGTAGGCGGCGAAGGAGGTGCCGATCAGCGCGGCCGTCCAGCCGAAGGCTTCGCGGGTCCAGAACGCCCAGAGCACCGGGTAGACCATATTGGCAAACTCGAAGATGAACAGCACCAGAAGCGGCAGGGCGAGGCCCGGCAGCCGGAGGGCTTCGAGAATGGCGCGAAACGGGTTGAGATCGGCCCGGGTGAAGCGGCGGCGGCGCGCGGTCGCGAGGCTCTCGGGCAGGACCGCGAGGCCGAAGACGGCTGCGGCCGCCGAGAGCGCGGCGGCGACCCAGAACGGCGCAGTCACGTGCCAGCTGGCGAGCAGCCCGCCGAGTGCGGGCCCCATGACGAACCCGACGCCGAAGGTTGCGCCGATGAGCCCGAAATTGGCCGCGCGTTTCTCCGGTGGCGAGATGTCGGCCAGGTAGGCCGTGGCGGTGATGTAGGTTGCCCCCGCCGCGCCGGCCAGCGCCCGGCCAAGCAAGAGCAGCCAGAAGGTTTCGGCGAGTGCCATGATCACATAGTCGACCGACAGCATGGCGAGCGCCACCAGCAGCACCGGCTTGCGTCCGACCGCGTCCGAGAGCCCGCCGACGATCGGGGCGAAGACGAATTGCATCGCCGCGTAGGCGGCCATCAGGATGCCGCCCCAGATCGCGCCCGAGGCGGTGTCGCCGGCGCCTACCCGGGCCATCAGATCGGGCATCAGGGGAAAGATGATCCCGACCCCGACCGCGTCGATCAGGATCGTGGCAAGAATGAACACGAGGGCGTTTCGCGGCGTTTGCATGCCCCGCTTTATCGTCGGATTCGGGGTGCGGCAAGCCGCGGTGTTTGATCTGACGCAAGGCCGCGGTGTCCAAAACAGGTAGGGTTTGACGGTCATTCCGAAGGAGGATCCCCCGATGAAAGTATTTACCGTCCTGGGCCCGTCGCATTCCGGCAAGACAACCCTCGTCGACGCGCTGGTCGGTCTCGATGGGAAGCCGGGCAAGGCGTTCGAGGTGCCGGGTGTTGCCGCCGTCCGGTCCTTCGGATTCATGGATGAGGATTGGGCCGCGATCGACATCGCCGGCGGGTCGGAGAACCTGGCGCCGGTGGGCGCGGCGCTCGCGGCCTCCGATGCCGCGGTTCTCTGCGTGCCGGCGGACGCCGACGCGGCGGTTCTGGCGGCGCCCTATCTGCGGATGATCGAGGAGGCCAACGTGCCGGCGATCGTGTTCGTCAACAAGGCCGACGCGCCCGACAGCCGGATGTCGGAAACCGTCTCGGCGCTGCAAACCTATTCGCGCCACCATATCGTGCTGCGCGAGGTGCCGATCCGCGAAGGCGAGCAGATCGTTGGCGTGGTCGATCTGGTGTCGGAGCGGGCGTGGAAGTTTCAGGATGGCGAACCGTCGACCCTGACGCAGATGCCCGATGAGCTGCGCCCGCGCGAAGAGGCGGCGCGGGCCGAGCTGCTCGAGAGCTATGCGGATTTCGATGATTCCCTCCTCGAAGAAATCATCGAAGACAAAAAGATCCTGCCCGCGGAAGTTTATGACGTCGCAACGAAGACCCTGCAGCACCATGATCTCGTGCCGGCCTTCCTCGGCTCGGCGGAGAATCGCAACGGCATCACCCGGGTGATGAAATCGCTGCGCCACGAAGCGCCCGGCGTTGGCACTGCGGCCGAGCGGCTGGGGGATGCCCCCCTTGCCATCGGGGCGTTGGCCGATGTCGTCAAGCATCTCGGCAAGACGGTTTTCGTCAGGTCGTTGACGGGAACGGTGGCGGGCGGCCAGCCGCTTGGCGGCGGCAGCGTCGGGTCGCTCACCGATCTCGATGCGAAATCCGCGGTGAGCGCGCTCGAGCCGGGCGCCATCGGGCTCACGGTGAAATCCGATCACCTGAAAGCCGGGCAGGCCTACAGCGCGACGGGGGCCGAGCCCCTGCCAGACTGGGCGCAGCCGCATGCGTCGGCCTACCGCCGCATCGTGACCCCGGTGCATGAAAAGGATGACACCCGGCTCTCGACCGCACTGGAACGGCTCTCCGAGATCGACCCGGGGCTCACGGTGAGCCAGGACGCCAAGACCGGCAACCCGGTTCTGGCCACGCAGGGGCCGCTGCACCTGCGGCGCCTGATCCAGAAACTGGCCGATGATTTCGCCATCCCGGTGAACGAGGGGAGCGTGCCCCCGGCGCTGCGCGAGACAATCCGGCGCGGCACCGAGATCCACTACCGCCACCGCAAGCAATCGGGCGGGGCCGGGCAGTTTGCCGATGTCGTCGTGGAGCTGCGCCCCGAGGCGCGCGGCTCCGGCTTCACCTTCAGCGAAACCGTCAAGGGTGGGGCAGTGCCGCGCAACTACATCCCCGCTGTCGAAAACGGTGTGGTCGAGGCTTTGGCCGAAGGGCCGAACGGCTTCCCGGTGGTGGACGTGTCGGTCGAGCTCAAGGACGGCAAGAGCCATTCCGTCGACAGCTCCGATTTCGCCTTCCGCACGGCTGGCAAGAACGCCATCAAGGAGGCGCTGGCCGAGGTCGGGACGGTGCTGTTGCAACCGATCATGAAGGTCGACATTCACGTGCCGTCGGTCTTCTCCGGTGGCCTCGTGCCGCTCGTCTCCGGGCTCAAGGGCCAGGTGCTTGGCTTCGAGGCGCATGAGAGCGCCGCGGGCTGGGACGTGTTTCAGGCGCTTCTGCCGATGGTCGCCGAGGATGCGCTGTTCACCGCGCTCGCCGGGGCGACGCGGGGAACGGCCTGGTTCGAATCGAGCTTCGACCATTACCAGGAAGCGCGCAAAGACGATCTCGCGGAATTGCTGGAGTAGCCCGAAAGCCCACGGGCGGCCGCGCGTGCCGCCCGTGTGGCCGCGATGGCTGCGGCCTCAGCCCAGAAGCGCGTCGAGGTGTTTCACCACCGAACGGCCGAGCGCGTGCGGCTCATAGCCACCTTCCAGCATCGAGACGATCCGCCCCTCGGCATGACGGTTCGCGATCCGCACCAGTTCGCCGGTGAGCCAGCCATAGTCGTCGTCGGTCAGGGCCAGAGACGACATGTCGTCGGCGATATGGGCGTCGAAGCCGGCCGAGATGAACATGATCTGCGGCTGGAAGCTCTCCAGATGCGGCAGCCAGTGCTCGGTGATCGCGGCGCGAAACTCCGCCGACCCCGTGCCGGCCGGCAGCGGGACGTCGACAAGATTGTCGGTTTCCTTCTCGTGGCCGGTGAACGGGTAGAACGGGTGCTGGAAGGACGAGCAGAACAGCACGCGGCTGTCGTTCTTGAAGATGTCCTCCGTGCCATTGCCGTGGTGCACGTCGAAATCGACGATCGCGACCCGGTCAAGGCCATAGGTTTCGATCGCGTGGGCCGCAGCCACGGCGATGTTGTTGAACAGGCAAAAGCCCATCGCCTGACCGCGCACGGCATGATGCCCCGGTGGGCGGACGGCGCAAAACACCGGGTTGGCTTCGCCGCGCATCACCAGATCGGTCGCCAGCACGCCCGCGCCGGCGGCCCGCTCGGCGGCGGCCAGCGTGCCCGGGCTCATCACCGTGTCGCCGTCGATCTCGACGGGGGGCTCGCCCTTTGCCGGCGCCATCGCATAGACCCGGTCGAGATAGGCGGCGTCGTGCACCCGTTCGAGATCGGCGCGCGTTACTTTCGGCGCATCGTAGTGGCGCAGCACATAGTCCATGCCGGAGGCGATCAACTGATTGGTGATCGCCTCGAGGCGCACCGGGGCATCGGGGTGCAGATCCCCCGTCACGTGGTCGTGGCACTCGTAGTGAGAGACAAGCCCGAGCATCCTGGTTTCCTCCCCGATCTCAGAGGTAGCGTTCGACGAGAACCAGCTCGGGGTCGTCGGGGTCCATGCGCTCGGTGAAGCCGAGATCCTGCATGAGCTTGAGCATCGGCGCGTTGGCCCTGAGCACGGTGCCTTCCATCACCGTCATGCCGTGATCGCGTGCCGCGCTGAACAGCGCCTTCATCAGGCGTGTGCCGATCCCCTGGTGCTGGATCTTGTCGCTGACCACGATGGCAAATTCGCAAGACCGGTCGTCGGGGTTGATGACATAGCGCGCAACGCCGACCTGCTTGGATTTCTTGCCTTTCTGCACCATCGCCACCAGCGCCATCTCGCGGCGGTAGTCGATCTGGGTGAACTGCACCAGCATCTCCGGGCTGAGCTCGTTCATCGCCCCCATGAACCGGAACATCTTGGCTTCGTCCGACAGCTCGCGCACGAAGGTCTGCTCGCTTTCGGCATCCTCGGGCCGGATCGGGCGGATCACCAGCGGCGTGCCGTCGGTCAGGTAGCCTTCCTGCACAAGGTGGCGCGGGTAGGGGTGGATGGCGACGTGATCATAGCGCCCGTCGCGCGCCGGCGGGCGGGCGACTTTCACCCGCGCATCGACGGCGAGCACGCCGTCGGGGCCGGCAAACAGCGGGTTGATGTCAAGCTCGACCACCTGCGGCAACTCGCACACCAGATCGGAGATGCGCATGAGCACGTCGATCACCGCCTCCCGGTCAACGGCCTTGCGGTCGCGGAAGGCCTCGAGAAGCTGCGACACGCGGGTGCGGTTGATCAACCGATCCGAGAGCACCGAGTTGAGCGGCGGCAGCGCCACGGCGCTGTCCTTGAGCACCTCGACCATGGTGCCGCCCGCGCCGAACAGGATCGTCGGGCCGAAGACCTTGTCGCGGCTCGCGCCGATCACCAGTTCGCGCCCGTCGGCGACCTTGGCCATCGCCTCGACGGTGACCCCCTCGATCCGGGCGTTGGGTCGGGCGTTCTTGGCGGCATCGACGATCCCGCGAAACGCGCGTTTGACCTCGGCGGCATCCGAGATGTTGATCCGCACGCCGCCGACATCGGACTTGTGGCTGATATCGGGCGAGTTGATCTTGATCGCGACGGGGAAGCCGACCGTCTCGGCCGCGACAAGCGCCTCGGCCTCGGTTTCGGCTTCGATGGTCATGTTGATCGGGATATGAAAGGCGCGCATCAAAGCCTTCGATTCCACGTCCGAGAGCATGTCGCGGTCTTCGGCGAGCACTGCGTCAACGATCATCCGCGCGCCTTCGAGATCGGGGTGATGCTGCTCCGACAACGGCGAGGGCGTTTCCAGCGCCAGCTTGCGGTTGCGGTGGTGCTGGGCGAGATAGGAAAACGCCGACACCGCCGGTTCGGGCGTTTCGAAATCGGCGATCCCGCTTTCGGACAACAGCTCGCGCGCCTCGGCCACAGAGGTCTCGCCCATGAAGCTCGCGAGAACGGGTTTTGTGCGTTTCTTGGGCAGGCTGTCGATCACCGACTGCGCGATCCCCGGGGCATCGGTCATCGCCTGCGGGGTCAGAAGCACGAGCATGCCGTCCACGTTGGGGTCATCATAGACGGCCCGGACCGCGGCGCCGTATTCCTTCGGGCCGGCATCCCCCAGCACGTCGACCGGGTTGCCATGGCTCCAGTATTTCGGCAGCACCTTGTCGAGCGCCGATATGGTCTTGGGCGACAGCTCCGCAAGGTCCACCTTGGTGTCGCCGGCCCGGTCGGCGGCGAGCACGCCGGCGCCGCCGCCATTGGTAACGATGGCCAGCCGGTTGCCGTTCGCCCGCTTGGCCGACCCGAGAATCTCCGCCGCCGCGAACAGCTGGCCGAACGAGAGCGCGCGCACCGCGCCGGTGCGTTCCAGCGCGGCATCGAAGACGGTATCGGCGCCCATCAGCGCGCCGGTATGGGTCGCGGCGGCCTTTGAGCTGGAGGCATGACGCCCCGACTTGAGCACGATCACCGGCTTCAGCCGCGTCGTCGCCCGCATCGCGGAAAGGAAATTCGGCGCGTGCTTGATCCCCTCGACATAGAGCAGGATCGCATCGGTATGCGGGTCGGTGGCAAGAAACTGCATGACATCGCCAAAGTCGGTGTTGGTGGCGTTCCCGAGCGAGACGAGGGCCGAGAACCCGAGGTGATGCGGTCCCGCCCAGTCGGAAATCGCGGCATTCAGCGCGCCCGACTGGCTGATCAGCGCGATCCGTCCGCGCGGCGTGCCGGCGCGCAGGAAGGTGGCGTTCATGTTGTGCCACGGCCGCACGAGGCCAACGCAGTTCGGCCCCATGAACCGCACCCCGGCGCGCTGGGCCGCGGCGACCAGCTCCTTCTCGAAATCGGCCCCGTCGCCGCCGCCCTCGCCGAAGCCGGCCGACAGGATGATCGCGTTCTTGGTGCCGGCCTCGCCGAGATCGCGAATGATCCCGGGCACGGTGCGTGCCGGGGTGGCGATCACCGCGAGATCGACTTCGTCGTCGATCTCGAGGATGCCCGGGTAGCAGGGGAGACCGCCCACCTCCTTGTGCTTGGGATTGATGGGATAGATATCGCCTTCGAACCCGTCGGCGCGCAGGTTGGCAAACACACGGGCGCCAACGCTCTTGCCGCCCTCCGAGGCGCCGAAGACGGCGATCGAGCGCGGGTTCATCATTTTGGCGAGGGGATTGGCGTCCATCTTCGAAACTCCATGGCGCCGGGCAGGCCTGCCCGGCAGAAACGATTCCTCCCCTGCGGGCGGCATGCAGCAAGCAAAGGTCACGGTCTTTGATATCGGTCAACAAGGCCGAGGTGAACACGCATTTGCCCGAAGCTGGATCAAACCGGCGGTGTTGCCCTTTCGCCGATCGGGCCTTGTGCTAGGATCGGACACGACAACGCGAGGCGGCGATGCACCAGACAGGCAGGCAGGGGCTCACCAGTGCCGAGGCGCTCGCCCGGCTCGAACGCTACGGCCCCAACACGCTGGGCGAGGCAAAGCGGGCATCTTGGCTCGTCATTCTCGCGCGCCAGTTCACCGGCCTGCTCGTCGTCATCCTGATCGTTGCCGCCGGCATTGCCTTCGCGCTTGGCGAAGTCGTCGATGCTATTGCCATCGGGCTCGTGGTTGTTCTGAACGGCGTGCTCGGGTTCGTGCAGGAATGGCAGGCTGAAACCGCGCTCGCGGCCCTGCGCTCGATGCTCGCGCAAAAGGCCCGCGTGCGGCGCGACGGCGCCGAGCGGATGATCGACACGACCGAGATCGTGCCGGGCGACATCGTGCTCTTGTCGGCGGGGGACAAGGTGCCGGCGGACATGACGATTCTGGGCGCGGTGGCGCTGCGGGTGGACGAAAGCGCGCTGACCGGCGAATCGATGCCGGTGTCGAAGTCGGCGGAGGACGAAGAGCCGAAGCTGTTCATGGGCACCGCCATCGTCGGCGGCCATGCCGAGGGCGAGGTGACTGGCACAGGCCGTGCCACGGCGTTTGGCGAGATCGCCGAGCTCACCACCTCGGTCGGCGAGAAAACCACGCACCTGCAACACGCGCTCGCCGGGCTGGCGCGCCAGATGGCGATCATTGCCGTGGCGCTGGGCGCCATCGTGGCCGCCGCGGGGCTCTACACCGGGCACGGGGTGGAGGAGATGTTTCTCATGGCGCTGTCGCTCGCGGTGGCGATCGTGCCCGAGGGGCTGCCGGCGGTTGTGACAATCACGCTGGCGCTGGGCGCGGCGGCGATGGTGCGCAAGCAGGCGCTGGCGCGGCGGCTCCAGGCGGTTGAAACGCTGGGCGCGGCAAGCGTGATCTGCACCGACAAGACCGGCACGATCACCGAAGACAAGATGACCGCGACGCAGATCTGGACCCCAACCGGGCGCTATGCCGTGACCGGCGGCGGCTACGATCCCGCCGGCCATATCGAGGCCGAAGACGGAACACCGATGCGCCACGGCGACGATGCCGACCTCGGGGCGTTGCTGGAGACGGCAATGACCTGCAACCGGGCGCGGCTCGAACATGACGGCGACGATTGGCACATGGTCGGCACGCCGACCGAGGGCGCGCTGGTCACGCTGGCCTACAAGGGCTGGTGTCCTCTGCCCGAGAATGACCCGAGCGTTGCCGAACTGCCCTTCACCTCCGAACGCAAGCGCATGTCGGTGCTGGCCGCGGCGGGGGAGGGCTGGGTGCTCCACGTCAAGGGCGCCCCGGAACGGATCCTCGAGCGCTGCACGCGGTATCGGGCCGGCGGCCGCGACCACCCGCTTGACGAGGCGGCGCGCGCGCGGTTCAGCGCAGCCTTCGAGACGATCTCGGCCCAAGGCAGCCGGGTGATCGCGCTGGCGCGGCGCAACCTGCCCACGCCGACGCTGCCGGAAGACGAAGACAACCTGACGTTCCTCGGGTTCGTGGGGCTGATGGACCCGCCGCGCCCGGAGGTGAAAGACGCCATCAGGGCGGCGCGGTCGGCGGGCATCCGGGTGATCATGATTACCGGCGACGCGGCGGCGACGGCGCGGGCGGTGGCCGCCATGGTCGGGCTCGACGTGCAGCGCACGCTCACCGGCCGGGATGTCGAAAACATGAGCGACGCCGATCTCGATGCGGCGCTCGACGAGCCGGTGCTGTTTGCCCGCACGGCGCCGGCCCACAAGATGCGGCTCGTGCGCATGTTGCAGGCCAAGGGTCAGATCGTGGCGATGACCGGCGATGGCGTCAACGACGCCCCCGCGCTGAAGCAATCCGACATCGGCGTGGCGATGGGCCAGCGCGGCACAGATGTTGCCCGCGACGCGGCAGATCTGGTGCTGCTTGACGACAATTTCGCCACCATCGTGCGGGCGATCCGCGAGGGGCGGCGGCAGTTCGAGAATGTCCGCAAGTTCGTGCGTTACCTTCTGTCGTCCAACGCCGGGGAGGTCGTGGCGCTGCTGGCCAATATCCTCATCGGCGGGCCGCTGATCTTCCTCGCCACCCAGATCCTGTGGATGAACCTGATCACCGACGGCATCACCGCGGTGGCGCTGGGGCTGGAGAAGACCACGCCCGACACGATGAACCGCCCGCCGCGCGACAAGGGCGAGAGCGTGATCGGCAAGGCCGGGGTTGCCATGATCATCGCCTTCAGCACCTATACCGGGGCGGCGAGCCTGTGGCTGTTTTACCATTTCCTTCCGATGGGGGAGACGGTGGCCCGCACCGCTGCGTTCACCGCCATGGTGATCTTCGAAAAGACCTCGGTCTTTGCCTTCCGCAGCTTCCACCACAGCTGCACGCGGATCGGGTGGTTTTCCAACCGGTTGTTGATCGCGGCCCTGGTGACGATGGTCGGGGCGCAGCTTGCGGCGGTCTACTGGCCGCCGTTGCAGACGCTCCTGCGCACCGCGCCGCTGGGCTGGGATCACTGGCAGCCGATCATGCTTCTGGCTTTGCCGTTGCTGGTTGTGCCCGAGGCGATCAAGCTCCTGCGCGACCGGGCGTGATCAAAAGGCGCGGCTGCGCCGCACAGGTTTTCCCGATTGGGGGCCAGCCCCCAAACCCCCGGAGTATTTCGGCCAAGATGAAGTCCCGGTCAGCCGAAGCGGGCGGGATCGACGGCGGCGCGGGTTTCGGCGTCGATCGCGCTGTCTCTCCCCGTAACGAGATCGGCCAGAAGCTGGCTGGCCGCCGGTGCGGTCTGGAAGCCGTATCCGCCTTGGCCGGCGAACCAGAGGAAGTCTCGATCATGCGGCGAGGCGCCGATCACGAGGTTGCCGTCGGGCGAGAAGGTGCGCAGGCCGGCCCAGTTGGCGAGCATCCGGGTCACCGGCGTGGTGACATGCGCCTCCCAGCCGGCGATGCCCTCGGCGAGCACCATGTCGTCGGCCCAGGCATCATGCGGCACGGTCGGTTCGGCATCAGCCGGCGAAATCAGCAGCGCGCCGGCGTCTGGTTTCATGTACCACGCCTCGCCGGCACCGAAGACCATCGGCCAACGGCTGACGTCATGGCCCTCGGGGGCGGCGACGCGCGCCATCGAGCGGCGCTTGGGGGTGAATCCGATCTCCGGCAGGCCGGCCATGTGCGCGATCATGTCGACCCAGGCGCCGGCGGCGTTGACGAGTTTGCGCGCGGTGTAAGATTGCCCGTCCGCCTCCACCCGCCAGCCGGTCTCGGTCCGGTCGATCATCGTCACCTGTGCGCCGGTGACCACCCGCCCGTTTGCCCGGATCTCGCGGGCGAAATTCTGGATGAGGCGATCGGTGTCCACGTCCCATGCCTCTTCATGCCACGCGGCCATTGTCACGACGTCGGGGTTGAGGACAGGCACCTTGGTGCGTGCCTCATCGAGGCTGATTTCGGTGAGCCCGATATCGGCGATGTCCGCGGCGAGGGTTTCCTCCTCGCCCGGGCCGCCGATGAACATGATCCCGCGCGGGCTCAGAACGCCGCCGTTGGCGTGGGCGTGATACTCGGCCGAAGCGCGCGACAGGGCGACCGTGGCGGCCAGCCCGTATTGCTGCTCGAACAGGGCCGCCGAGCGCCCGGAGGCGTGATAGCCAAGCGCGTCTTCCGCTTCGAGGAGGGTGACGGTGCCGAGTGCGGCCAGCCGGGCGCCCGCCGAGGTGCCCGCGATTCCGCCGCCGATGATGAGAAAGTCGTCCATGCGCGCAAGCTGCCATGTGCGCGGGCAAAGAAAAAGGCCCCATGCATGGGCATGGGGCCTTGATCGGTTCAGATTCAGTTTTGGGGGGCCGCCGGGAAATCGCTCGCATCGACAACGCCGTCGCCGTTGCGGTCAAACCGCGGCAGCCAGGCCTTGCCGGCATTCACGAATTCGTCGCGGCTGATCTGGCCGTCGCCGTTCGCGTCGAGGCCGGCCTCCATCTGGCCCTGCCTCGGCTGCGGTCCGGTGCCCGGTTGAGCGCCGGGTTGCCCCCAGCCGCCCGGTTGGCCGCCCATACCGCCACGCGGACCCATGTTCGGGCCCCAGCCGGGCTGCATCATGCCCTGTTGCGGACCCCAGCCCGGGCCGGCGCCATAGCCGAAGCCCTGCGGCTGGCCGTAGCCGAAGCCCTGCGGCTGGCCGTAGCCGAAGCCCTGCGGCTGGCCGTAGCCCCAACCGCCCTGAGGCTGGCCGTAGCCGTAGCCGGGCTGTTGCATCATCGGGCCGCGCTGGCCGCCGCCCTGCGGTCCCATTCCCATGCCACGTCCGAAGCCGCCACCCTGCCGGCCCCAGCCGCCGCCGGCCGTCTCCGGACGCTCATGGGTCGACTGCATCGCGTCGCGCATCGCGTTGTGGTCGGCCATTTCCTCTTCCGACAACACACCGTTTTCATCGGCATCGAAGCCATCGAACAGATCGGCGCGCCGTTCCAGAACCTCGGCAAGGGTCACTTGCCCGTCCCCGTCATAATCCCAGTTGTTCAGAAAATCCTCACCGGGCACCTGCGCGTTCACGCTCAGGGGCATGGTGAGCGCCAAAGCGGCGGCCGAGAGAAGAGTTGTTGTGCGTTTCATGGCTAATCTCCGAGATTGCGTCCTCTGTGTATGGTCATTGAACGCAAGTCGGCGGCGGTTCCGGCGCGCCTGCGGCAATCTGTCAATCGTGGGCAAGGAAAAGGCCCGCGCCGAAGCGCGGGCCCTTGTTTTTGCACGTGTCGGACAGATCAGTTGGGGATTTCGCCCTCGATACCTTCGACGTAGAAATCCATCCCGGCCAGGGTGCCGTCATCCGCGGTTTCGCCTTCGGCGAGCCACGGCGTGCCGTCTTGCTTGTTGAGCGGGCCGGTGAAAGGGGCGTATTCGCCCGCGGCGATCGCATCACGCAGCGCCTCGGCCTCGGCTTTCACCTCCGCCGGCACGACCTCGGAAATCTCGCCGATCTCCACCATGCCCGGACCGATGCCGTCCCAGGTGTTGTCGCTCTCCCAGGTGCCGTCGATCACGGCCTGGGTGCGGGCGATGTAGTAGGGGGCCCAGTTGTCGATGATCGACGAGATCCGCGGCATCGGCGCGTATTCCGCCATGTCGGAGGCCTGGCCGAAGGTGTAGACGTTGCCGGCTTCGGCGGCGGCGGCCTGCGGCGCGGTCGAGTCGGTGTGTTGCAGGATCACGTCGGCACCCTGCTCGATGAGCGCCTTGGCGGCATCGGCTTCCTTGGCCGGGTCGAACCAGGTGTAGACCCAGATCACCTTGAATTCGACATCGGGGTTGACCTTCTTGGCGTGAATATAAGCGGAGTTGATGCCGCGGATCACTTCCGGGATCGGGAAGGAGGCGATGTAGCCGATGACGTTCGACTGGGTCATGTGCCCCGCGATGGTGCCCTGCACGGCGCGGCCTTCGTAGAAGCGGGCCGAATAGACGCCGACGTTATCGGCCGTCTTGTAGCCGGTTGCGTGCTCGAACTTCACGTCCGGGAATTTCTCGGCCACGGCAAGGGTGGCATCCATGTAGCCAAACGAGGTGGTGAAGATCAGATCGGCGCCGGACAACGCCATCTGGGTGATCGCGCGTTCGGCGTCGGCGCCTTCCGGCACGCTTTCCTGGAACACGGTTTCAACCTTGTCACCGAAATGCTCCTCGACAGCGAGACGGCCCTCGTTGTGCTCGAAGGTCCAGCCTCCGTCGCCCACCGGGCCGACGTAGATGAAGCCGACCTTGACGGGGTCGCCATGGCTGCCGGCACTGGCCGCGCCGGCAAGGCCGACGGCAAGCGCCGCACCGGCCACAAGGGTTCTGATAGCTTTCATGTTAATCTCCGTTCTTGGTTTCGTCAGGTTCAGGTTGCGAAGGCGGGGTGCCCGGGCGTTTTCGGCGCGGGCGGATGGTGGTTTCGGCTTCGAGCAGGGCGGTGGTCACGATCGCTGCCGGCACCGCGATGATGCCAAGGCCGATGAACAGCACGAAGGCTGTGAAGAGGCGACCGCCGCCGGTGATCGGCACCATGTCGCCGTATCCGACCGTGGTGAAGGTCGCCACCGCCCACCACAGGCTGGTGAGGATGGAACTGAACACCTCTGGCTGGGCTTCGTGTTCGAACAGGTAGATGCCGACCGCGCTGACATAGAGCATGAGGGCCGAAATCACCCCGAACATGGCCAGCTCGCCGCGGACCTCGCGAACGGCGGCCGCGAGCCTGTCGAGCGTGCGCGATGCGCGCAGGAGTTTCAGCAGACGCACGAGCCGCACGAGCCGGATGGTGCGCACGACTTGCCATTGCGGCGTGACCAGCGCGATGGCGGGCAGAATGGACATCAGATCCACCAGCCCCCAGAAGCTGAAGATGTAGCGCAGCCGTCGTTGCGAGGCATAGATGCGCAGGGCGTATTCCGCGGCGAAAACCGCGAGGACGAAGATTTCGAAGCGAAACAGAAAGTCCTGTATCGGCGCGGGCACCGAGGGTTCCGTTTCCAGCGTGATCGCCACGGCGGAAAGACCGATCAGGATGTGAATGAACAGCGCGGCGCGCGTGCTCTTCGCCTCCGGGGCGCCATCGAGGGCGGCTATGATCTCTGCCCTTGTCACATTCCTGCCTTCCGTGATGCTGGCAGCCGAGCGGTTCGCTATGATGAGGCATGGAACACGCGCCCCAGGGAGCCTGGCGCGCCGTGATTGCCGCGCACCGAGATTATGACCAGCACGAGGATGGTGACAAGGTAGGGCGACATCGAAAGATATTCGACCGGGATCGCCACACCGGCGGCTTGCAGATTCAGCTGCAACACGCTCACGCCGCCGAAAAGATAGGCGCCGAGCAGCACCCGCCAGGGTCGCCACGAGGCGAAGACGACGATGGCCAGCGCAATCCACCCGGCGCCGGCCGTCATTCCCTCGACCCATTGCGGAACCCGCACAAGGCTCACATAGGCGCCGCCGAGCCCGGCCATGGCCCCGCCAAACAGGATCGCGGCGAAGCGCACGCGGATTACCTTGTAGCCAAGCGCGTGGGCGGCGGAATGGTTCTCGCCGACGGCGCGCAGGATGAGCCCGGCGCGCGTGTAGTTGAGTGTGGCCCAAACGGCGATCACGATCAGGATCGAGACATAGACCATCGGGTCATGGCGAAACAGGATCGGGCCGAGCACCGGAATGTCGGCAAGGAGCGGGATCTCGAATTT
>JANTFS010000044.1 GCA_024763335.1 Paracoccaceae bacterium | reverse complement strand
GTCGACAGCCGGTCCTTGGTCTGGCCGACGAAGGCGGGATCGGCGATGAATGTGCTGACCAGCGCGCAGCCCCCCGCCAGCATGTCCTCCCGGGTGATGCTCGCGGCCTTCTTGTTGCCGACAAGCTCGCCGTAGGCCTTGATCCCCTTCAGGATCGCCGCCCAGAAGCCTGCCACGTGGGTGCCGCCTTCGGGGGTCGGCACGGTGTTGCAGTAGCTCTGGATGAAACCGTCGCGCGAGGGCGTCCAGTTGATCGCCCATTCGACATAGCCGGGCTCGCCAAACTTCTCGCGGAACTCCACCTTGCCGTGGAAGCCGCCGTCGGAATAGGTGCTCGCGCTCCCGAGGCTCTCCTTGAGGTAATCCGCAAGCCCGCCGGGGAAGTGGAACACCGCCTCCGTGGGCGTCTCGCCGTCATCAATCGCCGATTTCCAGCGGATCTCGACGCCCGAGAACAGGTAGGCCTTGGAGCGCGCCAACGTAAACAGCCGTTTGGGCTTGAACTTGTGCGAGCCGAAAATCTGCGGGTCGGCGTGGAAGGTGACCTCCGTGCCCCGCCGGTTCGGCGCAGCCCCCACCTTCTCGACCGGCCCGAGCGGCAGCCCGCGCGAAAACCGCTGCTCGAACAGTTCCTTGTTCTTGGCCACCTGCACCACGAGGCTGTCCGACAGCGCGTTGACCACCGACGAACCCACCCCATGCAGGCCGCCCGAGGTCTGGTAGGCCTTGCCGGAAAACTTGCCGCCCGCGTGCAGCGTGCACAGGATCACCTCGAGCGCGGATTTGTCGGGGAACTTCGGGTGCGGGTCCACCGGGATGCCGCGGCCATTGTCGCGGATCGTCACCGAGTGATCGGCGTGCAGCTCCACCTCGATCCGGTTGGCATGCCCCGCAACGGCCTCGTCCATCGAGTTGTCGAGGATCTCGGCCACCATGTGGTGCAACGCCCGCTCATCGGTGCCGCCGATATACATGCCGGGGCGTTGGCGTACGGGCTCCAGCCCCTCCAGAACCTCGATGGAATTGGCGTCATAGGCGTCGGGTTGCCCGGAAAGGAGGTCGTTCATACCGCTGCTCTTCTTGGTCTTGTTTGGCGCGCAGTATGGCAGAGGCGCGGGGCCGGGGGAAGCGCCCCTGTGCCGCTCAGGCTTGCCCGAAGGGGTCTTGCGGATAACCCACGCTTTCGAGATAGAGCCCCTCGGGCGGACACACCGGCCCGCAGGCCGCCCGGTCGCGCGCCGCCAGCGCGGCGGTGACGTCATCGGCGGTCCAAGCCCCCGCGCCGACCCGCTCCAACGTGCCGACGAAGCTGCGCACCTGGTTGTGCAGGAAGCTGCGGGCGCGGACATGGAAGTGAAACTCTGTGCCGCCGCCGGGATAGGGCCGGGCCTCGACCCGAAGCTCATCGAGCGTCTTGACGGGGCTGTCGGCCTGACACTGCACCGAGCGGAACGTGGTGAAATCGTGCCGGCCCAACAGCCGGTCTGCTCCCGCCTGCATCGCGCGCTTGTCCAGCGGATGGGGCACTTGCCACGCCTTGCCCCGGTCATGCACCAGGGGCGCGCGCCGGCTCACCAGCCGAAACAGGTAACGCCGCTCGACGGCCGAAAACCGGGCGTGAAAACCCTCCGCCACCGCCGCGCAAGCCACCACCGCCACGGGCGCCGGTTTCAGGTGGTAGTTCAGCGCGCTCATCAGCTTGAACGGGGCCCAGTCCTTGGCCATGTCGCAATGCGCCACCTGCCCCCAGGCGTGCACCCCGGCATCGGTCCGCCCCGCCGCCGCGATCGACGGCACGTCCGGCTCCAGCTTCGCCAGCGCCGCTTCCATGGCGCCCTGCACCGACGGCTGGTCCGCCTGCCGTTGCCAGCCCGCGAAGGGGCCGCCGTCATACTCGATTTTCAAGGCATACCGGGGCATGGGCCGCAGATAGCCCGCTCCCGCCCGCCAAACAATCCCCCATCATCCTGCGGCCTCACCGGCCGCCGGGGCGGCGAGCCTATTGTGGGGCGTCGGTGTAGCTCTCGAGCGGCGGGCAGATGCAGACGAGGTTGCGGTCGCCATAGACATTGTCGACCCGGTTGACCGGCGGCCAATACTTGTCGACCCGGAAAGCACCCGGCGGGAAACATCCCTGCTCACGGCTGTAAGGCCGGTCCCAGTCGCCGACGAGATCCATCGTCGTGTGCGGGGCGTTCTTGAGCGGGTTGTTGTCGCGGTCCATCTTGCCGGCCTCGATCGCCGCGATCTCTTCACGGATCGCCAGCATCGCGTCGCAGAACCGGTCGAGCTCGGCCTTGGTCTCGCTCTCGGTGGGCTCGATCATCAGCGTGCCCGCCACCGGCCACGACATCGTCGGCGCGTGGAAGCCTGCGTCCATCAACCGCTTGGCGATGTCGTCGACGCTGACCCCGGCGCTCTCGGCAAAGGGGCGGACATCGATGATGCACTCATGCGCCACCCGGCCCGTCGGCCCCTTGTAGAGCACGTCAAACGCGCCCTCGAGCCGCGCGGCGATGTAGTTGGCGTTAAGGATCGCCACCTTGGTGGCCTGGGTCAGCCCGTCGCCACCCATCATCAGCACGTAGGCCCAGGAGATCGGCAGGATCGAGGCCGAGCCATAGGGCGCCGACGACACCGCGCCGGCGGCACCTGCGAAGGGGTCGCCCGGCAGGTGCGGCTCCAGATGCGCCTTCACCCCGATCGGCCCCATGCCGGGGCCACCGCCGCCATGCGGGATGGCGAAGGTCTTGTGCAGGTTGAGGTGGCTCACGTCGCCGCCGATCTCGCCAAGCTTCACCAGCCCGACGAGCGCGTTGAGATTGGCGCCGTCGATATAGACCTGCCCGCCGAACGCGTGGGTGATGTCGCAAACTTCGGTCACGGTTTCCTCGAAGACGCCGTGGGTCGAGGGGTAGGTGATCATGCAGGCCGCAAGGTTCTCACCCGCGGCTTCGGCCTTGGCACGGAAATCGTCCAGATCGATATCGCCGTTCTCGGCGGTGTTCACCACGACAACCTTCATCCCGGCCATGTGGGCCGAGGCCGGGTTGGTGCCATGCGCGCTCATCGGAATGAGGCAAATGTTGCGGTGCCCTTCGCCGCGCGCCTTGTGATAGGCGCGGATCGTCAGGAGGCCCGCATATTCGCCCTGCGCGCCCGAGTTGGGCTGCATGCTCATCGCGTCATAGCCGGTGATGGCGCAGAGCTTGTCTTTCAGGTCGTCGATGAGCTCGTGGTAGCCCGCCGCCTGATCGGGCGGGCAGAGCGGGTGCAGCATCGAGAACTCGCGCCAGCTCACCGGCATCATCTCGGCGGCCGAGTTGAGCTTCATCGTGCAGGAGCCGAGCGGGATCATCGCGCGGTCGAGCGCGAGGTCGCGGTCGGCGAGCTTGCGCATGTAGCGCATCATCTCGGTCTCCGCCCGGTTCATGTGAAACACCGGGTGGGTGAGATACTCGGTGGTGCGGATCAGCGCTTCGGGAAGCCGGTAAGAAATCTCTGAGGGGTCGTCCTTGGCCACAACGCCAAAGGCGCGCCAGACCGCTTCAATGGTCGGTGAGCGGGTCGGCTCATCGAGGGTGATGCCGATCTTGGTCTTGCCGACGGGGCGCAGGTTCACCCCCTCTTTCAGCGCCGACAGAATGATACCCTTCTGCAAATGCCCGACCTCGACGGTGATCGTGTCGAAGAAATGCGCAGGTTCCACCTCATAGCCGGCCTCTTCGAGCTTGCTGGCCAGCCGCACGGTCTTGCGGTGCACGTATTGCGCAATCGCCTTGAGCCCCTCGGGGCCGTGAAACACGGCGTAGAAGCTCGCCATCACCGCCAGCAACGCCTGCGCGGTGCAGACGTTCGAGGTCGCCTTCTCACGGCGGATATGCTGCTCTCGGGTTTGCAGCGCGAGCCGGTAGGCCTTGTTGCCGCGCGCGTCGATCGAGACGCCGACGAGTCGGCCGGGCAGGGCACGCTTGTGGGCCGCGTGGCAGGCAATAAAGGCGGCATGCGGCCCGCCGTAAGCCATCGGCACGCCAAAGCGCTGGGTGGTGCCCACGGCAATGTCGGCCCCCATGGCGCCGGGTTCCTTCAGGAGCGTGAGCGCTAGCGGGTCGGCCGCAATGATGCCGATCGCCTTGTTGGCATGCAGCGCGGCTATCTCGCCGGAGAAGTCGCGCAGCTCGCCGTGGGTGCCGGGATACTGGAAAATCGCGCCGAACACCGCCTCCGGGTCCATGTGTGCCGGGTCGTCGACGATGACCTCGATGCCGAGCGGCTCGGCGCGGGTGCGGATCACCGCGATGTTCTGCGGATGGCAGGCGGCGTCGACGAAAAACGCCTTGGCCTTCGATTTCGCCACCCGCTCTGCCATGGTCATCGCTTCGGCGCAGGCGGTGGCCTCGTCGAGCAGCGAGGCGTTGGCCACCTCGAGTCCGGTGAGATCGGAGATCATCGTCTGGTAGTTGAGCAGCGCCTCCAGCCGGCCCTGGCTGATTTCCGGCTGGTAGGGGGTATAGGCGGTATACCAGGCGGGGTTTTCTAGGATGTTGCGCTGGATCACCGGCGGCGTGACGGTACCGTGATAGCCCTGCCCGAGCAGCGAGCGCAGCACGGTGTTTTGAGAGGCCGTCACCCGCATCTGGTGCAGCATCTCGCGCTCCGACCGCGCATGGCCGAAATCGAGCGGCTCCGACTGGCGGATGGCTTTCGGCACAGTCTCGTCGATCAGCGCCTCGAGATCGCCGATCCCGAGCGTGGCGAACATCTCGGCCATCTCGGCAGGCGACGGGCCGATGTGGCGGCGGTTGGCGAAATCGTAGGGCCGATAGCCGGTGGGCTCAAAGGGCATGGGTCTCTCCGAAAAGCAGGGGCTCGTCACGCCCGTTGGGCGGTCCTCGCCAGGCGTCGCCCGAAGGGGGCAACGCGCGCGTCAGCCGATGAAGGCTTTGTAGGCGGCCTCGTCCATGTAGTCGGCCATCTGGCCCGGGTCGGAGGCCTTGATCTTGAAGAACCAGGCATCGCCCTCGGGGTCTTCGTTGACCTTGCCGGGTTCCTCGACGATCGCGTCATTCACCTCGACGATCTCGCCGTCGAGCGGTGCGAGGATGTCGGAGGCGGCCTTGACGCTCTCGATCACCACGATCTCGTCGTCTTTCGACACTTCGGTGCCCACCTCGGGCAGTTCGACGAAGACAATGTCGCCCAATTGTTCGGCGGCATGGGCGGTGATGCCCACGGTCACGATGCCATCGGCGTCGTCGAGCCACTCATGTTCTTCGGTGTATTTCATCTCACGGGGTCTCCTGTTGGTCGTCAGCGTTTGTAGGATTGCTTGTGGAAGGGCAGGGGGGCGATGGTTGCCGGCATCCGCTTGCCGCGCACTTCACCCCAGACCGTGGTGCCTTCGCCACTGAGGTCGACGGGTACGTATCCCATCGACATCGGCCGCCCGATCGAGGGGCCGAAGGCGCCCGAGGTGATCTCGCCCGCAGATTCGGCGCCGTCTTCGGTGGCGAACAGGGGCGTGTGCGCCCGCATCGGCGCGCGGCCCTCGGGCAGGAGCCCGACGCGCTTGCGCGCCGCACCATTATCCAGCTCGTTCAGAATACGCTTGGCGCCGGGGAACCCGCCTTCGCGCGCGCCACCCGCGCGCCGCACCTTCTGGATTGCCCAGGCGAGCCCCGCTTCCACCGGCGAGGTCGTCTCGTCGATATCCGCGCCGTAAAGGCAAAGCCCGGCCTCCAGCCTGAGCGAATCCCGTGCCCCGAGGCCGACCGGCTGCACCTCCGCGTTGTCCAGCAGCGCCCGCGCCAGCCGCGGCCCCATTGTGTTGGGCACCGAGATTTCGTAGCCGTCTTCGCCGGTATAGCCCGACCGGCTCACCCAGCAGGTCGCCCCGGCGAGATCCATCTCTGCCACGTCCATGAACCGCATCTCGCGCGCCGCCGGGTTCAGCGCCACCAGCGCCTCTTCGGCCTTCGGCCCTTGCAGCGCGATCAATGCCCGTCCGGTGATCGGCTCGACGTCCACGCCGGGCAGGCCGGCCCGAAGATGCGCAAGGTCGACGTCGACCCGCGCCGCATTGACGACGAGCAGCAGGTGGTCGCCCTTGTTGGCGATCATCAAATCGTCGATGATCCCGCCGTCGTCGTTGGTGAACATCGCGTAGCGCTGCCGGCCCTCGGCCAATCCCGCAACATCGACCGGCACCAGCCGTTCGAGCGCCTCGGCCGCGCCGGTCCCGCGCAGGATCACCTGCCCCATGTGGCTGACGTCGAACAGGCCGGCCGCGGCCCGGGTGTGAAGATGCTCTTTCAACACGCCCGCGGGATACTGCACCGGCATCTCCCAGCCGGCGAAAGGCACCATCTTCGCCCCGAGCTCGAGGTGAAGACCATGCAGCGCCGTCCGCTTCAGATCGCTCATCGCATTCCCCCGCCGGGAATGCGCGCCCGGCATCGCTGGGCCATCTCGCCCGTCCGATGCCCCCTCTGTCCTTTCGCCTGAGATCGTTATCCCTTCGGCGGGCCTCTCGGCCTCTCTCCAGAGTCTGTGCCCCGCGCGGTCCGCTTGCCTGAGAGTTTACCGGGGCGGTTGCTCCTTCGGCACCGGCCAGAACACATGTCCGCCGGATTCTCCCTGCGCAGGTGGCTCTTTCCTACCAACGCCGATCGCACCGGGCAAGGACTTGTATGCCAAGGCATCCCGCGCCACATTTGCCCCATGCCCGACCCGTTCTTCTTCGGCTATGGCTCGCTGGTCAATCGCCGCACCCATGACTACGCCGAGGCACAAACCGCCCGCGTTTCCGGCTGGCGCCGCGCGTGGCGCAAATCGCCGCTGCGCGACCGCTGCTTTCTCACCGCGGTGCCGGCGCCGGACGACTATGTCGAGGGTCTCATCGCCGCCGTCCCCGGCGCAGACTGGGCCGCGCTGGACGCACGTGAATTCGCCTATGATCGCCACGACGTGAGCCAAAACACCAACCACAATGCCGGCCGTGCCCTCGACATCGCGATCTATGCCATCCCCGAAGGCGCCCACCACGAACCCGGCGACGACAACCCGGTGCTCCTGTCCTATCTCGATGTGGTGGTGCAGGGCTTTCTCGCCGAGTTCGGCCGCGCGGGCGTGCAGCACTTCTTCGAGACCACCGAGGGCTGGCACGTGCCGCTCGTCGACGACCGCGCCCGGCCGGTCTACGCGCGCGCCCAGACCCTCGCCCCGGAAGAGCGCGACATGGTCGACAGTGCCATCGCGCGTCTTGGCAGTCGGATCGTCCCGCTCTGATCCCCCTCTTTCATCTTTCCGGAAATATCCCGGGGGTGTGGGGGCAGCGCCCCCACCGGTCGGGGGCCCGGATTCGCGCGAAATTTCTCCCCACGGCTCGCGGATGCGCCGTATACTCCATGTGACGCAGACCGAACCCCGCAGGACAATGTCCGAGAACAAGACCCAACCGACCACCGCCTCCGTCGAGGCCTTCCTCGCCGGCATCGAGCATCCGACCCGCCGCGCCGATGCGGCCGTGCTGGATCGCATCTTTCGCGAGGTGACGGGCTGGCGGCCGAAGATGTGGGGGCCGACGATCATCGGTTACGGCCAATATCACTACACCTACGACAGCGGGCGCGAGGGCGATTCCCTCGCCACCGGCTTCAGCCCGCGCAAAGCCAATCTCGTGCTCTACATCATGCCCGGGTACACCGATTTCGGCCATATCCTGTCCGATCTCGGCAAACACCGGCTCGGCAAATCCTGCCTCTACATCAACAAGCTCGCCGATGTAGACACCGACGCGATCAAGCGCCTGATCCGTGCGGGCCTCGACGATCTCGCCACCCGCTGGCCCGTCACCGCAAGCTGATCGCCACTATTCCCACCAGCGGTCAATCGCGGCGATATCGTCATCCGACCAGCCAAAGTGGTGCGCCAGCTCATGCACCATGACGTGCGCCACCAGGGCAGCCAGATCGACATCGCCGCGGTCGATCCACTCCTCGAGAATGGCGCGACGGAAAAGCCAGATCATGTCGGGCTGCATGGGGCTGTCCATCACCGATTTCTCGGTCAGCGGGATACCGTCATAAAGCCCGGTCAGCTCAAACGGGTCTTCGATCCCGAGGTCGCGCAGGAACGCCTCCGGGGCAAAATCCTCCACCCGCAGCACCACCTTGCCCGCGGCCTCGCGGTAGGGTGCCGGCAGGGTTTCGATGGTCGCCCGCGCCATGGTCTCAATCGCATCAAGGCTCGGCGGGAGGATCGGTCTTTCCGGGTCCACGGCTCAGAAACCGCCGGTCTGGATGAACACGCCGGCGAGGGCGAAGCCAACGGCAAGCACCGTCACACCCCGGATCAGCCATGCCATCGGCGACAGGGTCTTGGCCGACAGGCGTGGGATCAGGCCGAACCGGGCGATGCCGGCGAAGCCGGCGGTGAGAGCAAGAAACACCAGCTTGAGCCCGATCGCTCCCGAGACCGCATCGGCGAAGCCGAACCAGTCGCGCCACTGCGGCGCAATCTGCAAGGCCAGCCAAAGCCCGCTCGCCACCTGCACGAGCAATGCCGGTATGCCGATCCGCTCGAACCCGGCCTCGAAATCGGTAAGGATGCGCGGATCCCCAGCTCTCAGTGCCCGCGGCAGGACCGTGAAGGCAAGGATGAGGTGGCCTCCCGTCCAGATTGCCGCCCCGAGCACGTGCAGCGCAAGAATGGTGAAGAACATCGTGTGGCTCCAACTGCGATGTGGCCTGTATGGACAATTTGTGCCCGATGTGAAAGAGCAGCGCCGACAGGAGAGCACCATGACCGTTACCCGTTTCGCACCGTCGCCGACCGGCTATCTGCATGTCGGCAACCTGCGCACCGCGCTGTTCAACTACCTCATCGCCCGCAAGGCCGGCGGCACCTTCATTCTGCGGCTCGACGATACCGATCCGGAGCGCTCGAAGCCCGAATATGCCGACGCGATCATGGAAGACCTCGAATGGCTCGGGCTGACGTGGGACCGGGTGGAACGGCAATCGACCCGGCTTGCGCGCTACGAGGACGCGGCGCAGGAGCTGCGCGACAAGGGGCGCTTCTATGAATGTTTCGAAACCCCCACCGAGCTTGACCTCAAGCGCAAGAAACAGCTCAACATGGGCAAGCCCCCGGTCTATGACCGCGCGGCGCTGAAGCTCACCGAGGAAGAGAAGGAAAAGCTGCGCGCCGAGCGCGGCAACGGCGTTTGGCGCTTCTTGCTCAACCATGAGCGCATCGAGTGGGACGACGGGATCCTCGGGCCTCTTTCGATCGACGCGGCCTCGGTGTCGGACCCGGTGCTGATCCGCGCCGACGGGCAGTTTCTCTACACGCTGGCGAGTGTCTGCGACGATGTCGACTTCGGCATCACCGACGTGGTGCGCGGATCCGATCATGTCACCAACACCGCCACCCAGATCCAGATCATCGAGGCACTCGGCGGCACGGTGCCGCGCTTTGCCCACCATTCGCTGCTGACCGGGCCGCAGGGCGAGGCGCTGTCGAAACGACTGGGCACGCTGGCGTTGCGCGATCTGCGCGAACAGGGGGTGGAGCCGATGGCGCTTCTGAGCCTGATGGCGCGGCTGGGCTCGTCGCAGCCGGTGGAGTTGCGCCTGTCGATGGACGAGATCATCGAGGGCTTCGATCTATCCACCTTCGGCGCGGCGCCGACGAAGTTCGATGTGAACGATCTCTTTCCGCTGACCGCGCATTACCTGTCGCAGCTGCCCTACGATGCCGTTGCCGACAAGCTGCGCGCGGCCGGCGTGCCAGACGAGAGCGCCGGCGCGTTCTGGAATGTGGTGCGCGAGAACATCACCACGATGCAAGACATCGAGGGCTGGTGGGCGCTGTGCCGCGAAGGGGCCGAGCCGTTGGTAGACGAGGAAGATGCCGAGATGGTCTCGACCGCGATGGATCTGCTCCCCGAGCCGCCGTTTTCGGCCGAAACCTGGGGGCAGTGGACCGCGCAGGTGAAAGAGGCGACAGGGCGCAAGGGCAAGGGGCTGTTCATGCCGCTTCGGAAGGCGCTGACAGGCATGGATCACGGCCCCGACATGTCGGCGCTGATGCCGCTTTTGCAAAAGGTCCGGCGCTGAGCGAGGCTTTCACTTTTCGCGTTTTGTCTGGGCGTCGCGCCGCGGCTTTGCGTTGAAACCTTGTCTTTTCCCCGCAATAGCGCAGCCTGCGCTCAGCTCTTGTCGCGCCAGCGGTTAACGATCGGATAGCGCCGGTCGAGCCAGAACGCACGCTTGGTGAGCCGCGCGCCGGGGGCGGACTGGAAGCGCTTGTATTCCGAGATGAAGATCAGGTGCTCGACCCGTTTCACCGTCTCGCGGTCGAACCCTTCCTCCACCAGCTCGGCCACGCTCGCCTCGCGGTCGATCAACCCGTCGAGGATGGCATCCAGAACCTCGTAGGGCGGCAGGCTGTCCTCGTCCTTCTGGTCTTCGCGCAGTTCGGCCGAGGGCGGTTTGTCGATCACCCGGGGCGCGATCACCTCGCCCGTGGGGCCCTTCATCCACGGCCGGTGGTTGGCATTGCGCCAGCGGCAGGTCTCAAACACCCGTGTCTTGTAGAGATCCTTGATCGGGTTGTACCCGCCAGCCATGTCGCCATAAATCGTGGCGTAGCCCACGGCCACCTCGGATTTGTTGCCGGTGGTCAGCAGCATCTCCCCGAACTTGTTCGACAGCGCCATGAGCAGAAGCCCGCGCAGGCGCGACTGGACATTTTCCTCGGTGACGTCGGGCTCGGTGCCCTCGAAGAGCGGCGCCAGCGCTTGCGAGACGGCCGCGCGCGGGCCCGAAATCGGCAAGAAATCGTAGCGCACCCCGAGTGCTTCGGCCACGGCTTTGGCATCCTCCAAAGAGGCCTGCGAGGTATATTCCGAGGGCAGCATCACGCAGCGCACGTTCTCGGGCCCGAGCGCATCCACCGCGATCGTCGCCACAAGGGCGGAATCGATGCCGCCCGACAGCCCCAGCAGGGCCTTGCGAAAACCGGTCTTGCCCATGTAGTCGGCCAGTGCCGTGACCATGGTGCGGTAGTCGGCCTCCCACTCATCGCATTCGGGCACGATATCACCCGGCACGATCCGCCAGCCGGCCGCGTTTTTCTCCAGATCGACATGCCGTATCCCGGCTTCGAACTGCGGCATCTGAAAGGCCAGCGCGCCGCCGGGGTTGATCCCGAAGCTCGCGCCGTCAAACACCTGATCGTCCTGCGCGCCTGTCATGTTGAGATACAGCAGCGGCAACCCGGTTTCGTCCACGCGGGCGCCCATGTGGCGCTGGCGCTGTGCAACCTTGCCGCGGTGATAGGGCGAGCCGTTCGGCACCAGCAGGATCTCGGCCCCGGCACCGGCCATCGCCGCACAAACCCGGTTCTCCCACCATGCGTCCTCGCAGATCGGCGTGCCAATGAGCAGCGGGCCGATGCGGAAGGGGCCCTGATCGGGGCCGCGGGCGTAGAGGCGCTTTTCGTCGAACACCTCGATATTGGGCAAGACCTGCTTGAACACCCGCAGCCGCACCTTGCCGCCTTCGAGGATGTAATAGGCGTTGTAGAGTGCCGTGCCGTCGTGAAAGGGCGCGCCGATCCCGATGGGCGGGCCGTCGGCGGTGGCGCGCGCGAGCGCCTCGGCGGCGTCCATCGCCTCGCGCCAGAAGGCCGGGCGCATCACCATGTCCTGCGGCTGGTAGCCGATCAGGAAGGCCTCGGGGAAGGCGACGAAATCGGCGCCGGCGGCCCGGGCCTCCTGCCATGCCGTGCGCGCGCGCGCGGCGTTGCCGGCAATATCCCCCAGCGTGGGGTTGAGCTGGGCCAGCGTGAGGCGGAATGTCTCGCTCATGATGCGCCTGTGATCGCGTCGGTTCGGCCTCCCGTTTAGCAGGTTTGTGCGCGAGGAAAAGCCAGCCTGGCGGCTGCGAGGGCGAAAACCGTTGTCTCGCACCGGGGGCTCGCTTAGGTTTTGGGCAACACGCCAGGCGGGGTGTCATACCAAGAAACGAGGGAACGGATGTCAGAGCAGGTCTGGGGATGGAAACCGACAATGCTGGCGCTTGCGATGGCGCTGGCGGTGCCTTCGAACGGGCTCGCGCAGGGCACCGGTCCGGTCGAAACCGTGCAATACGATGACGGGTCGATCTACGAAGGCCAGTTGAAAGATGGCGTGCGCCACGGTCACGGCACGCTGCGCACCCCCGCCGGCTATGAATACACCGGCACGTTCGTCGATGGTGAGATCCGCGGCGAGGGTGTGGCGCGGTTTCCCAACGGATCGGTTTACGAGGGCGGGTTTGCCAAGGGCCGCCCGCACGGATTCGGCAAGATCACCTATGCCGACGGCACCTCCTACGAAGGGGATTGGGTCGATGGCCGGATCAACGGCACGGGCCTCGCGATCTACGCCAACGGCTTCCGATACGAGGGCGGCTTCCGGGCTGGCGAGCACCATGGCACGGGCCGGCTCGAGAGCCCCTCGGGGAGCGTCTACGAAGGCGATTGGGTGATGGGCGTGAAACAGGGGGCGGGCAAGCTCACCGAGGCGGACGGCTCCGTCTATGAAGGCGCCTTCGCCAACGACCAGCCCAACGGTCAGGGCACGCTCGTGACCGCCGACGGGATGCGCTACGAGGGCGGCTGGAAAGACGGCCAGATGAATGGGACCGGCAAACTCACCGAAGCCAACGGCGATGTCTACGAGGGCGATTTCGTGATGGGCGTGCGCGAGGGCACCGGCAAGGTCACCTACGCCAACGGCGATGTCTACGAGGGCGGTTTCGCCGGCAACAAGCGTTCGGGACAGGGCACCTTCACCGGGGCGGACGGGTATCGCTACGAGGGCGCCTGGCTCGATGGCCAGATCGAAGGCGACGGCACCGAAACCTATCCCGACGGATCGGTCTACGCGGGCCAGTTCCGCGCCGGGCTGCCGGACGGCCGCGGCACGATCACCTATCCCGACGGCGCACGCTACGAGGGCGGCTTCCGCGATGGCGTGTTCGAAGGGCAGGGCACGCTGACCCGGGCCGATGGCACGGTCTATGAAGGCGAATTCGTCTCCAACCTCTATGAGGGGCAGGGCACGCTCACCCTGCCGACGGGCGTTGTCTATTCGGGGAGCTGGAAGGCCGGGTTTGCCGATGGCACCGGCAAGCTGACCCGACCGGACGGAACCTTCTACGACGGCGGCTGGAAAAACGGCCTGCGCCATGGAACCGGCACGGAGCGCTATGAAGACGGCACGCTCTACGAAGGCGAGTTCGTCGAGGGCATGCGGCAGGGCGCGGGCACGGTTACCTATCCCGATGGCCAGAAAGTCACAGGCCAGTGGGACAAGGGCGTTCTGACATCGATGGTCGAGGGCGGGGCCGACGGCGGCGATGCGGCGCCGGAGCCGGCCGCAAACTGATCGCCGCAGCGCGAAGCTGGCAAACAAAAAAGGGCCGCCCCGGGAGGCGGCCCTTTTCGATCGGATGAACTGACTATTGCGTCTTGTTGATCTTCATCATCTTCATCATCATCTTTTCGTAGAACGGCTCGGAAACGCCCTTCTTGATCTTGCGCATGAAGTACCATTCGAAGGCGAGCTTCGCCCAGTGGACCCATTTGCCTTCGCCCGACCAGTTGACGTTACGCGGCGGGTTCTGCGGCATCGCGAGGAAAGCGGCGCCGCGGTCGCCGAAGTCGGCGAGGCAGAGCGCGTTCCACGAGGGCAGCTCGTTGGGCTCCTCGCCGCGCAGGACGCGGGGCAGGTTGTGGGCCGTGGCGGTGACCATCGATTCAATCATGAAACCGGTCTTCGGCACGCCCGTGGGCACCGGGGTCATCACCGGCGGGGCGATGGCGATCGCCACACCGATGCCGAAAATATTCTTGTATTTCGGGTTGCGCTGATACTCATCGACGATGACGAAGCCGCGCGGGTTCACCAGCCCCTCGATGCCCATCAGCGCCGGGATGCCGCGGAACGCCGGCAGCATCATCTTGTACTTGGCCGGCACCTCGGTCTTTTTCTTTTCGTTGCCGTCGTCGTCATATTCGATGATGTGGACCGCCTCGTCGGTGAATTTCTCAACCTTGGCGTTGGTGATCCACTTGATGTCGCGGTCACGCATGTTCGATTCGAGCATGCCCTTGGTATCGCCGACGCCGCCAAGGCCGAGGTGGCCGATATAAGGCTCGGAGGTGACGAAGGTCATCGGCACCTTGTGCTTGATCTTGCGGCGGCGCAGATCGGTGTCGAGCGTGAACAGGTATTCGTAGGCCGGGCCGAAGCACGACGCGCCCTGAACGGCGCCAACCACGATCGGGCCGGGGTCTTCGCAGAACTTCTCCCAGGTGCCGCCCGGGCCGCCCGACTTGCAGGCATCTTCAACGTGGCAGACCGAGGTGGTGTGGCCGTCGGGGCCAAAACCTTCGATCTCGTCGAAGGCCAGTTCGGGCCCGGTGGCGATGATGAGGTAGTCGTATTCCACCTCGCGCCCCGATTCGAGGATGATCTTGTTTTCTTCCGGGACGAGCTTTGTTGCCCCATCGCAGATGAAGTCGATGCCGCGCCGGCGCATGACCGGCTCGAGATCAATCGTCAGGTCGTCCTGGTTGCGCCAGCCAACGCCGGCCCATGGGTTTGACGGTGTAAACTGGAAATAGGGTTTGTTGGAAATGACCGTGATCTTGTCACTGCGAGTCAGCGTTTCCTTGAGTTCGTAGGCCTGGATCGACCCCCCGAGACCCGCGCCGAGAACAACTACGTGCGCCATTTTTTCTTCCTTGTGCCTTGGCTGGGCGCGTGCGACCCGCCTTGTTATTTCCAAATCGGCTCCCCCTCAGGACCGATTCTTTCCCGTTCGCGTAGAAATTTGAAATATATATCGCATGTCGGGAGTGCGAAGACCATAGATCATATCGGAGCGGAAAGATTCGCACAGTGAGCCAAATTGCCGCGCCGGGTCTTGCGCGGTCATCGTTCAGGCGCGAAAGCCGTCGATCAACCCGCCGATCACACGGCCGCCTTCCGCCGTGAGATCGAAGGCCCGGTTTTCGAGAAGCCAACGCAGCGAGAGCCCCTGTACGGCGGCGGTGACAAGCTGGGCGGCATCGTCGGCGGCGATCTCGGCCCGGTGGAGACCGGCGGCCTGCGCCGATTGGATCAATCCCGCGATTTCGTCGCCGCGGCTTTTCATGAAGGCCGAAAACTTGCTGCGCAGCGGTTCGCTGCTGGCCTGAAGTTCGCGGGAGAACAAGATCGCCGGAATCGCCGGGTTTTTCTCAATATGAACAAAATGGTGGCCCACGAGCTGGTGAAGCTGGTCGTGCGGGTTGCCCTCTGCAACGGTGATTTCATGACCGCGCAGGGTCTCGACCTGAGACACAATATGTTCGGCGACCGCCTCCCAGATTGCGGTCTTTGAAGCGAAGTGCCGGAAAATCGCCGGCTGGGTAACGCCCACGGCATCGGCAAGGTGTTGCGTGGTCACGCGGTCTGGCCCGAGTTCGGCCGAGAGACGGATTGCCGTGTCCACGATTTCGGCCCTGCGAGCGGCCGCGGATTTTCGTTTGCGCGTCTGGGACATGGGTCAGCCCCCCCTGTTTCACAAAATACGTTCTGCCGGCCGTCGCGATCGGCGAAATTCCGACTCTTTTGCTCTATTTTTTCTGCCGGGTCCAGACATGAGTGTCGACAAACAACGGATTTCTGACCAACCGGCAAAAAAATGCGTGGTCGCGCGGACTGGCATCGCGGCCCCGGGGGGCATCGGTCCGGCCTGCCCGGAAGGGCGCAGTGTGGGTGTGCCATGCAACGTCATGATCTCGATACGGGTGGCGCTGCGGGCCGGACCAAAAATCTCTTTTCATCGGGGTTTCGCCGGCTATATTGCCCGCCATGATCAACGCGGTCCATATCATGTCCACGCCCCGGATGCTTCGGCACCCGGCCGCCGCGCTGCTCCTTCTTCTTAGCCGCCTCTGAGCGTGCCCTTTGGCGCGACCGCTCAGAGGATACCGATCGCGCGCCGCATGACGCAAACCGGCTAAGACCAAGAGAGAGATACCAAGATGAGCATTCCCACCGACCAGGACCGGGTTCTGATTTTCGACACGACGCTGCGCGACGGCGAACAAAGCCCGGGCGCGACCATGACCCACGACGAAAAGCTCGAGATCGCCGAGATGCTCGACGACATGGGGGTCGATATCATCGAGGCGGGCTTCCCGATCGCCTCGGAGGGCGATTTCAACGCGGTCAAGGAGATCGCCGAGCGCTCGAAGAATTCGGTGATCTGCGGGCTTTCGCGCGCCAATTACAAAGACATCGACCGCTGCTGGGAGGCTGTGAAACACAGCCAGAAGCCGCGCATTCACACCTTCATCGGCACCTCGCCGCTGCACCGCGATATTCCCGGCCTCAGCAAGGACGAGATGGCCGACCTGATCCACGACACGGTGAGCCACGCCCGCAACCTGTGCGACAACGTGCAGTGGAGCCCGATGGACGCGACCCGCACCGAGCA
>JANTFS010000043.1 GCA_024763335.1 Paracoccaceae bacterium | reverse complement strand
GCGCGGCCGCCTGCGCCGGGGTCACAGCCCGTGTGCCGCCCCGGCGATGAGGGCAAGGGCATGAGCCGTGGCGGCTGCCCGGACCCGGCCGCGCCCCGGCGCGCCGAACTCGATGGTTTCCGTCGCGCTGCCTGCCGCGGTGGCCAGCCCGAAGCAGACCCGCCCCTCGGGCTTGTGCTCCGATCCGCCCGGCCCCGCGATCCCGGTGACCGACACCGCGATTTGCACCGGGGCGCGGGCCAGAAGCCCCTCGGCCATTTCCCGCGCCACCTCTTGAGACACCGCGCCATGGTCCGCCAGTGTCGCCGCCGCAACGCCGAGAAGCTCCATCTTCGCGGCGTTGGAATAGGTAATCACCCCGCGCTCGAACACGTCCGACGAGCCGGCAACATCGGTCAGCGCCGCGCCCAGCATGCCGCCGGTGCAGCTCTCGGCGGTGGCCACCCGCAGCCCTTTCGCGCGGCACAGATCGAGCAGCGCGGCGACGTCACTCATCCCATCAGCCACAGATGCGAGATTGCCGCGAGCAGGAGCGTCACAACCGCCGCGAAGGCGCCCGCGATCACGTCGTCGAGCATCACGCCGGAGGCCCCGCCGCGCCGGTCGGCCCAGCCGATGGGGCCGGGTTTCCAGATGTCGAACAGCCGGAAGGCAAGGAAGGCGGCGATCCAGCCGGGGTAGAGCGCGAGGATGTCGGCCCCGGCCATGGCCGCGCCGAAGGCAACCGGCCACATCGCCACCCACATCCCCACCACCTCGTCGATGACGATCTCCGAGGGGTCGTCGCTCTCGTGGTCGGCCAGCATCGCGTCCGTCGCCCAGGCGCCGGCGAGGAAGGTCAGGATCGTGACCATGCCGAGGAGCCAGGGCCCGCCGAGCTCGTAGAACAGCCAGACGAAGGGCAGCGCGGCGAGCGAGCCCCAGGTGCCCGGCGCAGGCTTGAGATAGCCGATGTAGAAGAACGTTCCGATGATTCGTGTCATGCTTTCACCAATGTCGCCACGGCCTGCGCGGCGATCCCTTCCTCGCGGCCGGTAAAGCCCAGCCTTTCCGATGTCGTCGCCTTGACGCTGACCCGGCCCGCGTCGAGCGCCATGATCCGGGCCAACTCGGCGCGCATGGCGCCGGCGTGGGGGCCGATCTTGGGGCGCTCGCAGATCAGTGTCACGTCGCAATTGGAAATTTCGTAGCCCTTGGCGCGGGCCAGTTGCACCGCATGCGCGAGGAAGACATGGCTCTCGGCCCCCTTCCACTGCGGATCGGAAGGCGGGAAATGCTGGCCGATGTCGCCCTCGGCGAGCGCGCCATAGATCGCGTCGGTCAGCGCATGCATGCCGACATCGGCGTCGGAATGGCCCTTGAGCTTGCGGTCATGCGGCACGGCGACACCGCACAGGATGCACGCCTCGCCCGGCTCGAAGGCGTGCACGTCGTAGCCCTGGCCCACGCGGATATCCATCGCCTCTCCCATCAGCTGTTCGGCACGGGCGAAATCGTCCGGCCCGGTGATCTTCAGATTGGCCTCGTCGCCCGCGACGATGGCCACGTCAAGCCCCGCGGCGCGCGCCACTTCCACGTCATCGGCGGCGCCGCCGGGATGCGCCCGGTGGGCGTCGAGGATGGCCTTGAAGCGGAAACCCTGCGGGGTTTGCGCCCGGTAGAGGCCGGTGCGGTCCTGCGTGCCGGCGACGCGGCCAGCCGCGCCGCGCCACAGCGCATCGGTGACGGCGAGGGCCGGGGCGGCGCCGGCACTGTCGGCCAGCGCGTCGATCACCCGGTCGATCACGGCGGGCGAGACCAGCGGCCGGGCGACATCGTGGATCAGCACGATATCGGGCGGATCGCCCGCCAGTGCCTCGAGCCCGGCCCGCACGCTGGCATCGCGGCTCGCCCCGCCGGTGGCGATCAGCGCCTCGGGAAAGGCCCCGGCCTGACCGAGGTCGTCGGGGTGCAGCACCAGCACCACGCGGTCGATGCGCGGGTGCCCGGCAAAGGCGGCAAAGGTCCAGTCCGCGACCCGCCGGCCATGCAGCGCGCGCCATTGTTTCGGAACGTCGCCACCCGCTCGGGTGCCGCGCCCGGCCGCAACGATGATGGTCGCAATTTCCATGGCCCCGTTATAGCGGTGCCGTTTTCAAGGACAATGGGCCAGCGTCTTCGCCCATAGTTGCACAATTTTTGTGCGGTGGCGGAAAAACGCCCATGTAATGAGCGCGTGATTTTGCGGCCAGCGCAGGCTCTATCTATATCACAGGCAACTGCTCACGGATTAGGCAAATGGCGATCACGCTTGGCGACATCACTCTCGATCCCGCGGTGTTTCTCGCGCCCATGGCCGGGATCACCGACCTGCCGTTCCGCCAGCTTGTTCAGAGCTTCGGCGCCGGGCTGGTGGTGAGCGAGATGGTGGCGAGCCAGGAAATGGTGCAGGCCAAGCCGGGGGTGCGCGAACGTGCCGAGCTCGGCTTTGGCGTGACCGGCACCGCGGTGCAGCTTGCCGGGCGCGATCCTCACTGGATCGGCGAAGCAGCGCGGATGGTCGAGGCCAACGGCGCGCGGATCATCGACATCAACATGGGCTGCCCGGCCAAGAAGGTGGTGGGCGGGCTCTCGGGCTCGGCGCTGATGAAAACGCCCGACCACGCGCTCAGGCTCATCGAGGCGGTGGTGGCGGCGGTCTCGGTGCCGGTGACGCTGAAGACCCGGCTGGGCTGGGACGACGACATGCGCAACGCCCCCGCGATCGCGCGCCGCGCCGAGGCCGCGGGGGTGCGGATGATCACCATCCACGGCCGCACCCGGTGCCAGTTCTACAAGGGCCGGGCCGACTGGGCGGCGATCGCGGCGACGAAACAGGCCGTCTCCATCCCCGTCATCGCCAATGGCGACATCACCTCGCCCGACACCGCCCGCGCCGCGCTGGCGCAATCGGGGGCCGATGGGGTGATGGTCGGGCGCGCCAGCGGCGGAAAGCCGTGGCTGATCGCCGAGATTGCCGCGGATCTGGCCGGCGAGCCGGGGCCTCGGGTGCCGGCCGGGGCTGCGCTGGTCGACATGGTGGCGGGGCACTACGAAGCCTCGCTTGCCTTCTACGGGGCCGATCTCGGCAAGCGGGTGATCCGCAAGCACCTTGGCTGGTACATGGACGAGGCCGGCACGCCGCCGGGGCTGCGCCGCGAGGTGCTGAGCTCGGCCGATCCGCGCCGGGTGCAGGCCCTGCTGCCCGATGCGCTGGCCCCGAGACGGGAGGCCGCGTGATGGAAAACGACAGCCTCTGGGCCTCGCTGCCGATCCCGGCCATTCTCGTCGGCGCCGACGACCGGATTGCCGAGATCAATTCCGAGGGCGAAGCCTTCCTCAACGCCTCGGCGCGTTCGCTGGCCGGAAAGCCGGTGCTCGAGAGGCTGGTCATCGACACCAATCTGGCCGGGGCCCTTGCCCGTGTCCGGCGCGATCAGGGCCCGATGTTCATCAACAACGTCGACGTCGGGTCGCAGCGCACGACGCCGGTCGAGTGCAATGTCCAGATCGCTCCGGTTCTCGGCAGCGAAGACGAGATCCTGATCCTGATGGAACCGCGCGATCTCGCGGTGCGGCTGGGCAAGTCGCTCGGCGTCAAGTCGGCGGCGCGCTCGGCCATCGGCATGGCGGAGATGCTGGCGCATGAGATCAAGAACCCGCTTGCCGGCATCACCGGGGCGGCGCAACTTTTGTCGATGAACCTGTCGAAGGACGATCTCGAGCTGACCGACCTGATCGTCGCGGAAAGCCGCCGCATCGTGGCGCTGCTCGACCAGGTCGAACAGTTTGGCAACCTGCGCCCGCCGGAGCGCAAGGTGATCAATATCCACGACCTGCTCGACCGGGCCCAGAAATCCGCCGAAGTCGGATTTGCCGCCCGGATGAAGCTGGTGGAGGAATATGATCCCTCGCTGCCGCCGACATGGGTGGACCCCGACCAGCTCATGCAGGTGTTTCTCAACCTCCTCAAGAACGCGGCCGAAGCCGCAGGGGATACCGGCGGCACGATCCGCATCCGCACGTTCTACGACCACCGCCTGCGGCTGCGGCGCCCCGATGGCTCCGGCGCCGGTCTGCCGTTGCAGGTCGAGATCTGCGACGATGGCCCGGGCCTTCCGCCCGAGATCGCGGGCCAGGTGTTCGAGCCATTCGTCTCGGGACGCGAAAACGGCACCGGCCTCGGGCTTGCGCTGGTCTCGAAGATCGTGTCCGACCATGACGGCTGGGTGTCTGTTGACAGCGTTCCCGGCAAGACCCGTTTCCGCATCTCGCTGCCCGTGGCCCCGAAAGACAAGGAGTAACTCTTATGGATGGTACCGTTCTCGTTGCCGATGACGACCGCACGATCCGCACCGTGCTGACCCAGGCGCTCACCCGCGCCGGCTGCCGGGTGCATGCCACCTCGTCGCTGGTGACGCTCAAGCGCTGGGTCGAGGAAGGGCGCGGCGATCTGGTGATCTCCGATGTGGTGATGCCCGACGGCAACGGCCTCGACGCGCTGCCGGAAATCTCCGACATGCGGCCCGATCTGCCGGTGATCGTGATCTCGGCGCAGAACACCATCATGACGGCGATCCAGGCGGCGGAGAAGGAAGCCTTCGACTACCTGCCCAAGCCCTTCGATCTGCCCGACCTGATGAAGCGGGCGGCCCGGGCGCTGGACCAGAAACGCCGGCTGCCGACGCAGAAGCGGGAAGAGACGGGGCAGGGCAGCGATCTGCCGCTCGTTGGCCACACCCCGGCGATGCAATCGCTCTACCGGCTGGTGGCGCGGGTGATGAACACGGAACTGCCGGTGCTGATCACCGGCGAGAGCGGCACCGGCAAATCGCTCATCGCCCGCGCGATCCACGATTTCTCCGACCGGCGCAACCTGCCCTTCGTGGTGGTCACGCCCGATGACCTTGTGCCGATGGAGGGGCCGGCGAAACTGCTCGCCAAGGTCGGGCAGGGCACGCTGCTGTTTGACGAGATCGGCGATCTCGATGCCGAGGCGCAGGCCCGGATCACCCGGATGCTCGACAGCCTCACCGATCCCGCCCCGCGCATCCTCGCCACGTCGCAGGGCGATCTGTCGCGGCGGCTGAAATCGGGGGCGTTCCGGCAGGATCTCTACTACCGCCTCGGCGGGGTGACGATCCCGGTGCCCAGCCTGCGCGAGCGGATCGAGGACATCCCGGCGCTGGCCGAGCATTTCCTCACCCGCGCCGAGCGCGACGGGATGGGGCCACGCGCGCTGTCGGAAGAGGCCGCCGAGATCCTGCGCGCCTATCCCTGGCCCGGCAACGTGCGCCAGCTCGAAAACACCATCCAGCGGCTGATGGTGACGGGTTCGGAGGCCGAGATCAGCCGGGCCGAGGTGGAAGGCACGCTGGGGGCGCCCGCCGGCGGCCCGATGGTCTCCTTCGACGAGGCCGAGAACCTCTCGGCCTCGGTCTCGCGCCACCTCAAGCGCTATTTCGACCTGCACGGCGGGGCGCTGCCGCCGCCCGGGGTCTACCAGCGGGTTCTGCGCGAAATCGAGGTGCCCCTGATCGAGATCGCCCTCGACGCCACCGGCGGAAATCAGGCCCGCTGCGCCGAGCTTCTCGGCATCAATCGCAATACTTTGCGCAAGAAGATCACCGAGCTGGGAATCGAGGTGACACGCCGCCGGAAGTTGATGTAAAACAGCCACAGCCGTGGCAGAAACGCCGCATTTTACGCGGGGCGGCCAGGTGTGAGTTCGGCCGGAATTTGAGGCCTTTCGGGGGGTCAAGGTGGCGCAAGGCGCATCGAGCCAGTGGACATGGGACCGAATCGCGCGGCTGCGGCGGTTGCGCCAGACCCGCAACGTGCTGACCTTCGGCGTGGTGGTGCTGGCGCCGCTGCTCGCCCTGCTCACCTATCTCGTGCTCGGGCCGCTCGACCAGGGCGTGCAATCGGCCGGGCTGCGCCTCGTGCTGCTGGCCGACTTCGTCTATGTCCTGATCGTCGCGGCGCTGGTGCTGGCCGGTGTCGTGCGCATGGTGGGCGCGCGGCGCGCCCGCTCGGCGGGGTCGCGGCTTCACCTGCGGCTGACCGGCGCCTTTGCGCTGCTGGCGCTGCTGCCCACCGTTCTTGTCGCCATATTCGCCGTGCTGACGGTGAATGTCGGCCTCGAGGGCTGGTTTTCCGACCGGGTGAGCCGGGTGGTGCGCAACTCGCTCGCCGCGGCCGAGGCCTATGAAGAGGAGCATGTGGTCGGGCTGCGTGAAGATGCCGAGGCGGTCGCCGCCTTCCTCAACCTTGCCAAGCAGGCCAACGTGTTCCTCTCCGAAGGGGAGCTTCGCCAGACCCTCGTGCAGGCCCAGAGCCGCGTCCAGCGCGGACTGCGCGAGGCCTACATCATCGATTCGCAAGGCGAGATCCGGCTGCGCGGCGACGGGTCGTATCTCTTCGATTTCGAAAAACCCTCGCCCGACGACATCACGCGCGCCCTTGCCGGCGAAACCGTGGTGATCGAGGATTGGGACATCAACGAATTCCGCGCCCTGGTCAATCTCGACGCCTTCTCCGATCACCTGCTCTACGTCTCGCGCGATGTCGACGGCGAGATTCTGAAACTGCTCGACGAAACCCAGGAAACCGTGCGGTTCTACCAGCAGCTCGAGAGCCAGCGCGGTCAGGTCCTGTTTGAATTTGCCCTGATCTATCTGGGGTTTGCCGCCATTCTGATCCTCGCGGCCACATGGCTGGGGATGTGGTTTGCCGAACGCCTCGCACGCCCCGTCGGGCGGCTGGCGCTGGCGGCGGAACGGGTCGGCGAGGGCGATCTCGACGTGCAGGTCGTGGTGGAGGAGACCGGCGACGAGATCGAACAGCTCTCGGGGCTGTTCAACCGCATGACCCGCCAGCTCAAGGGCCAGCGCGACCGGTTGCTGGAAAACACCGAGCAGATCGAGAAACGCCGCCGGTTGTTCGACTCGGTGCTCTCATCGGTGACGGCGGGCGTCGTCGGGCTGGATTCCGAGGGCAGGATCACTTTCCTCAACCGCGCCGCGCGGGTGATGCTCGGGCTCGAGGGCGATCCCGAACATGCCGATCTGGGCCTCGTGGTGCCGGAATTTGCCCCGCTGCTTGACCGTCTCTCCGCCGCCGGTGGCGAGCGGGTGCAGGAAGAGCTGGGCCTGTCGCGCATGGGCCGGCAGGAGCGCCTGCTGGTGCGGGTCGCGCCGCGGTATTCGGCCGCGGGGGAGCTGGAGGGATACGTGATCGCCTTCGACGACGTCACCGATCTTGTCACCGCGCAACGGATGGCGGCCTGGGGCGACGTGGCGCGCCGCATTGCCCACGAGATCAAGAACCCGCTGACGCCGATCCAGCTGTCGGCCGAGCGGATCAAGCGCAAGTTCGGGCGCAAGCTCGAGGAGGAAGACGCCGAGGATCTGGAGAACCTCACCGGCGTGATCATCCGCCAGACCGAGGATTTGCGCCGCATCGTCGACGAATTCTCGAAATTCGCGCGGATGCCGGAGCCCGACCGCAAGCCCGCCGATCTGGCCGCGCTGGTCCGCGGTGCGGTGACGCTGCAGAAGGCCGGCCAGGTCGGGGTGTCGATCGAGGCCGATATTCCGGCCGCGGAAATGCCCGCCGAGCTCGACGAGACGATGATCGGGCAGGCGTTGACAAACCTGATCAAGAACGCGGGCGAAGCTATTGAAAGCCTGAAGGAAAAGGGTGAGGCTCCGGAGGGGTATGCCCCGACGATCCGGGTGCGGCTCCGGCGCGAGGGCGACGAGGGTGTGGTGGAGATTTCCGACAACGGCATCGGCCTGCCGGATGACCGGGCGCGGCTGTTCGAACCTTATGTGACCACCCGCGAAAAGGGCACCGGTCTGGGGTTGCCGATCGTGAAAAAGATCATCGAGGAGCACGGCGGCACGTTGCAGCTTCTCGATGCGGAGATGTTTGGGGGCACCGACCGGCCGGGCGCGCGGGTCGTGGTGCGGCTGCCGGTGGCACCGGCGCAAGCGGTGCGTGATGCCGCCGAGTGACGAGGATCGTGAGGACCGAGATGGCAGATATTCTGATTGTCGATGACGAACGAGACATCCGGGAGCTGATCTCGGACATTCTCGAGGACGAGGGCTATACGACCCGGCTCGCGGGCACCTCCGACGAGGCGGTGGCGCAGGTGAAGAAGGACTTGCCGGCGCTGATGATCCTGGACATCTGGCTGAAGGATTCGGCGATGGACGGGATCGACATCCTGAAGATGGTCAAACGCGAGCACCCGGAAGTGCCGATCGTGATCATTTCCGGCCACGGCAATATCGAGATCGCGGTGGCGGCCATCAAGCAGGGCGCCTACGACTTCATCGAGAAGCCGTTCAACATCGACCAGCTGATGGTGGTGATCGCCCGGGCGATGGAAACGTCGCGGCTGCGGCGCGAGAATGTCGAACTCAAGCGCAAGGAGAGCGGGCCGGTCGAGATGATCGGGGCGTCGGCCGCGTTCAAGACGCTGCGCGCCAACCTTGAAAAGGTGATGCGCTCGAACGGGCGGGTGCTGCTGACCGGGCCGGCGGGGTCGGGCAAGGAACTGGCGGCGCGAATCATCCATGCCGGCAGCGACCGGGCGACGGGCCCCTTCGTCGTGGTCAATTCGGCGGCGGTCGAGCCCGACCGGATGGAGGAGGTGCTGTTTGGCCGCGAGGGGCCGGAGCGCGGCATCGAGCCGGGGCTTCTGGAGGAGGCCAACGGCGGCATCCTGTATTTCGACGAAGTGGCCGACATGCCGCTCGGCACCCAGTCGAAGATCCTGCGGGTGCTGGTGGAGCAGAGCTTCAGCCGGGTTGGCGGGACCGACAAGATCAACGTCGATGTGCGGGTGATCTCCTCGACCACCCGCGATCTGACGGCCGAGATTGCGGCGCGGCGGTTCCGCGAAGAGCTCTATCACCGGCTGAACGTGGTGCCGATCCACGTGCCGCCGTTGGCGGAACGCCGCGAAGACATCCCGCGGCTTGGCGAGTATTTCATCGAGATGTTCAACGCCACACAGGGCCTGCCGCTGCGCGAGATTTCCGACGAGGCCCGGGCGATGTTGCAGTCGATGCCGTGGCCGGGCAATGTGCGCCAGCTCAAGAACGTGATTGAGCGGGTGCTGATCCTCGGCGACGGCAACGGGGTGATCGAGGTCGCGGAATTGCTGGAGGTGGACACCGGCGCCGAGGCGGGGGACGGGGCCGGCGTGGTTCTTCCGGCCGCGCTCGCGACACTGCCCCTGCGCGAGGCGCGCGAGGCGTTTGAACGCGAGTATCTGCTCACCCAGATCAACCGCTTCGGCGGCAACATCTCGCGCACCGCGAGCTTTGTCGGCATGGAGCGCTCGGCGCTGCACCGCAAGCTCAAATCGCTCGGCGTGGTCACCGGCACGAAATCGGGCGCGCGGGTGGCCTACGTGGCGGGTGAGAACGAGGAAGCCGGGTAGGGCCCGGCGGACGCGCGGAACGGGCCAATCGCCCCCCGCGACGGGCGCCCATCCGGGCCGACAGCAACCGCGGCCCTCGCCGTTTCGAGCGGCACGCGGCCGCTGGAGCTTTGAAACACCAAGGCCGGCGCGGCGTTCGCGGCAACGACATCCAAAACCGGACACCCGGAATTGAACGTTCACGAAAACGTCATGCGTCGGATTTGATGAAAGAAGTGTCGGTCCTTACGTCGCGATCGCCACGCGGAAAGTGATTTGGTGGGCGCTCGATCACTCACGAAACCGGATCGCCAAGTGCAACCAGTAAACTTGTTTGTCAGTATGAGGGACGCGCGAATGCCCTGTCATTACCAGATTTTCCCGCAGCACCACCTTGTCGCCAAAAGATTCACCGGGCGCGTTACGGCCAGATGCGTTCTCAAGCTTCTGGACGACATCGAGAGCGATGCCCGCTACCGGGACGGCATGTTTGAATTTGATGACCTGACGGAGGTTGACGATCTCGCGATTTCGGCAACGGAAATCGGAAATTTCGCTGACCTGATCAAGGGGCTGAAGACCCGGAACCGACGGCCATCCAAAAAGGCAATTCTTGCGCCCCATGGACCGGGACGCGCGGCTGCCTTGGAATTCGGCAAACTGGTCGAAGGCGCCGAGGACTTTGAAGTGGGCCTGTTCGACCACATCTCCGAGGCGTTCAGATTCTTGAATCTCGAGGAGTCCTGCAAAGTCCAGCGGATGCTGGAACTCAAGCTGAAGACTGTCTGACCGGCCAACGATCTGCACGGTTTGAACCTGCCATTGGGGACAGCCTGAGCCGAAACCGAACACGCGGGTTCGCCATGTGGCTTTGTCGCGACATGACGGTGCCCGGCTGGCCTACGTCGCGGACGCCAGTGACCAAGGCGCGGGACGCTGCGGGGGGCGCGTTTTCCGCTGCGGAAACCGGGTCCCGTGCCGGGTTCTTCGGGCTTGCGTGGGGGCGCATTGATCGGGCACTTTGCGCAAGGCGCCGGGCGGGGTCGGAGGGCCGGCGCAGATCGGCCCGGCGGTTTTGGAATTCGCGGTTGATCGGGAACATCGCGCAATGGTGAATCGGAAAAGGGCTCTGGCGGACACGCGGCGCAGCCGCCCCCCGCGAGGACGGGGTGAAAACGCCGGGGCGACGGGGATCTATCCGGTGTCGCCGACGCAGCAAACCATTCTTGCGATGGATGCCAGTCCGGAATGCCGTGACGATGTCCGGCAACGGTGGGTTCTGGCCCATGCGACGCTGGTCAGGCCCCGGGTCGACATGCGCCGATTGCGCCGGGCCTACGAGAAGCTCCTGGCTCGCCACGACAGCCTGCGGATCCGGTTCGAACCGATCCGCGGCCAGTGGCGGGCGTTGATTGGCCCCGCCCCCGCGAAGGCTGCTATCCGCGAGGTCGATCTGGGCGATCTCGACGACGCGGCCTTTCAGACGCGCGTCACCGAGATCGCGAATGCGCCGATGCCGCTCCTGGGGCATGCGCTGGCCGAGTTGGTTGTCCTGCGCTGTGGCGGCCGCGGTGACGTGGTCGTGTGGCGCGTCCACCATGCGATCACCGACGGGATCGGCATGGTGGTTCTGGTCGAAGACCTGCTGAAGTTCCTGATCGGGATGCCGATCCCCACCCCGGCCCTGTCCCATGGCGAATACATCGCCCGGTTCATCGACCTGCCGGCGGACCGCGCCGCCGAGATCGACGCGTTCTGGCGCGACACCCACCGCGATCTTCCCAAGGCGCCGAATATCGGCCGCAAGGCCAAGGGGCTGGACCCGCTTTGGACCAACATGGGCGATGTCGTCGCCGGGAAGGCCCGGGTCAACCTCAACGCCCCAAGCATGGCGCGCCTCGAGGCCCGGGCGCAGCGGTCGGGTCTGCGCGCCACCTCGCTCCTGTTTGCCGGCTTTCTCGAAGCGCTGGGCGAGCTCTACGGCGTCGATCACCTCGCCTATACCACTCTGCTGGGGCGCAGCGATCCGGCGCTCGCGAGCTACGCCGGGGCGCATTATTTCGATCCGGTCTTGTCATATCGGGCACTTGGCGAAACGGGTCTGGATCGCGCCGCGGCATCCCTCCAGACCGCTCTGGCGCTGGCCAACGCGCATCTGCCCGCCGAGGCCGCCTGCGAGGCCGCGCCCTACGAGACCGGGCTGATCGAAGCCGGGATCTATCCACGCCAGTTCTCGGTGCACCAGCCACGCCCGACCGGGCGGCTGCGATCCTCGATCTTCGGCGCCGGGATGACCGCGCCCCATGGTGTTGCCCAGCGGCTCGGACCATACACGCTGACCTCGCTTGACGTCTCGGTGCCCCAACGCAGCCGGTATGATCTGCGGTTCGCCCTGGCTGATGCGGATGCCGGCGGCGGCTTCGATCTCCAGTATGATGCGGTGAGTTACACCGATGCCGAGATCGAGGCCATCAGCGCGCGGATCTGCGCCTTGCTGGAGCTCGACCGCACCGGGTGACGGCCGCAACGGCCCGCGCCCGCCCCCCGCGCGCCGGGCCCGGCGGACGGCCATCCCCCATCCCCGCACCCGGGCGCGACGCCTCGTTGACCTTTCCCACGCCCTCTGCCAATCCTTTGCGGGGACAGAACGGAGACCGCCATGAAGGTCATCATCTGCGGCGCGGGCCAGGTCGGCTGGCAGATCGCGCGACATCTTTCGGGCGAAAACAACGATGTGACGGTGGTCGACAACAACCCCGATCTCGTTGCCCGGGCCACCGAGACGCTTGATGTGCAGGGGGTGGCCGGGTTTGCCTCCTACCCGGACGTGCTCGAGCGGGCCGGGGCACGCGATGCCGACATGCTGGTGGCCGCGACCCATTCCGACGAGGTCAACATGGTCACCTGTCAGGTGGCGCATTCGATCTTCGCGGTGCCGCGCAAGATCGCCCGGCTGCGCGCCCAGAGCTACCTCGACGCGATCTATTCCGATCTCTACCGCCGCGAGCATTTGCCGATCGACGTGGTGATCAGCCCCGAGCGCGAAGTGGCCGAGGCGGCCCTTCGCCGGCTCGCGGCGCCCTCCGCCTTCGATGCGGAAACCTTCTTCGAAGGTCGGGCCACGCTGCTGGGACTTCAGCTCGATGAGGCCTGCCCGGTGATCAACACCCCGCTGCGCCAGCTCACCGATCTGTTCCACACCCTGCGCGCCATCGTCGTCGGGGTGCGCCGCGAGGGCACGTTGTTCGCCCCCGAGGCGGGCGATCAGCTGTTTGTCGGCGACCAGGTCTATGTCTTTGCCGAGACCGGTGACGTGAACCGGACGCTGGAGATTTTCGGCAAGGAGGTGAAACACCAGGACCGGGTGGTCATCCTCGGCGGCGGTAATGTCGGGCTGGCGGTGGCCGAGGCGCTGGAAACCCGCCACGACCGGATCCGCGCGAAAGTGATCGAGTTGAACCGCGACACCGCCGAACACGCGGCGGATGCGCTCGAACGCACCGTTGTGCTGCATGGCAACGGGATGGACATCGAGCTGCTCAAGGAGGCCGGTATCACCCGGGCCGATGCCATCCTCGCCCTGACCGACGACGACAAGGTCAATATCCTCGCCTCGGTGCGCGGCAAGACGGCGGGCTGCCCGATGGCGATCTGCCTCGTCAACGACGCCTCGCTGATCCCGCTGATGGACCCGCTCGACATCGACGCACATATCAACCCGCGCTCGACCACGGTGAGTTCGATCCTGCGTCACATCCGCCATGGCCGGGTGCGCGGGGTCTATTCCCTCGGCGATGCCGAGGCCGAGGTGATCGAGGCGCAGGTGCTGTCGACCTCGCCGATCGCCGGCCACGCAATTCGTGACATCACCTTTCCCGAGGGGGTTCTGGTCGGCGCCGTTCTGAAGGGCGACGAGGTGGTCAAGCCGCATGGCGGCACCCGGATCGAGGAAGGCGACGTGGTGGTGATCTTTGCCCTCGCCGCAGACGTGCCGGAGGTCGAGCGCCTGCTTCAGGTCTCGATCGACTTCTTCTGAGGCGCCGGCGTCGATGTTTGCCTGGCTTGCCCGCCTTCCGCTTCTCGTCACCCTGATCGGGGTCGGCGGTCTGGCCATGCTGGTGCCCGCGAGCCATGCGGCGGCGACGGGCGCGGGCAAGATCGCCGAGGTGTTCTTCTTCGGCAGCGCGCTGACCCTGCTGCTGGCGCTGCTCATCGGCATCGCCATGGCCAACCGGCTGCGCCGCGAGCATCCGCGCCGTCACCTCGCCGGTCTGCTGGGGCTGTTCGTGGCCATGCCGCTCCTTCTGGCGGTGCCGTTCCACCAGGCCGTTGGTAACACGACCTTTTTCAACGCCTATGTCGAAATGGTCTCGTCCCTGACCACCACCGGGGCGACGCTGTTCGAGCCGTTCGACCGGCTCGCCCCGCCGTTGCACACCTGGCGGGCGACGGTCGGCTGGCTTGGCGGGCTGTTCATCTGGGTTGGCGCGATCGCCGTGCTGGCGCCGATGGCGCTCGGTGGCTTCGAGGTGCGCCAGCGCGCGCCCTCGGAAGCGGTGGTGGCGGTGGGCTTTGCCCAGATCAACGAACGTGCCGATCTGTCGCAACGGGTGCGGGTGCATGCGGCGCAGCTGATACCGGTCTACACCGGGCTCACCCTGCTGCTCTGGGCCGGGCTGATCGTGGCGGGAGACCAGCCTGCGGTGGCGCTGGCCCATGCCATGGCGGTGCTCTCGACCTCCGGCATCTCGCCGGTCGGCGGGCTGGCCGGTGCCAGCTCGGGGTGGGTCGGCGAAGCCTTCATCGCGGTGTTTCTGGTGTTTGCGATCTCGCGGCTGACCTTTGCCCGCGAGGGACAGGCGCGCGAGTTCGCCACGCTGCGCGGAGATGCCGAGATCCGCATGGCCTTTGCGCTGGTGACGCTGGTGCCGCTGTTTCTGTTCCTGCGCCATTTTCTGGGGGCCTACGAGGTCGAGGGCGTCGCGATGAGCCTGTGGCAGGGGCTCGGCACGCTCTGGGGCTCGGCCTTCACCGTGCTCTCGTTCCTGACCACCACGGGCTTTGAAAGCGCCGGCTGGACCGCGAGCCAGGCCTGGTCGGGGCTGGGCACGCCGGGGATCATCCTGCTCGGGCTGGCGATCATCGGCGGCGGCGTGGCGACCACCGCGGGCGGGGCGAAACTGCTGCGGGTCTATGCGCTCTACAAGCACGGGCGGCGTGAGCTCGAGCGGCTCGTCCATCCGAACTCGGTCGGCGGGGCCGGCGGCGAGGCCCGCCACCTGCGTCGGCGCGGCGCCTACATGGCCTGGCTGTTCTTCATGCTGATGGCGCTGTCGCTGTCGCTGGTCTGGGCCGGGTTCGCCCTGCTGGGGCAGGATTTCGAAGACGGGCTGGTGCTGGCCGTGGCCGCGATCACCACCACCGGTCCGCTCACGGCCTTCGGCGGCAGCGAGCCGATCAGCATCGCGGCGCTGGGCGGGCCAGCCAAGGCGTTGTTCGCCGGCGCGATGATCCTCGGCCGGCTCGAAACGCTGGCGATCGTGGCGTTGTTCTCGCCCGATCTGTGGCGGCGCTGACGCCCGGGCCCCCAAAACCCCTGAAATTGGGGGTGGAAAGTTGTGCCCGCCCATTACATACTGAACTTGTAGGGATTTCTGCCGGGTATCGGCAGCACGATAAAACAAGGGCAAGAAGCGATGGCTGCCGACAAGCAAAACCTCCAGGACGCGTTCCTGAACCATGTTCGCAAAGCCAAGGTTCCGGTGACGATCTTCCTGATCAACGGCGTGAAACTGCAAGGCGTGATCTCGTGGTTCGACAATTTCTGCGTTCTGCTCAAGCGCGACGGGCAAAGCCAGCTTGTCTACAAACACGCGATCTCGACGATCATGCCCTCGCAGCCGATCAATCTCTACGACGGCGACGACAGCTGATTTCTCCGCCAGACCGCCTTTGTGAACCCCGCGCCTGCGGTCGGGCCGGGGGCACGGCACCGCGCGGTGCCGTGACGCGCGCGCGCACGCGCGCGTGCCGCCGCCTCCGGGCGATGTCGGCGTTTGACCCGATGCCGCGGCCATGACCACCGCGCCGACCTCGCGCGAGGCACATCCCACCCGGGCCTGGGTGCTGCACCCCGATTTCACCGGCGACCGCAACCGGCGCGACGCCGGGCCGGCGCTGGAAGAGGCGGTGTCGCTCGCCGCCGCCCTGCCGGGGCTCGAGGTGGTGGGGCAGGAGATCGTGCGCCTCGCCAAGCCGCACCCGGGGCATCTTTTCGGCACCGGCAAGATCGACGAATTGGGCGCGCGCCTGAAGGCGGCCGAGATCGAGCTGGTGCTGATCGACGGGCCGGTCACACCGGTGCAGCAGCGCAATCTCGAAAAGGCGTGGAAGGTCAAGATCCTCGACCGCACCGGGTTGATCCTCGAAATCTTCTCCGACCGCGCGCGCACCCGCGAGGGGGTGTTGCAGGTCGAGATGGCGGCGCTTTCCTACCAGCGCACGCGCCTCGTTCGGGCCTGGACCCACCTTGAGCGCCAGCGCGGCGGGCTTGGTTTTGTCGGCGGCCCGGGCGAGACCCAGATCGAGGCCGACCGGCGCGCCATCGACGAGCAGCTCGCCCGGCTGCGCAAGCAACTGGCGAAGGTGGTGAAAACCCGCGAGCTGCACCGCGCCGCCCGCGCCAAGGTGCCCTTCCCGGTGGTGGCGCTGGTGGGCTACACCAACGCCGGCAAGTCGACGCTGTTCAACCGGATGACCGGCGCGGAGGTGATGGCGAAAGACATGCTCTTCGCCACGCTCGACCCCACGATGCGCGGCCTCGTGCTGCCCTCGGGCCGCAAGGTGATCCTGTCCGACACCGTGGGCTTCATCTCCGATCTGCCGACCCAGCTCGTCGCGGCCTTCCGCGCCACGCTGGAAGAGGTGCTCGGCGCCGATCTGATCCTGCATGTCCATGATATCTCGGCCGAAAACGTCGAGGAGCAGGCCGAGGACGTCGAGGCGATCCTGCACGAGCTTGGCGTGGCCGACGAGGTGCCACGCATCGAGGTCTGGAACAAGACCGACCGGCTTGATCCGGACGCCCGCGCCGCCCG
>JANTFS010000042.1 GCA_024763335.1 Paracoccaceae bacterium | reverse complement strand
ACCCGGTCACCGCCCACCACTTTCGCCGCCAGCGACGAGATGAACCCCACGCCCGCGCCGATGTCGAGCACACGATCGTCCGGGGTAACATGACGGGTGATCGCGAGCCGTTCGTTCCATTCGTAATTGCCGCTTTCGAGGGCCGTCTTCAGCTCGGCATCGATCGCCTTTCCCGGAACACGCAACTTGACCCCATGCACTTCGAACCGCGCCATCTCTCCCGCCTCCTTGGCAATCCCCGCAGGCTCGCCTAGTTTGTGTTTGCCCGATCCTAGGGGGCAGGTGGCGAAAGTCCAGCCGGAGGCGGAATGAAACTCTTTGTCGGTCTCGGCAATCCCGGTGCCAAGTATGCGCACAACCGCCACAATATCGGTTTCATGGCGGTTGACAGGATTGCCGAGGATCACGGGTTTTCGCCTTGGCGCGCCAAGTTTCAGGGGCTCATGAGCGAAGGCCGGCTGGGCCGCGAAAAGGTCGTGCTGCTCAAGCCCGAGACCTTCATGAACCGCTCTGGCCAGTGCGTCGGTCAGGCGATGCGGTTCTTCAAGCTGACACCTGCGGACGTGACCGTCTTTCACGACGAACTTGATCTCGCACCGGGCAAGATCCGCCTCAAGCAAGGTGGCGGACACGCCGGCCACAACGGGCTGCGCTCGCTCCACGACCACATTGGCCCCGACTATGCCCGCGTGCGGCTCGGCATCGGCCATCCCGGCCACAAGGACAAGGTCGCCGCCTACGTGCTCTCAGATTTCGCCAAGGCCGATGCCGGCTGGCTCGACGATCTTCTGCGCGGCATCTCTGACGGCGCGGTCTACCTCGCCGAGGGCAACGGGGCGAAATTCACCAACGCCGTGGCCCTGCGCATGGCCCCGCCCGAACCGGCCGCAAAACCGGCCCCTGCCGCCAAGGCGCCGCCGGTCCCGCCCGCCACCGAGGACGACCCGCGCTCGCCGCTGAAAAAACTCGTGGACAAGTTCCGGTGACGCTCGAAGACGCCTTCCTCGATCAGGCCCGGTCCAACCGGGGCCTCGGGTCCCCCTTCACCGCCCGGATCCTGACGCTGGTGGCGCAACGGCTTTCGCATCCCAACCCGGTGATTGACCGGATGCGCGCCTGGCCGGGCGATGTCACCAACCGCGGTGCTTCGCTGCCGCTGCGCATACTTGCGGGGCTCCATGCGCTGGTGCTCAGCGGGGCCTGCCCCGAATTGGCGGCCTGTTATCCGCCCAACCCCTGCCCGGACGACACCGCCCTCGGGGCGGCCATCGACACCGCTTTCGCGCAACACCCCGATATCCTCCTGCAATGGCTCGATTCCCCGCCGCAAACCAACGAGGTGCGCCGCGCCGCCGTCATCATTGCCGCCGCGCACTGGCTGGCGAACCGGTTCGACATTGACCGGTTCGTTGCCTCCGAGTTGGGGGCCTCCGCCGGGCTCAACCTGATGTGGGATCGCTTTCGGCTCGATCTTGCCTGTGGCGTATTCGGGCCGCGCGCGTCTGGCGTGCGGCTCGACCCGGAGTGGCGCGGACCCTGTCCGCCCGCCGCCGAGATCGAGGTGATCGACCGTCGCGGCGTCGATATCGCGCCGCTCGATCCGCATGACCCGGACGACGCGCTGCGCCTGACCTCCTATCTCTGGCCCGACCATCCCTGGCGGCTCGAACGCGCCCGCGCCGCGATGGCCATCGCCGAAGCGCCGGTCGACCGCGGCGATGCCGGGCCCTGGCTGGCCGACCGTCTCGCCACGCCGCATCCCGGCGCCATTCACCTCGTCACCCATACCGTGGCCTGGCAGTATTTCCCCGAAGAGACCTGCGACGCCTGCCTCAATGCCTTCGAAGCCGCTGGCGCGCGCGCCACTGCCGATGCCCCGCTGGCGCGGCTGTCGATGGAAGGCGACGCCCGCAAGGGCCAAGGCGCGCCGATCGAGTTGACGATCTGGCCGGGAGGGCACAGCTACAAGCTTGGCCGGGCGGATTTTCACGGCCGTTGGGTCGATTGGAAACCGCCGGGAGACCGGCATCGCCGACAGACCTGACCCCCACCAACCTGCGAGGAGAAACGCATGACCGAGACCCCCGAAATTGCCCAGAAGGGCCCCTATCCCGTCGATGTCGAGGAAGGCAAAAACTATTTCTGGTGCGCCTGCGGGCGGTCGAAAAACCAGCCGTTCTGCGACGGCTCTCACAAGGGCACAGAGTTTTCGCCGGTGAAATACACGGCCGAGGCGTCGAAGAAGGTGTTCTTCTGCGGCTGCAAGCATACCGCCAAGGCGCCGTTGTGCGACGGCGCGCACAACAAGCTCTAGGATGCGGGCCCGCCGGCTGCTGATCGGTCTGGCTGTCATCTCGGCCGTGGTCGCCACGGCCGGGATGGTCAAACGCGAGGAGATCACCCGTCTGCTCGCGGTCAACACGCTGTTCGAGCCGGCACGGATCGTCCAGAATTTCTCTCACATGGGCGCGATGTTTCACATTGTGCCGATGGACCTGCCGCCGCATCCCGCCGCACCGCTGCGCGAGGCGCCCACGCGGGCCGATCTGCCGGCTGACATCACCGGCTGGATCGAGGCGCGCGCGATCACCGCGCTGGTGGTGCTGAAACGCGGCGAGATCGTGTTTGAAGATTATTACCGCGGCACCGCCCGCGATGATCTGCGGATCAGCTGGTCGGTTGCCAAGAGTTTCCTTGCCACGCTCATGGGCATATTCGTCGAGAACGGTGCGATCGCCTCGCTCGACGACCCGGTGACGAAATACGCCCCCGGGCTTGCCGGTTCCGCCTATGACGGCGCAACGATCCGCAACGTGCTCAACATGTCCTCGGGCGTGGCCTTCAACGAGGATTACGCCGACTTCTGGTCCGACATCAACCGGATGGGACGGGTGATCGCGCTCGGCGGGTCGCTCGACGATTTTGCCGCGAGCCTGACCAGCCGCGTTGCCACGCCGGGCACCGAGTTTCACTACGTCTCGATCGATACCCATGTTCTCGGCATGGTGCTGCGTGGCGCCACCGGGCGGCCGGTGCCGGAGCTGATGGCCACCGAGTTGTTCGCGCCCCTCGGTCTGGAGGCCGACCCGTATTATCTCGCCGATGGCGCGGGGGACGCCTTCGTGCTGGGCGGGCTCAACCTCACCACGCGCGACTACGCCCGGTTCGGCCAGCTCATCGTGCAGGGCGGGCGCTGGGAGGGCCGCGAGATCGTGCCGGAAAACTGGGTCATCGAGATGACGGCCGAAAGCGCGCCGGGCGATCTGCCGCGCTATGGCTACCAATGGTGGCTGCCCAATGACGGTCGCCCCGGCGAGGTCTTTGCCCAAGGCGTCTACGGCCAATATATCTGGATCGACAAAAGCGCCGGTGTCGTGGTTGCGATCAACGCCGCCGACACCGGATTTCTTGACCCCGGCGTTCAGGACGGCAACATCGGGATGATGCGCGCAATCGTGGAGGCCGTGCGATGAAACCCGTTCCCGACAACCCGCTGAACGTGCTCGGCGGCGAGCTACTGAGCTGCTCCGACGACCCGACCACAGGGTTTTTCCGAGATGGCTATTGCAACACCTGCGATGCCGACGTCGGGCGCCACACGGTTTGTGCGATCATGACCGCCGAGTTTCTCGCGTTTCAGAAATACGTGGGCAACGATCTCACGACCCCGCGCCCGGAGTGGAACTTTCCGGGCCTTTCGCCGGGCGACCAGTGGTGCGTTGTCGCGGCGCGGTTTCTGCAAGCACATGACGAGGGCTGTGCCCCGCGGGTCCGGCTCGAGGCCACCCATCTGCGGGCGCTTGAAGTCGTCCCGCTGACAGTTCTGGAGCAATACGCGGTGTGAGCTGCGATCCGGCTTCACTTTCCCGCGCGACACCCCTATTCGGGGGCGAGATCGCATGACGGAGAGCCCGACCATGGACAGCGACGCGCTGAACGCCCTGTGCTGGGCGTCCGGGATCACGACCCACTACGACGGGCGAGAGGTATCCGACGCCACCAAGCAAGCCCTGCTCGCGGCCCTTGGGGTCAGCGAAACGGTCTCGCCCGAAGCGGCCGGCGTGCCCGATTTTCATGCCGTGCCCAGTGCGAGATGCCATCTGCCCGACTGGCTCGAATCGGCCCCGACCTGGGGGGTGTTCTGCCAGCTCTACGAATTGCGGTCGCAGCGATCCTGGGGGATCGGGGATTTCGGCGATCTCAAGCGCATGGCCATCGTCGCCGCGGCGGCGGGGGCCGATTTTCTTGGCGTCAACCCGGTGCACGCGTTGTTCCTCGCCGCGCCCGACCGGTGCAGTCCGTTCACCCCCTCCAATCGCCGGTTCCTCAACCCGCTCTACATCGCCATGGATGCGCTCCCGGCCGGCACCCGGCCCGACAAGGCCAAACTCGCACAGGTCGAAGCGGCCGAGCTGATCGACTATGCCGAGGTGGCCGGGTTGAAGCTCAAGGGGCTCTTCAGCGTGTTTTCCCGGCAGCCGTTCGGCGCCAATCACCCGCAAGCGGATTTCGAGGCCTTCCGTGCCGAGGGCGGTGCGGCGCTGGCGCGCCATGCCCTGTTCGAGGCATTGTCGCTCGACATGGCCGCCAAGGGCCACGGCGCCGGCTGGAAGACCTGGCCCGAAGCGTTCCGAAGCCCCGACAGCGCCGCAGTGACAGCTTTCGCCAAACGCCGCGACAAGCAGGTCCGGTTCCACATCTGGCTGCAATGGATTGCCCATCGCCAGCTTTCCGATGCCCAAAGCGCCGCGAAACAGGCCGGCATGCGGATCGGGCTTTATCTCGATCTGGCGGTTGGCGAGGCGCTTGACGGCTCGGCGACATGGGGCGCGCCGGGCCTCACCCTGCCCGGGGTCGTGGTCGGCGCGCCGCCCGACGTGTTCTCGCAAGATGGACAGAACTGGGACCTCGCCGCGTTTTCTCCCACCGCGCTCGCGGCCCGGGACTACGCGCCGCTGCGCGCGCTGATCAAGGCCCAGCTCGACCATGCCGGCGCGCTGCGGATCGATCACGCGATGGTGCTGCGGCAACTCTTCCTGATCCCCGAGGGCAAACCCGCCTCCGCCGGCGCGCACATGGCCTACCCTTTCGCCGACATGCTGCGCGTGGTGGCCGAGGAAAGCGTGAGCCATGGCTCGGTGATGATCGGCGAAGATCTCGGCTACGTGCCGGACGGCTTTCGCGAAGCCTTGCAGGCCGCCAACATCCTTGCCTACCGCATCCTGTATTTCGAACAGGCCTGGGGCCTCTTCACCCGCAGCTCGACCTATCCGAAGAAGGCGCTCGCCTGCATCTCCACCCACGACCTCCCGACACTGGCGGGCTGGTGGCGCGGCGAGGACATTGCCGCCCGGCGGGACTTCGGCCTCATCGCCCCCGACCTTGCCACCGCGCAGGAGCACCGCCGCGCCAATGAGCGGATCGCGCTGGTGAATGCCTTCATCGACGGCGGCGAGCTGCCCGCCGACGCGACCGATTGGCAAGCCACGGATCTGCCGGCCCGCGTGCTCGCCGCCGCCTACCGGTTTCTCGCCGATACCCCGAGCCTCCTCGCCGGCGTGCGCCTTGCCGATCTCGTCGGACCGGCCGCGCAGACCAACGTGCCCGGCACGCTCGACGAACATCCCAACTGGCGCCGCCGTGCGCCGGTGAAAATCGAAGAGATCGGCGAACACCCCGTCTTTCAGTCGATCACCGCGGTGATGCGCGAAACCCGGCCGCGCCGTTAGGCGGGCTCCTCGGCCCGCGGCTTTTGCGTCGTTTTGCCCGCGTCGCGCAACTCGGCTTCAAGAGGCGGGGCAACATCCACCAACCCCTCGATGAACACCCCGAGAAGCTGGCTGCGCCCGCTGACGCCGGCCTTGCGATAGATCGCGTTGGTCTGCGCCTTGATCGTGCCCTCCGACGTGCCGCGCAGGGCGGCAATTTCGGCGGTGGAGCACCCCTTGATTGCAAACAGCGCCACATCGCGCTCCGCCGGGGTCAGCCGCCAGTTGTCGAATGCATCCTCGACAAGCTCCATGAAGGCGCCCGAGGCGGCCCGCAATTGCGATTCCGCGCGCCGGTGCCGTTGCCGGGAACGATGCAGGGCGAAGGCCCCGAGGCCGAACCCGAGCAACAAGCCAACCCCGGCGCCAATCTCGATGATCTCGCGCAGCTGCCACGCGATCGGCTCGGTGCGAAAGCCGACATAGGCGGAGAAAATGTTGCCGATGAAGAAAAACGCGCAAACGGCCTGAACCACGAGGGCGACCAGGATGATCGCCCGGTCACGCATGGCGAAGGGCTCCAGCCACGCCGAAGTCGCCCTCAGGCACTCGCCGGAGCGCCGGGGCCGAACACGCCGGCATCAATCGTCATCTCCTTCATCGTCCCCGCCGCCATCATCTCCGGAATCCTCCGGTTCCTCCGGCTCGTCTTCCGGTTCTTCCGGTTCCTCCGGTTCATCTTCCTCATCGGGTTCGTCGTCTTCGGGTTCGTCGCCGTCGCCGTCGCTTTCGTGGCCGTCATCGGTGTAATCGTCGTCGCCGCCCGAACCGGAGCCGGAGCCGGACGACCCGCCCGGTGACACGATATGCCCACCGCCATCGTCGTCATGGCCGCCGCCACGCTCGTCGACCGCCACCCAGTAGTCACGCAAGATTTCGCCGGTTCGCGGGTTGAGGATGATTTCCCGCGTATAGTCTGGCGAGGTTGCATAGAGCCGGACGCGGCCCAGAAATGTCTTCGAAACGCGGACATGGGTGAAGCCCTGATCGGCGAGTTGCGCCACGATCGCATCCTGAATCCCGTCAGCCGCGGCCGGAGCCGGGGCAAGAAAGATCGAGAGGGCCAGAAGCCCCGCGCGGATCACGTTCGGTTTCATCTTTACCTTCATCGGACGACCACAGAGTGCCGTGTCCCGGGCCGGCAATCAACCGGCCCGGTTTTCAACGTCGGTTCAATCGTCATCGCCACCGTCATCATCGCCGCCGTCGTCGCCGCCGTCATCGTCGCCGTCATCGTCGCCGCTGTCATCATCGTGGTCGTCGTCGCTGTCATCATCGTGATCGTCGTCGCCGTGATCGTCGTCGCGGTCATCATCATGATCATCGTCGCCATTGTCATCATGATCGTCATCGCCGTCATCGTCATTCAAGTCGTCGAGCTCGTCATCGTCGGCAGCCGCCGTCTCCTCCCGGGCGATCGTGCCATCGGGGTTGAACGTCCGTTCGACCTTGCCGTCTTCCGACAGCACTTCTTCTTTCTTCAAATTGCCGTCGGCATCATAGACCCGCTCGACCTTCAGGCCCGGCGCGATTGCCTCGACCTGAACGGAAGAATTCGAGTGCTTGATCTCGATCTTGGTGTAGGGCAGCCCCTCACTTTTGAATTGCTCGATAATCCGGTCAATCACGGCCTGGTCGGCGGGAAAGGCTGCGGTTCCGATAAGGCTCGCGGCCGCGGAGGCGAGAAGAAGGCTCTTGAGATGCATGGTTGTGTCCCTTGATCTGGTTCATGTGCAAAGTCGGCCAATGCGGGCCGGTGCCTTGCAACATCCGCAATCACTGCGGGAAAACCATTGATCGGAGGTTTATCGCCCCCGGATTAAACCAGCCGCGTAAGCCCATAAACCTGAGTTTATGGCGCTCAGGCCAGCCCCGACATGTCGGTCCCAAGCGCCTTGGCCACGGTGAAGATGTCCTTGTCGCCCCGGCCACACAGGTTGGCCACGATGATATGGTCCTTCGGCAAGGTGGGCGCGATCTTCATCACATGGGCCAGCGCGTGTGACGGCTCGAGCGCGGGAATGATCCCCTCCGTCTGGCACAGGAGCTGGAACGCCTCGAGCGCCTCGGCATCGGTGATGGCCACGTATTCGGCGCGGCCGACATCGTGCAGCCAGGAGTGTTCCGGGCCGATGCCGGGATAGTCGAGCCCCGCCGAGATCGAATAGCCCTCGAGAATCTGGCCGTCATCGTCCTGAAGCAGGTAGGTGCGGTTGCCGTGCAGCACGCCCGGCCGCCCGCCGGTGAGCGACGCGCAATGCTCAACCTTCTCGTTCACCCCCTTGCCGCCAGCTTCCACGCCGATGATCTCCACATCCTTGTCATCGAGGAAGGGGTAGAACAGCCCCATCGCGTTCGAACCGCCGCCGATTGCGGCGATGAGCGTGTCGGGGAGCCGGCCTTCGGCCTTGAGGATCTGTTGCTTGGCCTCCTTGCCGATGATCGACTGGAAATCGCGCACCATCGCCGGATAGGGGTGCGGGCCCGCAACGGTGCCGATGCAGTAGAACGTGTCGCGCACGTTGGTCACCCAGTCGCGCAGCGCGTCGTTCATCGCGTCCTTGAGCGTGCCGCGCCCGGAGGTGACGGGAACCACCTCGGCGCCGAGAAGCTTCATCCGGAACACGTTGGGCGCCTGCCGCTCGACGTCATGCGCCCCCATGTAGACGACGCATTGCAGGCCAAACTTGGCACAGACGGTGGCGGTGGCCACGCCATGCTGGCCGGCGCCGGTCTCGGCGATGATCCGGGTCTTGCCCATGCGGCGGGCGAGAATGATCTGGCCGAGCACGTTGTTGATCTTGTGTGCGCCGGTGTGATTGAGCTCATCGCGCTTGAGATAGATCTTGGCACCGCCGAGATGCTCGGTGAGGCGTTCGGCGTAGTAGAGCGGGCTTGGTCGGCCGACGTAGTGCTCCCAGAGATCGTCCATTTCGGCCCAGAATTCCGCGTCGTCCTTGGCCCGCTCATATTCCGCCTGGAGATCGAGGATGAGCGGCATCAGCGTTTCGGAGACGAAGCGTCCGCCAAAGATGCCGAACCGGCCCTTCTCGTCCGGGCCCGTCATGAAGGAATTGAAAAGATCGTCGGCCATGGTCTGCGCTCCCGGTTGGTCGGGAATGTCCTAATCGCTGGCGCCACGCAGGGCAAGCGCCGACGCGGGCGCGCGCCCGCGTTGCTCGCCCGCGCGCGCGGGCGAGCCGCCACTTCGCACCCGGCGAATCGGCTGGGCGTTGCAGCAGACGATGAAATGACGGCCGTTTTCCAGCGCCTGCCAACCCCGCCGCTCGACTTCGGCCAGAAACGCCTCGCGCCCCGTGATCCGCTCGACGTCACAAACCTGCCGCTTAAACACGCCGCCGCTGCGGGCATCACGCGAGGCGAACACGCTGGCGATCCATTTCTGCGGGTCGATCTTTTCCGGCAGGCGAGACATGACCCCACCTTGCCCGAACACGGTAAACGCCCGGTTAACCGCCGTGAGCCGCCTTGATGAAGGCGCGGATCAGGTCCGGGTCTTTCTCGCCCGGGGCGCGCTCTACCCCTGAGGAAACGTCAACCTGCCGCGCGCCGGTCAGCTTCACCGCCAGAGCCACGTTGCCCGGCGTCAGGCCGCCTGCCAGCATCCACGGCTTCGCCCAGTGCCGGCCCGCGATCAGCCGCCAGTCGAAGGGCACGCCCATGCCGCCGGGCAGATCGGCCTCCTTCGGTGGCTTGGCATCAACGAGGATCTGGTCAGCCACCGGCATGTAGTCGTCGATCCGGGCCACGTCGGCCTCATCGGCGATGCCCACGGCCTTCATCACCGGCAAGCCATAGCGCGCCCGGATCTCGGCCACCCGCGCGGGGCTTTCCGCGCCGTGGAGCTGAATCATGTCGACGGGCACTCGGGCCGTGATCTCGTCAAGCTGCGAGTCATCCGGGTTCACCACGAGCGCCACCTTGGCAACCCCCGGCGGCACCTCCAGCGCCAGAGCCGCGGCGGTTTCCAGATCAAGGTTGCGCGGCGATTTCGGGAAGAAGACCAAGCCGATATAGCCCGCCCCGGCCTCGACGGCGGCCCGCACGTGTTCGGGCCGGGTCAGCCCGCAGATCTTCACACGGATGTCACTCATGCCAGCGCCTTAGCGCGCATCTTCCAGAAGCGCCAGCACATCGTCGCCGGGCTTGGCGCTCTTTTCCTTGAGGGTCTGGACCTCCTTAGACAGGGCCACCGCGGCACGTTCAGCCCGCTTTCCCTTGGCGCGCAGCTTGTATTCGCGCAGCCACTCCCAGATGAAGCCGATCATGATGCCGGCGATGATGCCAAGGAAGATGATGATGAACAACGGCATCGGGACCTGCCAGCTAAACCCGAGGAAACCGGCCAGCTCCTCGGGCAAGAGGCGTAGCACGACAACCTCGCGGTTGGCCAAGGCCACGGTGATCAGAATGACCGCAAGCGCGGCCAGAAAGGCATATCGGACATAACGCATTTGGCGGCCTCACGACTTCCCGTTCAGACGGTCCCGCAGGTATTTGCCGGTCTTGAAGAAGGGCACGTGCTTCTCTTCCACCTGCACCGCTTCGCCGGTGCGCGGGTTACGGCCGACGCGGGCGTCGCGCTTTTTCACCGAGAATGCCCCGAAGCCACGCAGTTCGACCCGATCGCCCCGCGCCATGGCTTCAATGATTTCTTCAAAAACCGTGTTTACGATGCGCTCGACGTCGCGCTGATAAAGATGCGGGTTCTCGTCCGCGATCTTCTGGATCAATTCCGACCGGATCATCCAACCCCCCGTTGTGCGGCTCGGCGCATCTGCGGGCGTGCGCCGCTTCCCCGAGACTATAGGGCCAAACATCCCACCGGGAAACCGGCTGGCATGCGGCAGCGGGGTGTTTTGCGGGCAAACTGGGCTGTTTTTTGCCGCAAAACCGGCCCCTTACACATTCTCAACCCGCGCTTGGCGCATTGGGGGGCGACAAATCCACCATCACCCTCGCGTTGATTCGGGCCGCGATCTCGCGTCGTGATTGCCGGTTTTCCCGGCCCCCAGCCGGGCGTGCAGAAAAGAAAAGCGGCCCCGGATCGCTCCGGGGCCGCTTTCAGATCTGCTGCGCCGTGGCTTATTCGTCGCCCTTGAGCGCGGCGCCGAGAATGTCGCCCAGCGAGGCACCCGAGTCGGACGAGCCGTATTGCTGCACGGCTTCCTTTTCTTCGGCGATCTCGCGGGCCTTGATCGAAAGGCCAAGGCGGCGCGACTTGGAATCCACGTTGGTCACGCGGACATCAACCTTGTCGCCCACCTGGAAGCGTTCGGGACGCTGCTCGGCACGGTCGCGCGACAGATCGGAACGGCGGATGAACGACTTCAGCCCGTCGTATTCCACCTCGATGCCGCCGTCTTCGATCGCCGTCACCTCGACGGTGATGATCGAACCGCGCTTCACGCCACCCACGGCCTCGGCGAAGGGATCGCCTTCAAGCGCCTTGATCGAGAGCGAAATGCGCTCCTTCTCGGTGTCGACTTCCGAGACAACCGCCTTGACGATATCGCCCTTGCGGTAGTTCTGGATGGCCTCTTCGCCGCGCTGATCCCAGCTCAGATCGGACAGGTGCACCATGCCGTCGATGTCGCCATCGAGGCCGATGAACAGGCCGAACTCGGTGATGTTCTTGACCTCGCCCTCGACCTCGGTGCCCACCGGGTGCGTCTCGGCAAAGACTTCCCACGGGTTGCGCTGGGTCTGCTTGAGGCCGAGCGAGACGCGGCGCTTGGCCGGGTCGATCTCGAGCACCATGACGTCGACTTCCTGGCTCGTCGAGACGATCTTGCCGGGATGGACGTTCTTCTTGGTCCACGACATTTCCGAGACGTGCACGAGGCCCTCGACACCGGGCTCCAGCTCCACGAAGGCGCCGTAGTCGGTGATGTTGGTGACGCGGCCCTTGTGCACCGAGCCGATCGGATACTTGGCAGCGACAAGATCCCACGGGTCTTCCTGCAGCTGCTTCATGCCGAGGCTGATGCGGTGGGTCTCCTTGTTGATCTTGATGACCTGAACCTTGATGGTCTCGCCGATCGACAGGATCTCGGAGGGGTGGTTCACGCGACGCCAGGCCATGTCGGTGACGTGCAGAAGGCCGTCGACACCGCCGAGATCGACGAAGGCGCCGTATTCGGTGATGTTCTTGACCACACCTTCGACCGTCTGGCCTTCGGTGAGGTTGGCAATGACCTCGGCACGCTGCTCGGCGCGGCTCTCTTCGAGGATCGCGCGGCGCGAGACAACGATGTTGCCGCGGCGGCGGTCCATCTTGAGAATCTGGAACGGCTGCTTGAGGCCCATGAGGGGGCCGGCGTCACGCACCGGGCGCACGTCAACCTGGCTGCCGGGCAGGAAGGCCACGGCACCGCCGAGGTCGACGGTAAAGCCGCCCTTGACGCGGCCGAAGATCGCGCCTTCGACGCGGGCATCGTCGGCATAGGCCTTTTCGAGACGGTCCCAGGCTTCTTCGCGGCGGGCCATCTCGCGGCTGATCACCGCTTCGCCACGGGCGTTCTCGGCCGCGCGGAGGAACACCTCCACCTCGTCGCCGACCTCCACCTTGGGGGCCTCGCCGGGTTCTGCGAATTCTTTCAGATCGACGCGGCCTTCCATCTTGTAGCCCACGTCGATGATGGCTTGGCCCGCCTCGATGGCGATCACCTTGCCTTTGACGACAGAGCCCTCTTCGGGGGTGTCCATTTCGAAGCTTTCGTTGAGGAGGGCTTCGAATTCCTCCATGGTCGCTTTAGCGCACATACGGTTTCAGTTTCCTTTTCAGTCACTATTCGGGCCAGGCGGTTGTCTCCGCCGGTCTTTCATCGGGTTCCCGACAAGGGCTGCGCATAGCGAAAAACAAAGAGGGCCGGATACCCGACCCTGCTCCATTTCTGCATCGTGGCGTTTTTTGCCTTGTCGACGGAGGCGGATATAGCCACCGTCCACCAACAAGGCAAGGCTTTTCCTGTTTCCGCGCCACTCCTATACTCGCGCGGACTCGGTGACCGGTCCATGCCTGCGGATCGGGCGGTAAAGGTAGTGACGCGATGGATGGCGATCTGACCACGGCGTATTTTCTGACGGAAGCTTTGGGGCATCTGGCCAGCCTGCTGCTGGTGATCGCCTTGCTGATGCGGTCGATGGATCGGCTCCGGCTGCTGGTGCTTGCCTCCGCGCTTCTGGCCATCGTCTACAATCTGCTTTGGCTGCAATCGCCCACGGCGCTGTTTTGGCAGACCGCGCTTCTCCTTGCGGTGCTGTTTCGGCTTGGCGTCGACTGGCGCGAAAACAGCCGGGCATCCTTCTCGCCGGAAGAACAGGCGTTTCTCGACCGCTACCTGCCGACGCTGAAACCCAGTCAGGCGCGAAAGGTTCTGTCCGAAGGCACGTGGATCACCGGCAAGCCGGGCACGGTGCTCACCGAGCAGGACAAGCCGGTGCTGTTTCTGGTCTATCTCAGCGAAGGCGAGGTCGACATCACCTGCGACGGCCAGCAGATCGGCCAATGCCACCCGGGCAATTTCGTCGGCGAGCTGTCGCTGCTCCACAACGCGCCGGCCTCGGCCACGGCGACGGTGAAATCCGCGGCCCGCTACTGGATCATCCCCTCGATCAAGATGCGTGACTATCGCAAGAGCGACCCCGACATCTGGAACGCCTTCGAGGCAGGGCTGTCGCAGGATCTCGGCCTGAAGATCCGCGAGATGAACGAGAAGGCCACCGGGCACGGCTAGCCTGCACCCCGGCGCGCCGGAGGGATTCCTTTCGCCACCTGCGGTTGCTATGGTCGCGCCAAACCCCGAGGCCACCGGCATGATCTCTCATTCGCACAAGACAGTCTTTGTCCATATCCCCAAATGCGGGGGGCAAAGCATCGAATCGGCCTTTCTCGCCGACCTCGGGCTTTCGTGGAAAGAACGCGCGCCGCTGCTTTTGCGCCCCAACGATCAGCCCAGCCTCGGCCCGCCGCGCCTTGCCCACCTGCTCGCGCGCGACTACGTCGCCTGCCACTACCTGAGCCAAGAGCTGTTCGACGCCTACTTCACCTTCGCGCTGGTGCGCTCGCCGTTCTCGCGCGTCTTGTCGTTCTACCACTACCTCAACCCGCGCCAGACGCTCTCGGCCTTCGTGCACAGAACGCTGACGCGGGCCTTCGACACGCCCGACGACCCCGACGCGCGGTATTACTTCCTGCGCCCGCAGGTCGATTTCATCATCGACGCGCAGGGCACGCCGATCCTCGACAAGACTTACCGCCTCGAAGAGCTTGCCACCGCCGAGCCCGAGATCCGCGCCCAGACCGGGCTGCGTGCCCCGATCCCGCATGCCAACCGCTCCACGCCGCGTGCCACGCTCGCCGATCTCACCCGCGATGACCTTGCGATCATTCGGGCGCTCTACGAGCCGGATTTCGAGATGCTGGGCTACGCCGATACGCCCTGACGCCGCGCTTCCACCGCCGCCACCGCCGCGGCAACCGCCTCGTCGATCGACATCTGCGAGGTGTCGATCACCACGGCATCCTCGGCGGGTTTCAGCGGTGCCGTTGCGCGCTCGCTGTCGCGTGCATCGCGCGCCTTCACGTCCGCGAGCACCTCATCGCGGCTGATCTCGTGGCCGCGCTCGACCAGCTCAAGATAACGCCGCTCGGCCCGCACTTCGGGGCTGGCGGTGACGAACAGTTTCGCCTGCGCCTCGGGACAGATCACCGTGCCGATGTCGCGCCCGTCGAGCACCGCGCCCCCCGCACGAGCGGCAAAGGCGCGCTGGAAATCCACCAGCGCCGCGCGCACCTCGGGCAGCACCGCCACCCGGCTCGCCGCCTGCGCCACGTCCGGGGTGCGCAGACCCTCGGCTTGCAGGTCCTCTGCGGTCAGCGTCCGCGCCGCCTCGACCGGGTCCGCCCCCTCGATCACCTTCTTGCCCACCGCGCGGTAGAGCAGCCCGGTGTCGAGATGCGCAAAGCCGAAATGCGCCGCGACCGCCTTCGAGACCGTGCCCTTGCCCGCCGCTGCCGGCCCGTCGATTGCCACCGTGAAACTCATCGCTTTCCTGCTCTTCGTTGTGCCCCGGCCCAGCGCCAATTCGCCCGCCCGCGCCGCCAGCGCCAGCAGCACCACCGCCACGACCCCGCGCAAAGCCTCGGCCTTGCCCACCGTGTAGCGGCTGGCGGCCTCGGCCATCGTGTCATTCACCGCGCCCGCCCGCAAGATCGCCGCGACTTGCGCATTCTCCAGCATGTCGAAGGCGAAATAGACCAGCGGCACAAGCGCCAACGCCACGCCCAGATGCCACGACCAGCGCCGCACCAGCCAGTAGATCAGGAGCCCCAGAAAAACCGTAAGCGAAACCGGCATGGCCGTGTCGAGCAGCCGTTGCGGCCCGAGATAGGCCGCGCGGCCCTCATCGCTCAAGACCGCGAAGAAGGCCCGCAGCTCGTCGGGCGTATAGCCGTTCATCCGCAAGTCGGGCATCATCTGCCCGCCCGCCTCGATCAGCGGCTGGGTCCAGAGCCGCATCGCCAGCAGGCCTGCCAGCGTCAGCGCGCCAAAGAGCGCAAGCAGATGCCCCGCGCGCGGCATCCCTAGCGCCCCAGCCCGCGCGCCACCCCGCGCGCCAGCCAGCCAAAGGCAAAGAGCGCCAACGCCGCGTTGACCAGCCGGAACTTCCAGATCGTGGCCGAGCTGGCCCAGGCCACAGCCTCGGGCGTCACCTCCCCCGGCCCGGCCCGCAAGAGCCCCGCCACGGCCGCATTCTCCAGCATGTCGAAGACGAAATAGCCCAAGGGCACCAGCGCCACGATCGCCGCAAACCCCACCGACCAGCGCCGGAACGCCGCGAAAGTGCCAAGCGCCAGAACGCCAAGAAGGCCGATGGGAAAGACCGTGTCGGCAATCCGCTGCGGCCCGAGATAGGCCGCCCGCCCCTCCGGTGTCTGCGCCGTGAGGATCGCCACCGCCTCGTCGAAAGAATAGCCCTGCGTGCGCGGATCGAAGGGCTCAAGCCCCCCGGCAGCCACCTTCGGCCCGGTCCAGAACACGATCGCCGCCATGCCCAACACCGCCAGCGCGAGGCTGAACCAGAAGGCGCGGCGCAGGCTCACCGGTTGGCCCGCTCGACCCGGGCCCCGAGCCCCGCCATCAGCGGCTCGAACCCGGGGAAACTCGTGGCAATCGGCGCGCCGTCGTCGACGCTCACCGCCTTCTGCGCGGCCATCCCGAGCACCATGAAACTCATCGCGATCCGGTGGTCGAGCCGCGCCGCCGCCGTGCCGCCCCCCGGCACGCCCCCCGGCCCCATCCCGTGCACCACCATGAAGTCGTCACCCTCGTCGATGCGCACGCCGTTGGCCTCAAGCCCCCGCGCCATCGCGTCGATCCGGTCGCTTTCCTTGACCCGAAGTTCCTTGACGCCAACCATCTCGGTCTTGCCCGTCGCAAAGGCGGCGACAACGCTCAAAACCGGGTATTCGTCGATCATGCTCGCGGCCCGCTCAGGTGGCACGCGAATGCCCTTCATCTCGGGCGAGAACTTCGCGCGCAGATCAGCCACCGGCTCGCCGCCCTCCTCGCGCGGGTTCTCATAGGTCAGCTCCGCCCCCATCTCGCGCAAGGTGTCAAACAGCCCCGCGCGCGTCGGGTTAAGCCCGATGTTGGGCACCAGCACGTCCGATCCCTCGACGATCAGCGCCGCACAGACGGGGAAAGCCGCCGACGACGGGTCGCGCGGCACGGCAATCTCCTGCGGCCTAAGCTCGGGCTGCCCGGTGAGGGTGATTACCCGGCCCTCGTCCGTGTCTTCCACCGTGATCTCGGCCCCGAACCCCGCCAGCATCCGCTCGGTATGGTCGCGCGTGGCCTCCTTCTCGATCACCACGGTCTGCCCCGGCGCGTTCAGCCCGGCGAGCAGCACCGCCGATTTCACCTGCGCGCTCGGCATCGGCGTGGTGTAGCGCACCGGCACCGGATCGGCCGCGCC
>JANTFS010000041.1 GCA_024763335.1 Paracoccaceae bacterium | reverse complement strand
ACCTGACCGACCGCCAGACACGGGCGGAGGTGACGACGCCGACGCTGCTGACGAACGGGTCGATCGCTGTTCTGGCCGAAACGACCGGGGTTATGCTTGCCGCGGGCACCGCCTCGGCACGCGACACGACGCCCGAGGATGATGCGGAAGCTGAGACCCCGACAACCGATGCCGATCCCGACGCCGATCCCGACGCCGATCCCGATGCCGATCCCGATGCCGAGCCGGAGACCCCGATAACCGAGAAAAGCGATCCGGTCGTCGACCTCGATGGCGCGCTGTTTGGCGCGTCCGCCGGCGATGTGGCCGCGGCGATGGGCGGCGGCGGTTCCGGCTCCGGCGGTGGCGGCGGTGGCGGCGGCGGTGGCGGCGGTGCTCCGGAGGAAACCAAGACCTTCTCTTTCGCCGGCGATTTCGCAGCGAGCTTTGGTGACACGGTCACCGAGATCCTTGTCCAGGATGCCGAGATTTCCACCGAGTTCGAGCAAAAGATCACGCTCGCCGCGCTGACCGATGTCGCCTATGGCCAAGCCAGCGCGGTGAATGCTTCGGCGGTCGATGGTGTCGGGATCACCGGCAGCTTCGGCCTTTCGCTCCTCGACCACGAAACCCGCACCCGTGTCATCAACAGTGATGTTTTCGTCTATGAAGACGAGGCCGAGACCGGCAATGGCATCACCACGATCTCGGCGGTCGATACCAGCGCCTTCGACCTGCTCGTGACCGGGCGCGTCGGTCATGCCGAGGATGCCTGGGGCGTCGCGATCAGCGCGAGTTTCAACCAGTTCAACGCCACCGCGGAGACGCTGCTCGACAATGCCAACGTCACCAACGGATATGTTTTCGACTTCGGTGGCGAAGAGGGCGGCGAGGAGGACTGGGGTGAAGAGGGCGGTTTCGAGGAGGGAGACGGCTGGTTCGAGGAGGGCACGGGCGAGGATTACACCTGCATCGACGCCATTTGCTCCGAGAACACCTTCGGGCGGCAAGTCGATATCATCGCCGAAGCCGCGCCGGTTAGCGACGTCGTTGTCTTCGCCTCGCGTGACAGCGCGGGGGCTGAGGCCTCGGGCGGTCAACAGATGGAAAAGGTGGCCGACCAGTTCACCGATGCCGCGCTTCAGGCCGAGGCGCCGGAAGAGGGTAGCGAGGAGGCGCCGGAGACGCCCGACAAGGCGCCCGCCCCTAGCCCGGAGGGCAGTGGTTCTCCAGAGGAAAAGCAGCGCGGCGGCGGCCGGGCGGGGGTCAGCATCGCGATCGCACCGTCGGTTGTTGCGGCCACGTCGTCGGTGACCATCCGCGACAGCTTCGTGGTTGCCGACCGCTCCGCGGCGGTCGCCGGGGTCGCGGACGAAAACAGCGCTGGCGCAATCCACGTGTCCTCCACCGCCGCGACCACGACGAATATCGACGCCGGGGCTGGCACGATCGGGCTGAGCTTCGCCCTGAGCGACACGCGCTCGAATGTCGAGATTGCCGACAGCCTGCTGCAGGCTGCGGGCAACGGCACGGTGACGGTGAATTCCGTGGTGCGCGAGTCGCAGGAGGTCGCCGCGCGGGTCGAGAGCGACAGCCGCTTCAAGATCGCCGGCATCCTGTCGCTGCGGGAATCGCTGAACCGGATCGTCATTGACGGCGACGGTGGTGCTTCCGACATCCTTGGCGGCGCCAGCGTGGGCATCACGGCCGCGACGACCCGCAACCTCGGCTTCAGCGCGCTGGCCTCGGACAGCACCCAACTGACCTTCGCCGGAACGGGCATCGTTTCGCTCGGGTCTTCCGATACCGGGGTCTTTGTCGGCGGGAACGTGGCTGCGGAGACAGGCACGGTCAACATCGCCTCGACGGACACGACCGCGCGCCATGAGGCCCGCGCGATCACCACGACCGGCCCCTTGACCGACGAGGCGCTGGACGAGGCGATCGAACAAGATGCGGCGGCCGAAGATCCGGACGGCGACGCCGGGGGCCGAAGCCAGCCCAAGAGCCCCTTCGGCCGGCGGGGCGGTGCAGAAACGCCCGATCCGGACGGCGACACCGGCACCGACAGCCCGGCGCTGGTCTCGGCATTGGCCGACGTGGCAGACAATTCGACCGAGCGCGCCGGAGGCACCACCGAAAACACCGCCCCCGCGGGCGGCACGGAGGGCGCCGGCGGCGGAGGTGGAAACGAGAACGAAAAGGCGTCGAGCGCCTTCAGCTTTGCCATCGCGGTGAATGTCGACCGCACCGATACTGTCGCGCAGGCGATTGTCGGTGGGCGGATGACGGATGCGGCGACCGCGCGGGCGCTCGACCTGACCGGCGCCCGGCTTGTGACCCCCGCGGCGTCGGTGCGCGCCGATGTCGCGCTGCTGAATTACCGCAAGGAAACCGCGACCAAGGCAGGAAGCTACGATACGAGCGTCGGCTTCGTGGGAACCTTCGCCTACGGGCACATGGAAATCGACAGTCTGGCGCAGATCAACCCGACGGCCGAAACGCTCGGTGTGGGCGCGCTCGACCTGAGTGCCAGCACCCGCCTGCCGGCGCCCGACTTCGATGCGTTCCAGGCATCCCTGGACCAGACCCGCACCGGCTTCGCCGCATTGGGCGAGGAGGACGCGCTGGGTGGCGACGATCTCTTGCCCGATCCGGCTCTGACCGTCGATCGCGAGGCGTGGAACGTGCTCAACCGGACCGAGGGCGCGGCAGGCGCGGGCTTTGCCATCGACCTTGCGTTTCACACCGCCAAGCTCGACACCCGCGCCGAAATCGCCGATGGCGTTGTTCTGGATGCAGCGGCGGTGGATCTCTCGGCGCGCAATACCGGCGGCATCATCGCGCTGCGCGACATCCCGATTGCAAAGATCGAGGCGCCCGAGGCGGACACCGAAACACCGAACACCGAAACACCGGACACCGAAACACCGGGCTCGTCCGCGCCGGAGGGCACTGACCCCGATGCGCCCGCGCCGGAGGGCACCGACCCCCCGGAGGGCACCGATCCCGATGCGCCGCTCAACGATGAAGCGCGTCAGGCGGCGCGTGATGAGAAAGAAAAAGAGATCGGCAGTTTCGGCATTGGCGGCGCGGTGCAATACCTGCGGCTCGATGCCGATGCGACGGCGGAAATCGGCGCGTTGGGCGGGACCGGAAGCCTCGTGTCGATTGATCTGGACGCCCTCAATGACGTGCATGGCATGGCAGTCGCGAAATCCTTTGGCGGGGCTGAAAACGTCGCGATCAACGGCGGCGTCGGGATCATCGACTACCGCGGCAATGCCCGCGCGCTGCTGAGTGACGCGGTGCCGCTGGAAGTCGACAGCACAACGACGTTGGCGGCGCAGGACGAGGCCTGGCTCTTTGCCTTTGGCGGTGCCGGCAGCCAGGCGGGGCGGGTTTCGATCGGGCTGGGCGCCGGGCTGGTGTTCGCCAACCGAAACGCCGAGGCGCTGGTCAGCTCGCGGACCGCCGCGGCACTGGTGGCCGAAGACGCGGGCAGCGTCGGCGCACCGCTGGAGCTTGGGGCGCTGACCCTCACCGCACGCACCGGTGGCGAAAGCATCGGGGCTGCCTCGGCCGGAGCCGAGGGGTTGACCCCGGACGATCCTGAGGAGGATGCGCCGGATGATTCCGACGCGCCCGAAGACGGCAACGGTCCGCAAACCGACACCGACCCGGACGCGCCGACGCGCGGCAAGATCACCCTGCCGGGCGGACTGACCGGCGGGCGGGAAGAGGAAAACACCGACGCGCTGGGCGAGCAGACGACCAGCGACGAAACCGGCCAGGAAGAGGTCGCCGACAAGAGCTTCGGGTTTGGCCTTGCGGCGGATTTCGCCGGGGCGATGGGAACCAACACGGCCACCGCGGCGCTTGGCGTGGATGCGGCCGTCACCGTCGACGCGATGACGATCACGGCGGAGAACTCGGCCGGCGCCCTGCTGGCCACCGGCGCGGCAATCGGGACGGGCGGTGGTTTCGGCCTTGCCGGGGCGGTGTCGCTGTCCTCGGTGCGCACCGAGGTGCATGCGCTCGATCTGAGCGGCACGCGCCAGGTGCGCGGCGGCGACGTTGCGATCACGGCGCGCGACAGCGGCGATCTTTTTGCCGGTGCGGTGGGGCGTGGCGGCGCTGGGGGCACCTTCTCGCTGGTCGGCTCGGCGGCGCTTCATCTGGGCCGCAGCGTTGTCGTTGCCCGCAACAGCATCGCGGACGTGAACGGAGCCGCGAGCTACGGGCTCGATGCCGAGCTGTCCGGGGCCAGCGTCGCGGTGTCAGGGTCGATCGCGCGTGAGGTTGCCGAAGAGGCACGCGACGAGGCGGTGGGCGAGGCCGAGGGAACGACCGACGATCTGATCGCCGAAGCTGCGGGCGAAGCGACGGATCTCGGTGGCGGCGACGGGGGCGGCACCGATGCCCCGGCCGGCACCGAAGAAGAAGAGGAAGAGCCGGCCGCGGCTGGCGTGGTCGGGATCGGGATCACCTATGCGCAGATCACCCGGCGTGAAACCGTGAGCGCCGAGATCGACCGGGCGCATGTCACCGCAGATGCGATCAGCCTCGCCGCTCGCAACGAGCGTGCGATTTCCGGCGTGGCCGCGGCGGTCGGGGATGACCCGAATTTCGGCATCAGCGTTTCGGCGGTGGTGGCGGTGCTCACGCAGGAGACCACCGCCGCGCTCACCGGAGATGACCGGTCGGCGTTGAGCGCCGGGTCTGTGACGATCTCGGCCAGCAATGCCGCGATGGCCCGGGGGCAAATCGGCTTCGAAGGCGCCGGATCGCGGTTCGGCCTTGGCATCAGCGGTGTGGCGCTGATCGACCGGCGGACCACGCAAGCGGTGCTTGACCGCGCCGAGGTCGTTGCCGGCCGCACCACCGCGCTGGATGTCTCGGCGCAATTGCTGGGTGGCGCGGAGGCGGCGCTGAAAACCGGGCTCGCTTCGAACAACGAAGGCGATGGCGAAGGCGGCTTTGCCGTCAATATCCCAGTGTCAATCCTGACAACGCAATGGCTGACGACGGCGCAGATCGACGAGGCGCTCGTCGAAGGCGGCGGCGCCGTTTCCGTCATGGCGGACGAGACGGCCGCGGTGGTGAACCGGCAGGAGGCCGTGACCGCGGCGGGCCAATTCGCAGGCGCGGTCGGTGTCGCGGTAACGACCTACAATTCGGACGTCATTGCGGAGGTGACGGGGAGTTCGCTGCGCACCGGGGCAACGGTTGTGCGGGCCGAGACCGGAACCTTGCTCAAGTCCATCGCCGCGCGCGATGGCACCTCAGAATTCGGCGTCGACGTGATCACCGCGATCCTGCGCGGGCGCGGCGCCACCCGCGCCGAGATCCGCGACACCCGCCTCTATGCCGACTCCGCCACGGTGATCGCACATGAGGCGACCGTGCATGATGTCTTTGCCAACGGCTATGCCGAGAACGCCGGCATTGGCATTTCGGGTGGCCTTGCGGTGAACCTCTACCGGCGTGATGTGATCGCGCGCACGAGCGGCGGACTGGTTGAAACCCGAGTCGGCGACATCGCCCTCGCCGCCACCTCGGCGATCAAGTCGTCGAACGTGGTTCTTGGCCATGCCGCCGCCGCCGCCGATCTGTTCGATCTCAGTGACGGTGGCGGCGGCCCGGTGGCCGGGCTCGCCAATATCGTCTGGACCGGCATCTCGCGTGACGTCATCGCCGAAGCGGTGGACACCGAGCTGGACTCGGCCGCCAGCATCCGCCTGACCGCCACCCGCACGGATTCCTATCTCGGGATTCAGGGCGGCTTGAACCGGGCCGACAGCGGCGTTGGTCTCGGCGCGGGCATCTTCCGGTTCCAAGGCGTGACCGCGGCGCGGATCACTGGCGCGGCTCCGCTGACCAGCCGCCGCGATGTGGCGCTGCGCGCTTCCGACGCCACGGAGGTGCTCCAGGTTGGTATCGGGGTGACGGTGAGCGGCAGCTTCGCCGGTGTCGGGTCGTTCAGCTACGTCGATTTCGGCCAGCGTTCGGATGAGCTGCCGCAGGTTGACGGTGACGAGCGCGGGGTGCTGCTGCGCGACATGATTGAAAGCGCCTACAACGCAGGCGCGGGGTTCGTCTCGGATTTTGCCGGGATTGACGTTGCCGAGCTGGACCTGACGCGTGAAACCCTGACCGAAGCCCGGCTCGACATCGACCAGGCTCGGGTGACTATCGGCCGCGACCTGATGCTCGATGCTGTCGATGCCCGCGAGGCCGATGCGATTTCCGGGCAGATGGCCCTGCAGGTCGACCTTGGGATCGCCAACTTCTTCCTCGATATGTTCACCGTGTCGCGCGACCCGGTGACCGGCAAATTCCGGGTGACCAAGCGCCCCGCCGCGCCGGAAAGCGAACATACCGAGGACGAGAGCAAGGAGGTCGACGCCGGCTCTGACAGCGAAGGCGGTGCGGCGAGCGAGGATGCGGCCGGCGCGCCGACTGCCGGCGACGGCGGCGACGGCGGTGCTGGTGGTGATGGTGGCGACGGTGGTGACGGTGGTGACAGCGGCGGCGGGTCAGATCTCGAGATCGCACTGGGCATCGGCCTGAGCTGGGCGCGTGTCGGCGGTGTCGTCGATGCCACGCTCGACCTCAATGATGCCGGGGTGACGACCGTTGCCGACGACACGATGCTGTCGGCCGAGGCGCTGAACCGGGTGATGACCGCATCGGTCGGGGTGTCTTATGCCTCGAACCCGATCGGGGCCGGTGGTGCGATCACCCGGCAGGCGCAGCTTGTGCGCGGCCAGGTTGTCGGCGCGGGCCTGCTTAAGACCGGTGGCCTGTCGGTCGATACCCTCTCGGACGGGCGGCTCTGGTCGATTGCCGGGGTGCTGGCCGTGGGCACCGACTGGGGCTTTGGCGGCACGCTGGCGCTGAACGAAACCCATGCGCGCACGCAGGCGCGGATCGCGGATCAGGCTTCGGTTGAGGCTGGGAGCGGCGGCGTCCACCTCGGCGCGCGTGATGACACCCGCGGCATCGCGATCGGTTTCGCCGGGGCGGCGTCGACGGGTGCGACATCGGTGGCGGCGGCAAACGGTGTAAACCTGTCGCGTGCTGCGGTTGATGCGTTGATCGAGACCGGCGCCGATGTGTCCGCCGCGGGCGATGTGACGCTGGACGCGAAGCGAAGCCAGGAGCTGGCGGGGCTTGCCTACCAGGTGACGATCGCCTCAACCGTGGGCGTCGGCGGGGCGCTCGGCCTGGCGGTGGACAAGGGCTTCACCACGGCGAAGATCGAAGAGGCCGACGTCGATGCCGGCGGCGATGTGGCCGTGCGCGCCGATAACAACACAGGCGTTGTCGCCTCCGGGGCCGGGGGCGGCTATGGCGGCAGCGCGGCCGTTATGGGGTCGGCCTCGATCACCTCGAAGAGCGATGTGGTCACCGCGCTCATCGACAACGCTACGATCCGCGCCGGCGACAGCGTTCTGGTCGAGGCGCTGAACGGCGGCCGGCTCGATTCGGTCGGCGGCGCCGACGAGACCTTCTTCGGGGCCTTCGACCAGATCAATGGCTCGATTGCGATCAGCAGCAGTATCGCGATCGGTGTGTCGGTGGCGCTGATCGATTCCAAGTCCACTGTCGAAGCCGCGATCCGTGATGCGAGCGTGACGGCAAACGCCGCGCCGGGTGCCGGCGACGGGGTCCAGACGTTCGGCCGCAGCGAGAGCGGCGAGACATGGCTCGAACGCGAAACGGTCACTCGCCACGGCGTGGCGGTGGTGGCCGACACCGCGACCGAGTTCAACACCCTCACCGTGACGGGCGCGCTGTCGCTGGGGCTGTCGATCGGCGCCCAGGTTCCGATCATGCTGATCAAGGACAACGTGCTGGCCGAGATCGCCGATGGCGCGGATGTGGCAAGCGCCGCCGATGTCGACGTCTTCGCCGGGAATTCGACGCGGATTCAAACCGTCTCTGCGACGGTGAGTTTCGGCGCGACCGCCGGCGTCGGTGCGTTGAACGAAGCTTTCCTGATCGCGAAGACGACGCAGGCGCTGATCCACGAAGCCGATGTCGAGGCCGGGCGCGACATTGCCGTCGAGGCGGTCACGCCGGAACATATCAAAACGCTGTCTATCGGCGGCGGTGGTGGTGTCTGGGCCGGTATCGGCAGCGTGCACCAGTTGGGGATCACGCGGTCGCTCACGGTGGCGCAGGCGCAGGACGCGGCGCTGACCGCGGGACGTGATATCGACATCCTCGCCCGCGCCCCGCGACAGATGCGACAGAACGCCGGCACGCTCGGTGCAGGGTTCGTGGGTGTCGGCGGCGCCATCGTGATCCTCAACGCCAAGGACGAAGTGCTGGCCGAAACCGTGTCCGCGACGGATCGCAGCGACGCGGTCCAGATTGATCTGGGCGGCGATCTGACCGTCGAGGCCGAGGCGCAGATGCTCCCGGCCGGACGGGCCAACGCCGTGGATGCGCCCGGCGGCGAGGGCCTTCTTGCGGTCAACCAGGCGGTGATCGGCAACGGCGCCGGTCTCGTCGGGGTCGCCGGGGCGGGGCTCTACACCGAGGCGCACCAGACCGTAACGGCCCGGATCGGCAGCCTGACGACGGTAACCGGCGCTGGCGCCGATGACGTGACCGTGCGCGCGCATCAGAGTTACGGGCAGGACGTGCTGGTGATGACCACCTCCGGCGCGGGCGTTGCGGTTGGTGCTGCCGGCGCCGTGACCGCGATGCGCAACGCGGTGCTGGCCGAGATCGCCGATGATGCCGTTGTCGATGTTGGCGGCAAGGTGACGGTGGAAGCGCATGGCGACCGCAGCTTTTCGGGAACGGTGCTGGCGGCCGGTGGCGGGGTGTTTTCGTTCCAGGGCTCGGGCATCCTTCTGACCTTCGGCCGCCCGATGCAGGTGAGCGAAGACAATGAAGACATGCCAAGCTGGGATCCTGCGATCTCGGAGGCTGATGAAGACCTGCAGAACGACCCGTATCGGTCCGGCGATGGCGATACCGAAACCTGGGCCATTGGCGCGGGCGATTCGATCATCGAGGCGATCCTCGGTGAAATCGTCGACGAGCGTCGTGCCACGAGCCTGGCCCGGAGCTTTGAAGGCACCGAGGGCGACACGATCATCGCCCGCGTCGGCGACGAGGCCCGGGTGACCGCGGCAGAGGTTGACGTTGTGGCGAAGGAGACGGGCGCCCTCGATCTGCTTGCCGGCGGCGTATCGGGCGGGGCCGTCGCGGCGAGCCACGGGGTCGCGCTGGTGCGGCGGGGGACCGAGGTGCGGGCCACGATCGGCGACAATGCGCTGTTCCAGACCACGGGCGACATCTCGGTGCGTTCGGTGGCGGATGTGGATGATGGCAATCCCATGGCGATCTCGGGCACCGGTGGGCTGATCGCGTCTGCCGCCGGGATCGTCGACATGCGGGTCGGGCGCGTTGTGCGCACCGTGCTGGGGGATGGAGCGCAGTTCCTTTCGAACGGCTCGGTGTTGCTGAGCGCAACCGAAACGTCGCAGACCAACGCCAGGGTGACGGCCGGGCAGATCGGCGTGATCGGGGCGGGCGTGGCCTATGCCAACGCCTTCCGCGACAGCCAGATCGGCGTGATGCTGGACGACGCCAAATTGCGCGGCCGTGGTGGCATTGAAATCACCGCCGAGCGGGTGGGGGCCACCACGGCGGATGTCGATCTGCTCTCGGCCGGGGCCATTGCCGTGGGCGCCACCAACGCCTACGCCCGCGATCGCGCCGTGGTGCTGGTTGATCTTGGCACAGCCAATCTGATTGGCGGCGAAACACTCGTGCGCGCCAGCAACGCCGGCGATGTCACCGCCGATGCCAAGGCTAATGTCGGCAGCTTGGGCGCGACCGGGGTGAACAACGCCATTGCCCGCCGCCTTGCCAGCACCCAGATCGTCGCGCGGGGTGCCACGGTCAACACCGATGGGTTCAACCTCTTGGCCACCGACAATACACTGTCTGGCGGGCAGGCGCGGGTGTTTGCCTCGACCCGTTCGACCACAGTTTCCGCGGCCAGCGTCGGTGGCTCCAACGCCCGTGCGATCAACGCCAGCGATGTCGACGTGAATCTGAGCTTTGCCGGGTTTGATGTCGCGGGCGACGCGCGGTTCGAGGCGCGCAACCGCACCGACCTCGAATATCTTTCCAAAGGCTTTTTTGCCGGTGTTGCCGGCTTCGGCCTCAGCTTTGCCAACGGCACCGACGAGAGCCGTGCGGCGCTGGCCATGGATTTCACGCAGGATGCCGTGGTCGACGGAACCTTCGAGGCGGTTTCGGGGGGATACGGCTACCTGTTCGGCAACGCAGTGGCCGGTCGGGGCGGCATCATCACGGCCTTTGCCTCGTGGAACAAGCTCACGGTCGGCACCGAAACGGAGCTGCATCTGACCGGCGCCAGCGTCACCGCGGAGGCGATCTCGCTCACCACCCGGCGCACCGTCAGTTTCGAGAGCAACTCCGACAGCCTCGCCGTGTCGGCGGCAGACAAGGGTGCAACCAAACAGACCAACACGGTTGCCAGCACCAGCACCCTCCAGCTCGCCGCCGACCTGACGGCAGCTGAGATCGACATCGTGTCCGACAACACGTTCACCAAGCGCGCGATCGACTTCAACGGCGTGACGGGCAGCTTCGGTGGCTACAACCGCGCCGCGCTCCGGTCGGTGACCGGCGTCGACAGCGATGCGACGATCGACATCCGCCCGGGCGTGGCCCTGACCCAGACCGGCCCGGCCAGCGGCGGGGTGACCATCGCGATGGCCAGCGATTACACCCTGACGGACCGGCTGAGCGCCGACATGGGCGGCCTTGTGGAACTGCCAAAGGTGGTGTCGCAAGTCCGTGTCGGAGATCTCGACAACGACGCCGACCGGGCCACCGGCACGGTTGCGCTCAATGGCGTGACGATCCTGGCCCAAGGTAACGTGGAGGTTTCCGCCCTCGCCGATGCAACGCTGTCGTCGGAGACTTTCGTGCGCAGCTACGGTGTGGCCGGCCGGGCGCAGGCGGAAAGCGCGGCCGAACTGAAGCATGACAATCGGATCGATCTCGACGGCGGGCTGATCGAAAGCCGGCGTGGCACGGTCATGATCCTTGCCGGTGCCGATGATCGCAGCGTGCAGGAGCAGCGGCTGCACGCCGAGGCGCGGGTCTACAACCGGACCGTGGTGCCCTATGCCGAGGATGCACAGGCACTGGCGTTGCTTGATGCGGGCTCGCGGATCGAGATCGGCGCGGCCCAGACCGTCCGCGCCGCGGGTGACGTCAACCTCAAGGCCACGCCGGGCTTCACCGATCCCTATGCCTACAGCATGGCGGTCGATACCTTCGATGAAACCGTCGAAGCCGTGGCGAATTTCTTCGCCGGGCTGGTGACCACCAACGACGTTTCGGTTGCGGACGAAGGCGGCGAAACGGTGGTGCGCGGCTCTGCGGGGCTGATCCTTGATGGCGAGGTCGAGGCAGGCGCGTTCTCGGCGCAGCGCTTGCTGGTGGAACTAGCCCCGGGCGTTGATCCCGAGGATGTCGACGGCCCCGAAGACCTGGTGATCACCGTGGTCGAGGGCGATATCACCTACACCCTGGCGTTTGATCAGGTCGTCGGCGACAAGATCGAAGCCTTCATCGCCGAGCTCGAGGCCCTGCGCGACGAATACCCGGCGGGGACGGAACTGTATGACACGCTCACGACCCAGATTGATGCGCTGAATGCGCGCTTTGCCTTCCTGGAAAGCACCGGAACAGTCGGGCTCGAGACCGACTTCCTGATCCTCGACGGCGTGAGCGCGGCGGGGGGGAATGTGAACCTCGCCGGAGATTACATGATCGGCAGCGGCGAGATCATCGCCAAGGGCGACGCGCTGATCGAGGTGATCAACAACTCGCACCTCAGCCTCGATGTGGCCGACCTGACTGTTCCCTTCGAGAACAACGGGCGCATCCGTTTCAACGGCATCGAGGTCACCACGATCCAGGATCTTGTCGACCTCGATGCCCATATCATCGAGCCGTTCAGCGGCAACATCCTCGCCGTGCCGGAGCACACGCTTCTGGCCAGCAATTCCGACGAGGCCTGGCCGAACATCATCCTGCGCAACACCCGCGCATCGACCGGGGAAGTGACCGCCGACATCTACGTGACCGGTCGGGTTGAAAACCTCGAGGGCAACGTCGAGATCAGCACCATCGACGGCAGTGTCTATGTCTTCGGCGGCGATATCAACGCGCGCGCGGTGACGATCGATTCGGGGGGCGATTTCTTCCTCGCGCCATCGGATCCGGTGACCCACATCACCCAGGATCCGCGCGGCCTCTACCAGGATCTGTTCGCCGAGCAGGAAGACTTCTGGACGATCATCTACGACCGCATGGTCGAAGAAGGCTGGGAGATGTCGACCGCGCTGGTTTGGGCCGATCAGATCGGCTTGACCCCGCCGCCGCCGACACGGGATCTGCCAGACCTGCAGGCCGGCGGTTCGGTGACCGCGCTGGGCAATATCTTCATCTATGCCGATACGCTCAACATCAACGGGCTGATCCGGTCGGGCATCACCGACTGGTCGCTCACCATCGACGCCTCGATCGATCCGTATCTCAACTCCATCGTGGCGACGAACGATCCGGTGCCGGTCTACCGGCCCCTGCGCGGCACGCCGGTGGGCAGCGATCCCGACAGCACCAACGTCGAGATCGTCGGGTTGAACCCCGCCACGGCACTCCTCGGCGATGCTCACATGACCGGCAATGTCGCGGTCGACTACAACCCGGTCACCGATACCCTGGAGGTGGCCCCGATCATCACCAAGGGCGGATACATCGAGATTTCCGGCAAGATCGTTTCGACCGGCAACGGCCAGATCATCGCCGCGAATGGATACGGCCACCTCGATGTGGTGTCTGACAGCGTGCGAGACCTGCAGTTTTCGACCATTGATCTCGGCCCCGAGGGCGGGGTGACCGGCACGATCCGGCTGATCGACAAGAACGTGGTGCTGAACCCGACGGCATTCGGCGCCGCGCCGATCTATCTCACCACCGAGATCACCGCGGGCACGGCGCTTGGCGGCGGCGCGCTCTACCGGGTCGAAACCAATGAGCCCGGCGAACTCACTCGGTTCCATTCCGACATTCCCGACTACGACGTCGTTGACGGGCTTGCGCTGCAATTCACCAGCGCCGTCGATACCTTGGTGCACGAATACACCGACTACTACATCTACAAGCGGCGTTTTTCGCGAGATGACGATCCGGCGCCCGGCGCGCCCGAGGCGTCGACCTCCTACACCGGCGACGTGGAGTTGGAAGACCGGCCTGCCGGTGGATACCTCGTCAGCGCCCCGGGGGCGGCGGAATACGAGTTCTTCCACAGCTCGACGAGGTTGGACGAGCAAACCAACACCATCACCTACAGCGATCAGCCGTGGGAGGTGACCGAATACTTCGGTGCGCCCTTCGGCACCTTCTGGAAGGAACAGCGCCAGAAGGTTCACACCGAGGTCACCGAGTATCTCGAACGCCGCATCTTCACCCATCAGGTGCGGGCCGACGCGGACATCGCGCTGGACATGGAAGGCCACGGCAGCGCCCGCGCCGAGATCACCACGCCGGGGGCGGTGCTGTTCACCAATTCCGTCGCCGCTTATGAAGGTGAGGTCGAGGTCGACGCGGGCGGCGACATCCTCGCCACGTCAGCCGATGTGGTGCTCAGAACCAGTGAAATCGATTTCAACTCGGGTGGCAAAGTGGCGGGCCTGTCGGGCTCGGGGTTCCACCCGCGCAGCCTGCGCATCACCGGGCCGATCGAGGCCAATGATCTGTTCGGCCGCCGCACCGGGGCCGATCTGGAGGCCGGCAGCACGGCCTACCAGAACCAGCTCATCGGTGTCGCGACCAGCCGCAGCGCGCCCGAGGTGATGCAGGTTTCCGGCGCAGACGTGACCGTGACAGTGGAGGCCATAGACGAAATCCGGCTGCGCAACATCTCGGGAGGGCTCGCCGTCTCGGATGTCGACAGCCGCAATTTCCGCGATGTCCAGCTTGAAGCGCAGGGCAACATTGCGCCGAAGCCGTGGGACGGCCGGATCGAGGGTGGCGACGTCAGCCTGCTGTCGGAGAGCGGCAGCATCGGGGTGGCGCCGGAGGGGCAGTTCGGCCAGCCCGAGCTGGTGGTCGAGGCGCTTGGGTCGCTCTACGTGCAAGCCTTCGGCGACATCGATCTCACCGCACGTTTGCGCAGCATCAACGTGGAAGAGGTGCACTCGCAAACCGGCGACGTGCGGCTAGTCTCGGAACTCGGGTCGATCACCGACGAAGATCCCTTCGAGACTGCCGACCGCCGCGCCCAGGCCGAGCTGAGCGCCGCGCTCTGGGACGAGTTGCACCTCATCGACAACGACAGCCTCACCGAGGTCACCCGGGCCGATCTCGAAGCGGCGCTCGCGAAGATCACCGACGCCGAAACCGAAGCCTATTTCGACTGGTGGAGCTGGCTCGCGGTCTATGACGAGGCCAGCGGGAAACTCATCGATGTGCGAGACTACGATCCGTCGATGGAACTGGTCCCGACCGAAGAAGAGCTCCGCATCCTGATCGGCAAGGACGGGCTGAGCGATGCCGAGATCGAAGCCCTTGTGGCCGCCCGCACCGCTGATTTCCACGCGAATGCCGCGCTTTATGGCCGCGAGGGCTTCAATCCGGACTTCGTCTATGAGCCGACCGGGGCCGACAAGACCGCCGTGCAAGAGGCGCTCGCATTGGAGAAACTCTCGGCGGACCCGGTGCTGGAACAGGAAATCGCGCGGCGCACCGGCGAGTATTTCGAGGTCTGGTCGAAACTGGCGAAATTCGACAAGGACACTGGCGAACTCCTCGGCCATGAGGCCTACAGCCCCGATTTCGTTGCCTATCGCTATACCGAAGAAACCATCGCCGCGATGATGGCAGACGGGATGTCGGCTGACGAAATTGCCGATCTGGAAGACCGCCAGAACACGCGCTTCCATGCCCTTGCGCAAACCTATTACCCGCTCGGCTACGACGCGAATTTCACCTACAGCTTCACCGCTGAGGAAGCCGCCGATATCCGCGAGAACGCCTATTTCACCACCACGGAGCTTGAGGCCGCGTTCCGCCGCGACCTGATCCTGCCGGTGCTCGACACCCAGCTCACGCTGGAAAACCCGAATGTCACGGGCGCGAACGTGACGCTTGTCGCCAATCACAACATCGGCTCAGCGGAAAGCCCGATCATCAAGCCGGCCGGGTCGAGCCTCACTCGCGAAGAACGCTTGGCGCTGTTCAGCGCGGTGCGCTCCGACGTCGTGATCGAGGATGATCGGGTGATCATCTATCGCAATGACGACCTTGATGTGATCGTCGGCGGCACCCTGCGCGCGGATGCGGGCCAGAATGTCTACCTCGGCAGCGAAGCCGGCGTGAGCATCGCCGAGATCTACGCCGGGGAGAATGCATATCTGCGCAGTTCCGGGGCGATCACCGGCAGCATCGGCGGCCGCGGTGTCAACGCGCAGACCATCCTCTTGGAGGCCGCGGGCGGCGGCATCGGCACGGCGGAACTGGGGATAGCCGCGAACCATGGCTCCGGCGGTCGCCTGTCGGCCCGCGCGGCCGGCGACATTCACCTCTACAGCCGTGCCAACCGCCTCAACATCGCTGAAATCTACAGCCCCGGTCTGGTTGCGCTGACTGCGGCCGAAGGCGGTATCTCCGGCGTCGGCGGCCTGGCGAGGGCCCATATCCTTGCCGCCGATTTCGAGCTCGTTGCCGGGCGCGCGCTTTCCATCGGTCTTGAAATGACGGAACCGGGCGGCACGTTGAACGCCGCTGCGGTCGACGACACCGATATTTCGGTCACCGGCGGCGACCTCGTCGTCGGCCGGGTCGCGGTTCTCGATGGCGAACTGCACATGGAGACCGACGGGTCGGTCCTCGTGGCCGAGCGGACCAAGCCGGCGTCGAACGCCACCACGGCCTTTGTGGCCGGCGACGCGATCGTGCTCGAGATCGCCGGCAGCCTGACCGATGCCGACGCGGGCCATTTCACCTTCGATGCCGGAACCAGCCTCGAGCTGATGGCGGGCGGCGCCCTTGGCAGCACCGACGCGCCGCTTGAAATGCGGGCGGAGACGCTGATCCTCACCGCCGGGTCCGGCAACGCGCATTTGCGGGCGGCCGGGGGTCTCGATCTCGGGCCTCTCTCCGCCGGCCGGTCCTACGTCGATCTGATGGTCGATGGCCGCCTGACCCTGGCGGGTCCGATCACGGGCGTGCCCGCGGGCCTTGTCTCGTTGACCTCTCTCGAAGGAGATATCCGCGCGGCAGGTCCGGCGGCGGTAACGGTCGGCGGGCAACTCGTGCTGACGGCCATCAAGGGCGGCATCGGCGGGGCAAACAAAGGGGAGGCGCTGATTCTGGATGGCGCCGACGATAGCTTCATCAACGCCGCCGCGGCTCAGGACATCCGGATAGCCGCCATTGCCGGGCTCGACATGGGCTATTCGGTTTCGCGCGATGGTGAAGTCGTGATCCAAACCCGCGGGGATCTTGGGCTCGACCTCCTCGGAACGCCCCTTGGTGCCACGCTCGATGTCGGCGGCGACCTGACGCGAGACTTGGTCTTTGGGCGCGCGGAACCCCTCGACACCCTGCCGAATGCCGCCTCACACACCGCAGACGCCTACCCGCTGTTCGCCGTGGCCGGCCCGGATGCGGGCGGGGGCGGTGGCACCGGTGGCGATGGCGGCACGGGCGGCGACGGTGGCACCGGCGGCGACGGTGGTACGGGTGGCGATGGCGGCACGGGCGGCGACGGTGGCACCGGCGGCGATGGCGGTACCGGCGGCGATGGCGGCACGGGTGGTGACGGCGGAACCGGCGGCGACGGTGGCACGGGCGGCGACGGTGGCACCGGCGGCGATGGCGGAACCGGCGGTGACGGCGGCACGGGTGGCGATGGCGGAACCGGCGGCGATGGCGGCACGGGCGGCGATGGCGGCACCGGTGGTGACGGTGGCACG
>JANTFS010000040.1 GCA_024763335.1 Paracoccaceae bacterium | reverse complement strand
GCCGTGAGCCCCGCGATGAAGCCTTCGCTCATCGCCGCGATGACGCTGGTCAGGTTGGCCTCAGGCGCCTGCGGCGGCGGGGGCGGCGGATTGCGGCCCGCCAAGGTGGCGATCCCCGCCACCAGCACGCCAGTGGCAAGATAGATCAGACCGATCATCGCCCAGGCAAAGGCCGCCCCGCGCAACGCCTCAAGCACGAGCCAGAGCGCAACGCTCAGCCCGGCCAGACCGATGACGATCAGCGGCATCGCCACCAATCCCACGACGCTCAGACGGGCAAGCTGGCGTTTCATTTCCGCCCCGCGAGAAGCCCCACCACGAACCCGATCGCCACGGCAAGACCGACCGCCGCGGCCGGTTGCCGGCGGATCGCCTCAACGGCCTGGTCGCCCGCATCATGCAGGGCCTTGTCGGCCTCGTGCAGGCGGCGCACGCCTTCGTCGCGCAGATGGGCACCGGTCTCGGTCGCCTGTTTGCGCGCACGATCGACTTCCGCCGACGCGCCTTCGCGCAGCACCCGGGTCAGGGATGCAACATCGTCCCTCAGTTTCGAGAGTTCCTCGGCAAGAGCCGCCGAGAGTTCCATTTCTTCGGTTTTGGAAAGTTTCGTATCAGCCATGGCTATCCCTCCAACCAGGTGATTTCACTTCTATTTATGTTGGTGCGCGGGCGACAAATTCAAGGCCTTCGCCGCGCCCGCCGGGGCCAGATGGGCGCCGATTGCCGCGGCTCGGCCATTGCGCCCAAACCCTCGTGGGTGATATAAGCGTGCAATCTAGATATTGTGGTGCCCCGGCGCCGACACACAGCGCGGAAACGAGACGGCCAACAACGTGAACGACACACCGGAAACTCCTGAAACCGAAGGCGAAATGCCGCCTGAGCGGCCGAGCTACGACGGCCCGACGATCTCGATCGAAAAGGAGATGCGCACCTCCTACCTCGATTACGCGATGAGCGTGATCGTGAGCCGCGCCATTCCCGACCTGCGTGACGGGCTCAAACCGGTGCACCGGCGCATCCTCTATGCGATGCACGAAACCGGCAACAGCCACGACAAACCCTACCGCAAGTCGGCCCGGCCCGTCGGCGACACGATGGGCAAATACCACCCCCACGGCGACAGCGCGATCTATGACGCGCTGGTGCGCATGGCGCAGGATTTCTCGATGAGCCTGCCGCTGCTCGACGGTCAGGGCAATTTCGGCTCGATGGACGGCGACCCGCCCGCGGCGATGCGCTACACCGAGGTGCGGATGGACAAGCCCGCCGCGGCGCTGCTCGAAGACATCGAGAAAGACACCGTCGACTTTCAGGACAATTACGACGGCAAGGATCAGGAGCCGACGGTTCTCCCGGCCCGCTTCCCCAACATGCTCGTCAACGGCGCCGGCGGCATCGCCGTCGGCATGGCCACCAACATCCCGCCGCACAACCTTGGCGAGGTGGTCGATGCCACGCTGGCGTTGATCGAAACCCCCGACCTCGACAGCATCCAGCTGATGGAGTTCATCCCCGGCCCGGATTTTCCCACCGGCGGCGTGATCCTCGGCCAGTCGGGCGCGCGCAAGGCCTATACCGAGGGGCGCGGCAGCGTGATCATCCGCGCCAAGACCCGGGTCGAGGAAATCCGCAAGGACCGCTACGCCATCATCCTCGACGAGATCCCCTACCAGGTGAACAAGGCCTCGATGATCGAGAAGATCGCCGACCTCGTGCGCGAGAAGAAGCTCGAAGGCATTGCCCATGTGCAAGACGAGAGCGACCGGATCGGCGTGCGCGTGGTGATCGAGCTCAAGCGCGATGCCTCGCCCGATGTCGTGCTGAACCAGCTCTACCGCTTCACCCAGGTGCAAACCTCCTTCGGCTGCAACATGCTGGCGCTGAACGGCGGCCGGCCAGAGCAGCTCACGCTTCGTGATTTCCTGAGCTATTTCATAACCTTCCGCGAGGAAGTTGTAGCGCGTCGCACGGCCTACCTCTTGCGCAAGGCGCGCGAGCGCAGCCATGTTCTGGTGGGCCTCGCCGTGGCGGTGTCGAATGTCGACGAGGTGGTGGCCACGATCCGCGCCTCCGCCGATGCGGCAGAGGCGCGCGAAAAGCTGATGACGCGGCGCTGGCCCGCCGAGGAAATCGCGCCCTTCATCGCGCTGATCGACGACCCGACCCACAAGATGAACGACGACGGGACCTATAATCTTTCCGAGACCCAGGCCCGCGCCATCCTCGATCTGCGGCTCCAGCGCCTGACCCAGCTCGGGGTGAAGGAAGTCACCGACGAGCTCGAAGAACTGGCCGCCAGAATCAAGGACTACCTCGACATCCTCCGCTCGCGCGAGCGGATCATGGGCATCATCGCCGCGGAGCTCCGCGAGGTCAAAGACGCCTATGCCGTGCCGCGGCGCACCGAGATCGTCGACTGGTCGGGCGACATGGACGACGAAGACCTCATCGAGCGCGAGGACATGGTCGTCACCATCACCGCCAGCGGATGGGCCAAGCGCACGCCGCTCGCCGATTTCCGCGCCCAGCGGCGCGGCGGCAAGGGGCTCTCGGGCATGGCCACCAAGGAAGAGGACGTGGTCACCACCCTCTTCGTCGCCAACACCCACACGCAGCTCTTGTTCTTCACCACCGATGGCATGGTCTACAAGCTCAAGACATGGCGTCTGCCGCTGGGTGGGCGCACCGCCAAGGGCAAGGCGATTGTCAACATCCTGCCGATCCCGCCGGGCGTGTCGATCGCGGCGATCATGCCGGTGGATGCGCCCGAGGAGGAATGGAACGATCTCCAGATCGTCTTTGCCACCTCGACGGGCGACGTGCGCCGCAATGCGCTGAGCGATTTCACCAACGTGATGCGCAACGGCAAGATCGCGATGAAGCTGCCCGAGGGCGTTCATCTGGTGAACGCGCGGATCTGCACCGAGGACGATGACGTGATGCTGGTCACGGCCTCGGGCCGGGCGATCCGCTTTCCGACCACCGACGTGCGGGTGTTCAAGGGCCGCGATTCCACCGGCGTGCGCGGGATCAGGCTGCTCTCGGATGACGACCGCGTGGTGTCGATGGCGGTGATCCGCCATTTCGAGGCAACAGCGGAGGAACGCGCCGCCTATCTCAAGATGCGCCGGGCTCTGGCCGGGGCAGATGACGAGGGCGCCGAAGAAGACGTCGCCGGCGACATCACACCCGAACGCTTCGAGGAGATGCGCGCGGCCGAAGACCTCATCCTCACCATCACCGAGCATGGCACCGGCAAGCTGTCGTCAAGCCACGACTACCCGGTGCGCGGGCGCGGCGGCCAGGGCGTGATCGCGATGGACAAGGCGATGCGCGGCGGCGCGCTGGTGGCGGCCTTCCCGGTGGGCCTTGACGACCAGGTGATGCTGGCGACATCCAAGGGCCAGTCGATCCGCGTGCCGGTGGCCGGCATCTCCTTCCGCTCCCGCGCCGCCGGCGGCGTCAAGGTGTTCGACACCGGCGCCGACGAGCGCGTCGTCTCGGTGGCCTGGATCGCCGAAGGCGACGAGCACGACGCAGACGACAGCGCTGCGGAGGACTGACACCGATCTGGCCGAAATCTGCCCCGGCCCATCGGACCGGGAGCGCCGTTTTTTTGCTTTCTCATCACGCATGCCCGAAACGCCCGGCGCGCCCCTTCCCCCCCAGCGTATCTTGACGTTGCGGTAACCCGTCACACCGGGGGAGCCGACATGAAACAGGTTTCCCTGGCCGCGCTGGCCGTTTTCGGCTTCGCGACGGCGAGCGAGGCCGAGGGGATAAGCTACCATGGCGCCGAGGCCAATGGCCGGATCACCTACAACTTCGGGTCTTTCGGGAGCAGCACCCGGGGCATGGCGCGCGGCACCGCGCAATTCGATTTCAACAGCGGATCCAATCTCTTCGTCCAGCCCGAAGCGGCGTTGAACAGCTTCAATTTCACCGCATTCGGCGGTTCCGTGGGCACGCATGTCGGGATGGATCTGAACCCCGACACCGCGGCGGACGTGTTCGTCATGTATGACGGTATGACGGCTTTTTGCCGAACCTTTTCGGCAGCCCGGATTTCGCGTTCGGTCCCAAGGTCAAGGGCAAAGCAGACAACGTCACCTACGAGGTCTTTGCTGCGGGTTTCGCCAATCCCGGCGGGATCTATGGCGGCACGCTTCGCGGCGATGCCTGGTTGCCGCTTGGCGGCCGCTGGACCGCCGGGGCGGGCCTTGGGGTCCTCAATGCCGGGGGGCCCACCTTCCTTCAGGGCACGCTGCGCGCCTGCTATGCTCTCAGCGACGGCCTGAACCTCGAGGCTGGCTACACCCTGTCCACCGACGGAGCCGCGGTGAAGCATGGGCTGGCCGTGATGCTGACCTTTTCCAACGATCGCGGCATCACCTTCGGGCCGCGCGATTTCCTCAGCCTCCGCCGCGACTTCTGAGTTCAACCGGTCCGAGGCCCGTGCGACGAAGAGCTGCCTCGCCGCCACCGACCGCGGCAGGGATGATCTCCCTGCGGCGATCCGCGCGTTGAATCGCCGCCCTCGCTGCGCAAAACAGCAGCATTCTGACGAAAGGCACAGGTTGGTCCGGATGGAGAAGATTCTCACGCGCTATGACGCCCCGCTCACCCTTCTCGCCCGCATCTTGATGGCCACCCTGTTTGTCATGGCCGGGCTCGACGCCGTGATGAAAATGGACAGCTTCACCGCACGCCTCGTGTCCGACGGGCTTCCGTCATGGTCCTTCACCCCGGTGTTCTGGTTTCTTATCATTTCGGGGCTGTTTCTCATGCTGGGGTTCAAGACCCGTTGGGTCGGCCTGCTCATGGCCGGCTTCTCGATCACCTCCGGGCTCCTCGATTATGCCGATTTCCAGCAGCCAACCGACATGGTCATGCTGTTGAAAAACATTGCCCTGACGGGGGGCTATCTGTTTGTCGCCCTGAACGGACCGGGCGCGTGGTCGATCGACGCCGCGATGGACCGCTACAAGGCCCGCCACCCCGCCGACGCGGCCTGAGCCCCGGCAAAGGCATTCGGCAGCGCCACCGGCCCGAGCCGGCTCCTGCCTGCCCTTCTCTTTCATCTTTCCTGAAATATCCCACGGGGGTCCGGGGGTGTGAAACCCCCGGCGGCGCCCTTGCCTCCCGGCGCCGCGCGGCCTATCTCGCGCCCATGAGCAAAACACTTCATATCGTCGGCGGCGGCATGGCCGGCTCCGAGGCGGCCTGGGCCGCCGCGCGGGAAGGGCTCGACGTGGTCCTCCACGAAATGCGTCCCAAGGTCGCCACCTTCGCGCACCAAACCGGCAAACTGGCCGAGATGGTCTGCTCCAACTCGTTTCGCTCGGACGACAGCGAGCAAAACGCTGTCGGGCTCTTGCATTGGGAGATGCGGCAGGCGGGCTCCCTCACCATGGAAAGCGCCGACCGTCACCGGCTGCCCGCCGGCGGCGCGCTGGCGGTCGATCGCGAGCCGTTTTCGCAATACATCACCGACAAGCTGCGCGCCCACCCCAACATCACCGTCATCGAAGAAGAAGTCACCGCCCTGCCCGACGACGGACACTGGATCTTCGCCACCGGCCCGCTCACCTCCGAATCCCTCGGCGCGGCGATCATGGCCGAGACCGGCGCCGAGCGGCTGGCCTTCTACGATGCCATCGCCCCGATCGTCTATGCCGAGAGCATCGACATGGGCGTGGCCTGGGCGCAATCGCGCTACGACAAGGGCGAGACGGAAGAGGAGCGCAAGGCCTATATCAACTGCCCGATGACGCGCGACCAATACGAGGCCTTCATCGATGCGCTGCTGGCCGCCGACAAGACCGAGTTTCACGATGGCGAAACCGCGAGCTATTTCGATGGCTGCCTGCCGATCGAGGTGATGGCCGAGCGCGGGCGCGAGACCCTGCGCCATGGGCCGATGAAGCCGGTGGGGCTCACCAACGCGCACAAGCCCGACGAAAAGGCCTATGCCGTGGTGCAGCTGCGCCGCGACAATGCGCTTGGCACGCTTTACAACATCGTCGGGTTCCAGACGAAGATGAAATACGGCGCCCAGACGGAGGTGTTCCGGATGATCCCGGGGCTGGAGAACGCCAGCTTCGCGCGGCTGGGTGGTATTCACCGCAACACTTTCATGAATTCGCCCACCCTGCTGGATGCCGAGATGCGGCTGAAATCGAAGCCCAACATTCGCTTTGCCGGGCAGGTGACCGGCGTCGAGGGCTACGTGGAAAGCGCCGCGATGGGCCTGCTCGCCGGACGCCTCGCCGCGGCAGAACTCGCCGGCCACACCCTGCCGCGCGTCCCGCCCACGACCGCGACCGGGGCGCTGGTGACCCATATCACCGGCGGTGCCGAGGCGAGGACCTTCCAGCCGATGAACGTCAACTTCGGGCTGTTCCCGCCCGTCGAGGGGCTCAAGGGCGGACGACGCGGGCGCAAGGACCGCTACAAGGCCTATACCGACCGTGCCAAGGCCGAGTGGCAGGCGTGGCTCGCGAGCGGGGCGTAAACGAAATCCGCAGCGGCTTTCGCCCCGATTTCCGCCGCGGAAACCGGCTTGCCGCCCGCGCCCCGCGTCCCTAGCCTTGCGCCATGATCACCCGTTTCGCCCCTTCGCCCACCGGGCTTTTGCACCTTGGCCATGCCTTTTCCGCGCTCACGGCATGGGATCTCGCGCAGGCTGCCAACGGTCAGTTCCTGTTGCGGATCGAGGACATCGACCAGCCTCGTTGCCGGGCGGACTACGAGCAGGCGATCCATGACGATCTGCACTGGCTCGGGCTCGCCTGGCCCGAACCCGTCCTGCACCAGTCCGCGCGTCTGGGCGCCTATGACGACGCGCTCGCGCGGCTGTTCGCGCTCGGGGTCCTGTATCCCTGCACCTGCACCCGCGCCGATATCCGCGCCGCTCTGGCCGCCCCGCAGGAGGGCGACGTCGTGCATGGCCCCGATGGCCCGGTCTATCCCGGCACCTGCCGCCCCAGGCTCGGTCAGGAAATCCTCCCCGGCGACGCGGCGCGGCTCCACATGGAACGGGCCCTGGCGCTGCTGTCGGGACGGGCGCTTGCCTTCGACGAACGCGGGCCGCGTTTTCCCGGGCAGCACCGGCTGCAGCCCGAGGTCTTGATCGAGGAGGTCGGCGACGTGGTGCTGGCGCGCAAGGACATCGGCACCTCCTACCACCTGTCGGTCGTCGTCGACGATGCCGCGCAGGGGATCACCGATGTCGTGCGCGGGGCCGATCTCCTGCCCGCGACGCAGATCCACGTCGTCCTGCAGGCGCTTCTTGGACTGCCCACGCCGATCTATCATCACCACCGTCTGATCCGCGACGAAACCGGCCGCCGGCTGGCCAAGCGCGACGATGCCCGCGCCATTCGTCATTATCGTGAGATCGGCGCCACGCCCGCCGACATCCGCCGCATGGTCGGGCTCTAGCGCCTATGCCATCGGCTCCATGATGATGACCTCCTCGCCATCGCGAATGGCCGTGAAGAAACATGATCTGCGGTTGGTGTGGCAGGCCGGACCCTCCTGCTCGACCAGCGCGAGCAGCGCATCGCGGTCGCAATCCACCCGCAGCTCGACGAGCTTCTGCACGTGGCCGGAGGTTTCGCCCTTGATCCAGAACGCCTGTCGCGAGCGGCTCCAGTAGGTCACCCGGCCGGTGCTCAAGGTGCGCGCCACGGCCTCGGCATTCATCCAGGCCTGCATCAGCACCTCGCCCGTCGCCGCTTCCTGGGCGATCACCGGCACAAGGCCCGCCTCGTTGTAACGCAATGTTGCGGGGTCGAACGCCATCGCTTCACCTTCCCAAATCCCTGTCCGCCCTCTATCTAGTGACAAGCGCCGAGAGGGGAAACCCATGACCGACCAAAGCCTCGAACAGCTCTATTCCAAGCGCATCCTGGCGCTGGCGGCGGATATTCCCCACGCCGGGCGCCTGCCCGCGCCACAGGCCAGCGCCAAGAAGCGCTCGCCGCTGTGCGGCTCGACGGTCACCGTCGATCTCGTCGCCGAGGACGGCAAGATCACCGATTTCGCCCAGAACGTGAAAGCCTGCGCGCTCGGCCAGAGCTCCGCCGCCATCCTCGGCGCCCAGATCATCGGCCGCGACCGCGCGGCCATTGCCGAAGCCCGCGCCGCGCTCGAGGCGATGCTGACGCAGGACGGGCCGACCCCGCCCGCGCCGTTCGAGGCGCTGGAAGTCCTGCGCCCGGCACGCGACTACAAGAACCGTCATCCCTCGATCCTGCTGGCCTGGGACGCCACGCTGGCCGCCCTCGACGCCCTCGACGGGGCCGCAACCGAGGCCGGCTGACAAAAAAAACCGCCGCGCTCCGGGCAGGGAGGCGGCGGCAAGGTGTGCGGTGCGGTTCCGAGGGCCCGGCCGGGACAGAGGCAGTTGGCCGGGAAACAGGTGGCGGTGGGGGCCGCCGGCATCTCTTGGGACAGGCGATGCGGGGAACCGGGCGTCCGCAGGCAGAATTCGGTCAGAGCAGGCCCGGAATGTGCAGCCCGCCATAGAGCACGACCATCAGCCCCACGCCGCCGGCAATGTCTTGCCAGATGGTGGCGGCGGACCGCGACAGAACGGCTTTGATCTCTTTCAGCATATCAGGCTCCTGCTCTCTGGCGGGCCGGTGTTCCGGCTGTGTTCTCGTGTTAACCATTTGTTCTCATATTCAGCCCCGGCCTGTAAAGAACTTTTTGCGAACAAAAGCGAACTTTTTGCGAGAACGGGTCTAACCCACTGAAATCAGGCGGATCGCCTCGTCCTGCCGCATCAGCCAAAGCAGCACCCGCACCGCTTCGCCCCGCTCCGACGTCAGCCCCGGGTCTTCGCGCAGCAGGTTGCGCGCATCGCTCTGGGCCACGGCCATCAACCCCGCCTGCGTTTCGAGATCGCCGACCCAGAATTTCGGCAAGCCCGATTGCGCCGTGCCGATCAGATCGCCCGCACCGCGCATCGCGAGGTCTTCCTCGGCGATGCGGAACCCGTCCTCGGTTTCACGCAAGGTCTTCAGCCGCCGTTCGCCGCTCTCGCTGAGCGGCGGCTGGTAGAGCAGCAGGCAGGTGCTCTGCGCCGCGCCGCGCCCGACCCGGCCGCGCAGCTGGTGCAGCTGCGCCAGCCCGAAGCGCTCGGAATGCTCGATCACCATGATCGAGGCGTTGGGCACATCGACGCCGACCTCGATCACCGTGGTCGCCACCAGCACCTTGGTCTCGCCGCGCTCGAAGGCCGCCATCGCCGCATCGCGCTCGGCGGCGGGCATTTGCCCGTGAACCAGCCCGACGACCCCCTCGCCAAGCGCCGCGCGCAGGTGCTTGAACCGCTCTTCCGCCGCGGTGAGATCGGAGAGCTCGCTTTCGCCCACCAGCGGGCAGACCCAATAGGCCTGGCGGCCCTGCGCCGTGGCCTCGCGCAGGCGGTCCACCACCTCGCCGATCCGCGCCGTCGACACCATCGCCGTCGAGATCGGCTTGCGCCCCGGCGGTTTCTCGTCGAGCACGCTCACGTCCATGTCGCCATATTGCGCCAGCGCCAGCGACCGCGGGATCGGCGTGGCCGTCATCACCAGCACATCCGTCACCGTGCCCTTGGCGCCGAGCCGCATCCGCTCGGCGACGCCGAAGCGGTGCTGTTCGTCGACGATCGCCAGCCGCAGATCGTGATACTGCACATCGTCCTGGAACACCGCGTGGGTGCCGACGAGAATGTGGATGTCGCCGCGCGCCAGTGCCGCGAGCTTGGCCTTGCGCTCGGCCCCCTTGTCGCGCCCGGTGAGCAGCTCCACCACCACCTCCGCCGCCGCGGCCAGCGGCCTGAGCGCGGCGAGATGCTGGCGCGCGAGGATTTCGGTTGGGGCCATCATCACCCCCTGCCCGCCCGCCTCGACGGCAATCAGCAGCGACATGAAGGCCACAAGCGTCTTGCCCGCCCCGACATCGCCCTGCAACAGCCGGTTCATCCGCAGGCCCGAGCCCATGTCGGCGGCAATCTCCTCCATCGCCCGGTTCTGCGCACCGGTTGGCGTATAGGGCAGCGCCGCGAGCACCTTGGCGCGCAAATGCCCGTCGCCCTGACTCACCCGCCCCTTGCCGCGCCGGAGCTTCGCGCGCGCCAGCGCCAGGGTGAGCTGGTGGGCGAAGAACTCGTCATAGGCCAGCCTCCGCCGCGCCGGCGCCTGCGGCGACAGATCGTCGGGGCCCTCGGGAGCGTGGGCGGCGGCAACCGCCTCGTGCCACGCCGGCCAGTGTTCGCGGGCCAGAAGTGCCGGGTCGATCCATTCGGCCAGCGGCCGGACCCGGCTCAGCACCTCGCCCACCGCGCGCAGCATCAGCCGTTGGGTGATGCCGGCGGTGAGATGATACACCGGCTCGAAATCGGGAATATGGTCGGCCTGTCCGGGGCGCAGGATGTAGTCGGGGTGCACCATCTGGGCGACGTTGTCGAACAGCTCGACCTTGCCCGAAACCACACGCCGCTGGCCGGTGGGGAGCTGTTTCGTCAGCCAGTCGCCCGAGGCATGGAAAAAGACGAGCTGGAAGGTGGTGAGCGCGTCGCGGACCTCGACGCGGTAGGGGCCGGTGCGCGAGCGCGGCGGGATGTGGCGGCCGACCTCGACCTCGACCGTCACCGTCGCCGGCGGCACCACCTCCTGGATACTGGCGCGAAAGCGCCGGTCGACGCCGCTGTAGGGCAGCGAAAACAGCAGATCGCGCGGCAGCTCGATGCCGAGCCCGGCGAAGGCCTGCGCGGTCTTCGCGCCGACGCCGCCAAGCGTTTCGAGCCCCGCAAACAGCGGGAAGAGGATTTCCGGCCGCCCGCTCATGCCTCGCCGATGAGGGCGAGCCATTCGTCCTCGTCGATGGTTTCGATGCCGAGTTCGGCGGCCTTCTTCGCCTTCGACCCGGCGCCGGGGCCGGCGATGACCAGATCGGTTCGCGCACTCACCGAGCCGGCAACCTTCGCGCCGAGCGCCTCGGCGCGGGCCTTGGCCTCGGCCCGGGTCATCTTTTCGAGGGTGCCGGTGAAGACGAGGGTCTTGCCCGCAACCGGGCTGGACGAGGTGTCGGGCAAGGCTTCGGGCTCGATCTCCAGCTCGGCGACCAGCCGGTCGATCGACGCGCGCTCGGCCGGCTGGTGGAAGGCGGTGACCAGCGAGTTGGCCATGACCTCGCCGACCCCGTCGATGTTGAGCAGCTCTTCCCACGCCGCCCCCGTGCCCGGGGTCGCCGAGGTCATCGCCGTTTCGAACGCCTCCCAGGTAATGTAATGGCGCGCCAGCAAGCCCGCCGCGGCCTCGCCGACATGGCGGATGCCGAGGGCGTAGATCACCCGCCGCAGCGGGATGTGGCGCCGCTCGTTGATCGCGGCAAACAGGTTCTGGGCCGATTTCTCGCCCCAGCCCTCGCGGTTCTGGAGTTTCGCAAGGGCGGTTGCGTTGCGCGCCTCGAGCGTGAAGATGTCGGCCGGTTCGCGGATCGGCAGGCTGGCGTCGTTGTAGAACATCTCGACCTGCTTGGCCCCGAGCCCCTCGATGTCGAAGGCCCCGCGCGAGACGAAGTGCTTGAGCTTTTCCACCGCCTGCGCCGGACAGGCCATCCCGCCGGTGCAGCGGCGCACGGAATCGCCCGGTTCGCGCACCGCCGCCGAGCCGCAGGCCGGGCAGGTGGTGGGGAAGACGAAGGGTTTGGCCTCCGGCGGGCGTTTCGTGAGGTCCACATCCGCCACTTTCGGGATCACGTCGCCAGCGCGGTAGACCTCGACCCAGTCGCCGATGCGGATGTCCTTGCCGCCGCGGATCGGGTTGCCGTTCGCGTCGCGCCCGGCGATGTAATCCTCGTTGTGCAGCGTGGCATTCGCGACCACCACGCCGCCGACGGTTACCGGATGCAGCCGAGCCACCGGGCTGAGTGCGCCGGTGCGGCCGACCTGGATGTCGATCCCCTCGAGCCAGGTCCAGGCCTTCTCGGCCGGGAACTTGTGGGCGATGGCCCAGCGCGGGGTGGTCGAGCGGAAGCCGAGCCGGGCCTGCAGCGCAAGGTCGTTGACCTTGTAGACCACGCCGTCGATGTCATAGGGCAGCGTCGCGCGTTGCGCCTCGATGGCGGCATATTGGGCCAGCATTTCATCGCGGCTGGTGCACAGCCGGGTGAGCGGGTTGGTGGGGAACCCGAGGCGCGCGAGCCGCTCGATCGCGCCGATCTGGGTGTCGGCCAGCGGCGCGCTGACCTCGCCCCAGGCATAGGCGAAGAATTTCAGCGGCCGTGCGGCGGTGATCGTCGGGTCGAGCTGGCGCAGGGAGCCGGCGGCGGCGTTGCGGGGGTTGGCGAAAGGCTTCTGGCCGGCCGCTTCCTGGCGGGCGTTCAGGGCGGCGAAATCGTCGTGGCCCATGTAGACCTCGCCGCGCACCTCGAGCACGTCCGGCGCGCCGCTGATACGCTGAGGGATTTCGGCGATCGTGCGGGCATTGGCGGTGACGTTTTCGCCCTCGGTGCCATCGCCTCGGGTGGCCGCCTGCACCAGACGGCCCCGCTCGTAGCGCAGGCTGAGCGACAGCCCGTCGATCTTGGGCTCGGCGGTATAGGCGAGCGGCGCCTCGGGGCTGAGCCCGAGAAAGCTGCGCACGCTCTCGTCGAAATCGGCGAGATCGGCCGGGTCGAAGGCGTTGGCCAGCGAATACATCCGCACCGCGTGGCGGACCTTCGCAAAGCCCTCGGCGGTGCGGGCGCCCACCGTATCGGAGGGGCTGTCGGCGCGTTTGAGATGTGGAAACCGCGCCTCGATCGCGCTGTTGCGGCGCTTGGCGGCATCATAGGCCGCATCGGACATCACCGGCGCGTCTTCGGTGTGATAGGCCACGTCGGCGCGCGCGATCAGCGCAGCCAGCCGCGCCAGTTCCGCCCTGGCCTGGTCTTCATCAAGCGCATCGACCGCAATGGCTGCGAAATCATTCTCGGCCACGTGTCCCCCCGGGTGTTGCCCCTTCCGGGTTTAGGCCGAGGCCCGGGCTCCGTCCAGCCCGAAGCGGAGCCGCCGCGACCGTCGAACCCGGGGTGGCATTCGCAGGCCCCCGGCCGGGAGCGATCTCATGTCAGGGTCATGCGCCCATCGCGAGCGGGCCGTCGGCGGCTTCGGGTTCGGGATCTCGCAGAACATAGCCGCGCCCCCAGACCGTTTCGATATAGCTGTCGCCGCCGGTGGCGGTGGCCAGTTTCTTGCGCAGCTTGCAGATGAAGACGTCGATGATCTTCAGTTCCGGCTCGTCCATGCCGCCATAGAGGTGGTTGAGGAACATCTCCTTGGTCAGCGTCGTGCCCTTGCGCAGGCTCAGGAGCTCCAGCATCTGATATTCCTTGCCCGTCAGGTGCACCTGCTTGCCCTCGACCTCGACCGACTTGGCATCGAGGTTCACCGCCACCTTGCCGGTGTTGATGATCGATTGCGAATGGCCTTTCGAACGCCGGATGATCGCATGGATTCGCGCCACCAGTTCCTCGCGGTGAAATGGCTTGGTCATGTAATCGTCGGCGCCGAAACCGAAGCCCTTGAGCTTGTCCTCGGTATCGTCCGAGCCGGTGAGGATCAGGATCGGCGTGTCGATCCGGGCCATGCGCAACTGGCGCAGCACCTCGAGCCCGTTCATGTCGGGCAGGTTGAGATCGAGCAAGATGAGATCGTAGTCATAGAGCTTGGCGAGATCGACCCCCTCTTCCCCAAGGTCCGTGGCATAGACGTTGAGGTTCGCATGCGTGAGCATCAGCTCGATCGAACGCGAGGTGGTGGGGTCGTCTTCGACGAGCAGGATGCGCATGGTTCCGTCTCCGCTATCAATCCGTTCCGTTGGTAAACACCTTGGCGAGAAAAGGTTAATGGCTCGTTACCGTTGCGGAACTTTTAGCGAATACAATCTATGGTTGTCTATAGCGTTGAATCTGCGTGGCCTTCAGCGCGGCCTCGCCGTGACGGTCCACTGCCTTCTGCCAGGCCTCGAATTCCTCCTCGGACAGCCCGTAGGTTTTCAGCGCCTCGGCCAGCGTGATCAACCCGTGCACCACGCCGCGCACCACTGCCGCCTTGCGGCTGGCGACCCAGCGCCGGGTCTCGGCGGGCGGCAAATCGGCCCGGGTCATGATCGTGCCATCGGGCAGGCGCACCGCGCGCGGGCCATCGACTTTTTTCAGATACATCGGGTTGTCCCTCGTGGTCTGCGAAGCTCACATTCACCAGTTCGGGTTAAGGCCCGGTGAAGCCCGGCCTTGTTGTTGCGTCGAATTTTCCTATATTGCCGAACTCCTGAGATGCGAGCGGGACGATGACCACCCTCACCACCGATGCCCCCCTGAATTCCCTGGGCCTTGCCAAGCCGCCGGCCGAGACGCGCGTGGTCGTCGCCATGTCGGGCGGGGTGGATTCGTCGGTGGTGGCGGCGATGCTGAAGGCCGAGGGCTATGACGTCATCGGCGTGACGCTCCAGCTCTACGACCACGGCGCCGCGCTGGCGAAGAAGAACGCCTGCTGCGCCGGGATCGACATTCACGACGCGCGCCGGGTGGCGGAGGAGATGGGCTTTCCCCATTACGTGCTCGACTACGAGAACATCTTTCAGGAAGCGGTGATCGACGAGTTCGCCGACAGCTACCTCGCGGGCGCCACCCCGGTGCCCTGTATCCGCTGCAACGAGCGGGTGAAGTTCAAGGACCTGTTGGAAACGGCCCGAGAGCTCGACGCCGATTGCATGGCGACGGGGCATTACATCCAGCGCTTCGCGGGCGACCATGGCCCGGAGCTGCACCGGGCCGCCGACCCGACCCGCGACCAAAGCTATTTCCTGTTTTCCACGACGCCCGAACAGCTCGATTTCCTGCGCTTCCCGCTCGGGCATCTGAAGACCAAGGACGAAACCCGCGCACTGGCCCGCCGGTTCGGCCTCGACGTGGCCGACAAGCCCGACAGTCAGGACATCTGCTTCGTGCCCGACGGCAATTACGTCGGCGTGATCGAGAAGCTGCGCCCCGGGGCGGCGGAACCGGGCGAGATCGTCCATGCCGATGGCCGGGTGCTGGGCCGCCACGAGGGGGTGATCCATTACACCATCGGCCAGCGCCGCGGCCTTGGCATCGGCGGCCTGTCCGAGCCGCTCTATGTGGTCAAGCTCGACGTTGACGCCCGGCAGGTGATCGTCGGCCCCAAGGAGATGCTCGCCACCCGCATCGTGCCGGTGCGCGAGATCAACTGGCTGGGCGAGGCGCCCCTCACCGCGCGGGCCGAATGGCATCTGAGCGTAAAGGTGCGCTCCACCCGGCCGCCGCGCGAGGCGATCCTGCGGCCGATCTCCGAGACCGAGGCGGAGGTGGAACTGCTCACCCCCGAGGAAGGGGTGAGCCCCGGCCAGGCCTGCGTGTTCTACGCGACCGAGGGCAGCCGGGTGCTCGGCGGCGGCTGGATCTGGACAGGCCCCGAGAAGGCTTGATCCGCGGGCGTTTTGGAGGTCTGTTCGGGGCCGTCCCCTGCCGCGAGGAGGCCCGCCCATGCCGATCCGATTCTCCGCCGTTCTTCTCTGCACCGCTCTCGCGCTGCCGGCCGCCGCGCAGGCGCCCGAGGTCGATTTCGGCGACGATGGCTCGCAATGGGCGCGCGACGGCGAATGCGACGATCCGCGCTTCGAGGGCGGCGGGATGCACGGCATCCTGCTTGCCGAAGACCTTGGCCACGATGCCACCGATTGCCGGCGGCTGTTCGAGGCCGGCACGATCCGGCTGCGCGCCGATGCCATGCCGCCCGAGCCGGGCCTGTGCGACAGCATCGACTTTGGCGATGACCGGTCGGAATGGTCGGGCGACGGCGAGTGCGACGACCCGCGCTTCGAGGGTCTGGCGATGAGCGAGGCGCTGTTCGACGGCAACCGCGGGCATGACGCATCCGATTGCCGGCGGGCCTGCGATCTGGGGGCGGTCCGGCCCCTCGACGCACGCCGCGTCACCGACGACGGCGGCAAGCCCGCAACCGGCGACGCGGGCACCAACACGCCGGTCGCGCCCCCGTCGCGCAGAAACCGTCTGGGACGCGCGGTCAAGGGCTGAGCGGCGCCAGAGGGCGCGCGGCGAGGTGGAGCGCCGTGTCGCACCAAGGCGGCTTTGCCAAACCCGCCTTTGTCGCTAGATTGGCGCCACCACAACAAGGGAGAGACACATGCGGCGCGGTTTGGCAGCGGGAAACTGGAAAATGAACGGCACGGGCGCGAGCCTGTCCGAGATCGAGGCGTTGAAAGCGGCGCATCCCGATCCTTCTGTCGAAATCCTCATCTGCCCGCCGGCGACACTGGTCGAGCGCATGTCGGCGGTGGCCAAGGGCAGCGCCGTCGCCGTTGGCGGACAGGATTGCCATGCCGCCGAGGCCGGTGCGCACACCGGCGACATCTCCGCCGCCATGCTGACCGATGCCGGCGCAACCCACGTGATCCTCGGCCATTCCGAGCGCCGTGCCGATCACGGCGAAACCGACGCCAATGTGCGGGCCAAGACCGAAGCCGCGCTGATGGGCGGGCTGGTGGCGGTCGTCTGCCTTGGCGAAAGCCTCGATGAGCGCGAGGGCGGCAAGACCCTCGACGTGATCGGCACCCAACTCGCAGGCTCCCTGCCCGACGCGATCACCGGCGCCAACACGGTGATTGCCTACGAGCCGATCTGGGCCATCGGCACCGGCAAGATCCCCACCATCGAACAGATCGCGGAGGTGCACGATTTCATCCGCGCCGAACTGGTCAAGCGCTACGGCGCCGAGGGCGAGGCGATCCGGGTGCTCTACGGCGGCTCGGTGAAACCCTCGAACGCGGCCGAGATCTTCGCGGTCGAAAATGTCGACGGCGCGCTCGTCGGCGGCGCCTCGCTGACGGCGCAGGATTTCTCGCCCATCATCACCGCGCTCGAAAACGCCTGAGCGCCGCGGGCACATGGCCCCGGGGGCGCACGCCGCTCCCGGCGGCCCTGATGCCGGCGCGACAGGCGCCCGAGCGGGCATGTCTTGGCGAGCCTGTCGATTTGCGCCACAGTCCAGCGCGGCACAGCCGCACCGTTTGAAATCACCCCGCCGG
>JANTFS010000039.1 GCA_024763335.1 Paracoccaceae bacterium | reverse complement strand
CCCCCCGGACCCCCCGGGATATTTGAGGAAAGATGAAAGGGGGGTGGGGCGGGGGGTCATCTGGCCGCCCCGATCATGCTGCGGCTGACGATCAGCCGCATGATCTCGTTGGTGCCTTCGAGGATCTGGTGGACGCGCAGATCGCGCACGATCTTCTCGATGCCGTAGTCGGCGAGGTAGCCGTAGCCGCCGTGCAGTTGCAGACAATCGTTGGCCACGGCGAAGGCGGCATCGGTGACGTGGAGCTTGGCCATGGCGCAGGCCTTGGTGGCGTCGGGCGCCTTGCGGTCGAGCTTCCACGCGGCTTCGTGCAGGAAGGTGCGGGCGGCATGGAGCTTGGTTTCGTTGTCGGCGAGGCGGAATTGCAGGGCCTGGAAGCGGTCGAGCGTCTGGCCGAAGGCTTGCCGCTCGCCCATGTAGCGAAGCGTGGCGTCGAGCGCGGCCCGGGCGCCGCCGAGCGCGGTGGCGGCGATGTTGAGCCGGCCACCGTCGAGCCCGGCCATGGCATAGGCGAAGCCCCGGCCTTCCTCTCCGAGGAGGTTCCCGGCCGGCACGCGGGCGTCGTCGAGCTGAACCTGTGCGGTGGGCTGGGCGCGCCAGCCCATCTTCTGCTCGCGCGCGCCGAAGCTCAGGCCCGGGGTGCCGTCTTCGACGAGGAAGGCGGAGATGCCCTTCGGGCCGTCGGCGCCGCTGCGCGCCATCACGAGGTAAAGATCGGAATAGCCGCCGCCGGAGATGAAGGCCTTGGTGCCGGTGAGCGCCCAGCCGTCGCCTGCCTGCACCGCGCGGGTTTTGAGCGCGGCGGCGTCGGAGCCGGCGCCGGGTTCGGTCAGGCAGTAGGAGGCGACCGTGTCCATCGACAAAAGGCCCGGGAGGGTGCGCGCCTTGAGCTCATCCGAGCCATAGGCGTCGACCATGCCCGCGACCATGTTGTGGATCGACAGGAAGGCCGCCACCGAGGGGCAGGCCATGGCCAAGGCCTCGAAGACCAGTGTGGCATCGAGCCGCGAAAGCCCCGAGCCGCCGTTTCCTTCTGAGACATAGACCCCGCCGAGCCCGAGGGCCGCCGCCTCGGCCCAGAGCGTGCGCGGGATCGTGCCGGCTTCTTCCCAGGCCCGGGCATGGGGGGCGATGGCCTCTTGGCCGAACCCGTGGGCCATGTCGAACATCGCCTGTTGCTCTTCCGATCGCGCGAAATCCATGCCCCCTCCCGATCGCTGTCACCGGGGCTTTTTGCCCCGGATCGGCCGGGCCGTCCACCGTCCGCTCACAGGTCGGCGCCGAATTCCGCGATCAGGTGGCGCACGACGTCGCGCAGGGCCTCGTCAACCGGGGCTTCGGCCTCGACGGCATCGCGGAACACCTGCCGCTGGCGGTCGGCCGAATTGCCGGTGGCGACGATCTCGCGGGCGTGTTCGACCTCGGCGAGGCACCCGAGCGCCTCGGCATCTTCCGAGATCAGATCGACCATCTCGTCGATGAGCCGGGCAAAGGGCACGAGCTTGCGCTGGCCGAGATCGATCAGCCCGTTCGACATGCCGTAGCGCATCGCGTGCCAGCGGTTTTCGGCAATGAGGAAATTGTCGTAGATCCGCCAGCGGCGGTTCTGTCCCTTCAGGCGCCACAGGAACCGGGTCAGCGATTGCACGATGGCGGCGAGCGTGAGCGAGGTTTCCATCCGCGGCGAGACGTCGAAGATGCGCGCCTCGATGGTGGGGAAGCGGGCCGAGGGGCGCAGATCCCACCAGATCTTGGACGCATCCTCGATCAGCCCGAGATCGACCAGCACCTGCACCGAGCGGCGGTATTCCGACCAGCTGGCGAATTGCGGCGGCAAGCCGGTGCGGGGCAGGTTGTCGAAGATCGTCAGCCGGTAGGAGGCCAGCCCGGTGTCTTCGCCCTGCCAGAACGGCGAGGAGGCCGACAGCGCCAGCAGATGCGGCAGGAAATAGGTGAGCTGGTTGAGGATGTCGATGCGGTCTTCTTCATCGGGCAGGCCGACATGCACATGCATGCCCGAGATCAGCAGCCGCCGCGCCACGCCGCCCAGATCGCGGCGCAGATCGTTGTAGCGCTCCTTGTCGGTGTGGTGCTGATCGCGCCAGGCCGAGAACGGGTGGCAGGAGGCCGCGATCGGGGCGAGGCCGAAGGTTGCGGCCTGCCGGGCCACCGAGGCGCGCAGCTTGCGCAGGTCTTCGCGCGCATCCGCCACCGTCGCGCTCACCTGCGTGCCGATCTCGATCTGGCATTGCAGGAACTCCGGGCTGACCTGATCCTCCAGCTCGGCCTTGCAGGCTTCCATCAGCCCCGCAGGGGCTTCCGCGAGCGCCAGGGTCTCGCGGTCGACGAGCAGGTATTCCTCCTCGACGCCGATCGTGAAGGCGGGTGTTGTGCCGGCCATGGTCTCGTTCCTCGATTGCCCGGGTCGAGCCTGCGAAAAATCCGGCCCCGAGGCAAGCGATGCCTGCCCGGTCAGATCGAGGGGAACAGCTCGGTCAGGGTGTCGGAGCGAACTCCGAGCAGATCGAGGGCGTGATCGTGGCTCTCGGCCACCAGATAGACCACGCCGTCGACCGCATCCCAGGACCGGCTGACAAGATCGGCCAGTTTGCGGGTCTCGGCGCTGGGCGCGACCGCGACGACCATGGTGGAATGGTGCGGATCGTGGAACGCCTCGGCCTTGCGCGCCTGCAACTCCATGAGCTTGGGAAGATCGCGCTCCCATTCGGAGATCTCGGTGAAGTCGACCAGCTGTTTCTGGCCCGGGCGAAACTCCGGGTGTGCCATGTAATCGGCAAAGGCCGCGCCGGTTTCCGCGAGCGTCATCCGGCCGGAATACCGTATGTAGACGAGCCCCAGATCGGGCAGGATGCGTACCGAGATTGCCACGTTAAGTCTCCGGATTTTCGCCGGATATTACCCGCAGGCCGCCGCAGGTCCAGAGTTTTGCGGTAAGCCCGCTATAGCAAGCGCACCTGCGTGCCAACCGGCACAAGGGCGAACAACTCGGCGATCTTTTCATTGTAGAGCCCGATGCAGCCATCGGAGGAGCGGCGGCCGATCTTGCGCGTGTCATGGGTGCCGTGGATGAGATAGGCCGGCCACGACAGATACAGCGCGTGGGATCCGAGCGGGTTGTCGGGGCCGGGGCCCATCACCCGGGGCAGGTCGGGAAAGCGTTCGTGCATCGACGGTGTCGGGGTCCAGCTCGGGCCCACCTTCTTGCGCACGACCTTGGTGTAGCCGCGCTTCGTCAGGTCTTCGGTGCGCGGCACCGAGGTCGGGTAGAGCTTGTAGGTCTGCCCGTCGCCGGACCAGTAGTGCAGCGCCCGGCTGACGGTGTCGGCGACGATCGCCCCCGTGCCAAGGCTTTCGAAGTGATCTTGCCAGTTCATCGCCTGAAATGACGAGATGTTGCGTCGCACCGGTTCGCTGGCCTCGACCTGCGCGTCGGGGGTTTCGGCGCGCAGGAGGGTCGGGGCGAAGAGCGGGAGGGTGCCGGCGGCGGCGAGAAAGCCGCGCCGGGAAAGTCGGGGGTCGGTCATGGGTCGTCCTGTTCGCGGTCTGCTCGTTTGCCCATGGGTAGCACCGGGTGGCTGCGCCGGCCACGTGGCAACGGATGCACTCTCGTGAATGTGACGGGGTGTGAGCCGCGCCTGTCAGCCCTGCGCGCGGGTGGCTTCGAGGAGATCGGCAAGCTTCGTTTCCGGTTGCCCCAGAAAGGCCAGCACCTCCGCCTCGTCTTCATGCAGGGTCATCACCAGCCGTTTGACCGGCTCCCAGCCGCGCCTCGCAAGCATCGCCATCTCGCGCGAGGCCTCGTGCGCGCCCACAAGGCAGCCGATGAGCTGGTCACGGCCGGTCTGTGCGAACAGCTCGGACATCCGGGCCTGCATCTCGAAGAACCGGGCATAATCCTTTTCGTGGCGGGTCACCTCCCGCGAATCGAAGAGGAATCTCTGGTCCGGGCGGAAATCCGGATGGGCGGCGTAGCGCTGTGCGGCCAGAAGGGAGTCCTCGACCGTCACGTAGCCGGAATAGGTTACGATCGTAAGATCGCGTTCCGGCACGATCCGAAACCTGACTGGCATCGCCGCCCCCCTTTTTCGTCAACAGCAAACGGACCCGGCGTGATCCGGGTCCGTCTTCTGTTTACGCACGGGAGAGGGTGTCAGTCCATCGCCTTGAAATGGAATTCGCCGCCTTCCTTGACATGGCTGAACCAGCGCTCCGTGACCGTCTTGGTCTTGGTGTAGAAGCGGAAGGCATCGGGGCCATACTGGTTGAGATCGCCGAAGGCCGATTTCTTCCAGCCGCCGAAGGTGTGGTAGGACAGCGGCACCGGGATCGGGAAGTTGATCCCGACCATGCCGACATTTACCCGGCTGGCGAAATCGCGCGCGGTGTCGCCGTCGGCGGTGAAGATCGCGGTGCCGTTGCCATAGGGGTTGTCCATGGTGAGCTTGAGCGCCTCTTCGTAGGACTCGGTGCGCACCTGGCTGAGCACGGGGCCGAAGATCTCTTCCTTGTAGATGTCCATCTCGGGGGTGACGTTGTCAAACAGCGTCGGGCCGACGAAGAAGCCGTTCTCGTAGCCCTGGAGCGAGAAGTCGCGCCCGTCGGTGACGAGGGTGGCGCCCTGGTCCACGCCGCTGTCGATGAGGCCCTTGACGCGGTCCATCGCCTGTTTTGTGACCAGCGGGCCATAGTCGAGATCGTCGCCGGCGGTGTAGGGGCCGACCTTCAGCTTCTCGATGCGCGGCACCAAGAGCTCGATAAGCCTGTCGGCGGTCTCCTGACCGACCGGCACCGCCACCGAGATCGCCATGCAGCGCTCGCCGGCCGCGCCATAGCCCGCGCCCACCAGCGCGTCGGCGGCCTTGTCCATGTCGGCGTCGGGCATGATGATCATGTGGTTCTTGGCGCCGCCGAAGCACTGGGCGCGCTTGCCGTTGGAGCAGGCGCGGCCGTAGATATACTGCGCGATCGGGGTGGAGCCGACGAAGCCCACCGCCTCGACGGTTTCGTTGTCGAGGATCGCGTCGACCGCTTCCTTGTCGCCATGGACGACCTGCAGCACCCCGTCGGGCAGGCCCGCTTCCTGCAACAGCTCGGCGAGCATCACGCTGGTGGTGGGGGTGCGCTCGGAGGGCTTGAGGATCATCGCGTTGCCCGAGGCGATGGCGGGTGCGAGCTTCCACAACGGGATCATCGCGGGGAAATTGAAGGGCGTGATGCCGGCCACCACGCCGAGCGGCTGGCGCATCGAGTAGAGATCAATGCCCGGGCCACCGGAATTGGTGTAATCCCCCTTGAGGAAATGCGGCGCGCCCATGGCGACCTCGACCACCTCGAGCCCGCGCTGCACGTCGCCGCGGGCATCGGGCAGGGTCTTGCCATGTTCGCGCGAGAGGGTCTCGGCGAGCTTGTCCATGTCGCGCTCGATGAGCTGGGCGTATTTCATCATGACGCGGGCGCGGCGCTGGGGGTTGACCTTGGCCCATTCGGCCTGCGCCTCGGCGGCCTTCGCAACCGCGTCGTCGAGCTCGGCCACGGAGGCGAGCGGCACCTTGCCCTGCACCTCGCCCGTGGCCGGGTTGAACACGTCGGAATACCGCCCCGAGGTGCCCTTGACCCGTTTCCCGTTGATCCAGTGTTCGACTTCGTACATCACAGTCCTCCCGTTTGGTTGCGGCCAGTCTAGGCTTGCAAATTTGCCGAGACCAGCGGCATGTTTCCAAAATCGTTTTGCATTTCCGCAAAGGCTGGCGGCACGCAGGAGGGCACATGCAGCTGGATTGGGACGATCTGCGGGTGTTTCTCGCCGTCGCGCGCGGCGAGACGTTGTCGGCGGCCGGGCGGGCGTTGCGGCGCGATCCGGCCACGGTGGGGCGGCGCATCGCCCGCCTTGAAGAGGCGACGGGGGCGGCCTTGTTCCTGCGCGCGCCGTCGGGCTACGGGCTGACCGAGGCGGGCGAACGGCTGCTGATCCACGCCGAAGATGTCGAGCAGGCGGTGGCGCGCGGCACCGAGGTCTTGCGCGGCTCGGCCGACCGGCTCACCGGACAGGTCCGGATCGGCGCCCCCGATGGCTGCGCCAATTTTCTGCTGCCGCGGGTCTGCGCCGGGATCCGCCGCCGCCATCCCGAGCTCGAATTGCAGATCGTTGCCCTGCCGCGCGTGGTCAACCTGTCGCGGCGCGAGGCCGATTTTGCCATCGCCGTCTCGCCGCCGGCCGCCGGACGGCTGACGGTGCAGAAAATCACCGATTACCACCTCCATCTCGTTGCCCATCGGCGCTACCTGCGCAACGCGCCGAAGATCCGGCGGCTGGCCGACGTCGCCCGGCACCCGGTGATCGGCTACATCCCCGACATGATCTTCGACACCGAGCTCGACTACCTCGCCGAGATCGGCGCCGACAGCGTGGCGCTCGCCTCGAACGCGGTGTCGGTGCAGCTTGGGTTTCTGCGCGCCGGGGCGGGGCTGGGCATCGCGCATGACTTTTCGCTGCCCTACGTGCCCGGGCTGCGCAAGATCCTGGCCGACGAGTTCTCGCTCAGCCGCAGCTATTTTCTCGTCCGCCACGCCGGGGACGCGCGCAGCGACCGGCTTCGGCGGGTTGGCGACCTGCTCGCGCAGGGGGTTCGGGCCGAGGTGGCGCGGCTCGAGGCGCTGGCCTGACTTGACAAGTTGCCACACCCTGCGCACGCTTCCCGCCAACGAGACGGGCCGGCGCCCGCGCAGGGAGGACGAAGATGCTGATCAGCCAGATCTTGAACGACAAACCGACACAGGGCGTGGTCACCGTCGCCCCCGGCTCGCGCGTGGGCGAGGCCGCCAACACGCTGTCGACCAAGGGTATTGGCGGGGTCATCGTCTGCGAGGGTGGCATTCGCCCGCTCGGGATCGTCACCGAGCGCGATATCGTGCGCGAACTGGGCAAGCGCGGCACCGTCTGCCTCGATGACAAGGTCGAGGATATCATGACGCGCGACCTCGTCACCTGTTCGCCCGGCGACCGCGCGATCAAGGTTCTGCAAATGATGACCGACCGCCGTTTCCGCCACATGCCGGTGATGGAGGATGGCAAGATGATCGGGCTGGTATCGATCGGTGACGTGGTGAAAGCGCGGCTCGACGAGCTGGCCAACCAGGCCGAGGCGCTGAAGAACATGATCATGGGGTATTGAGCGCGGGCCTGTTCGCGCTGCGGTGCGGAAAGTCCTTGCGTGCGCTGGCAAAATATTGTTGCGTGCGCGGCAACCTGTGAGGAGGACGGCCATGCGCATCGGTCTCTATCCCGGCACGTTTGACCCGATCACGCTGGGCCATCTCGATATCATCAAGCGCGGCTGCATTCTCGTTGACCGGCTGGTCATCGGGGTGGCGATCAACGAGGGCAAGGCGCCGCTGTTCGGGCTGGACGACCGTGTCGGCATGGTCGAGGCCGAGGCCGCGAAACTGTCGCAGGAAACCGGGACGGAGATCGTCGTCCATCCGTTTGACAACCTGCTGATCGACTGCGCCCACGACGTCGGCGCCCAGATCATCGTGCGCGGGCTGCGCGCGGTGGCCGATTTCGAATATGAATACCAGATGGTCGGGATGAACCGGGCGCTCGACAGCTCGGTCGAGACCGTCTTTCTCATGGCCGGCGCGAAATACCAGCCGATCGCCTCGAAGCTGGTGAAGGAAATCGCCCGGCTGGGCGGCGACGTCTCGCAATTCGTGACCCCGGAGGTGCGCGCCCATCTCGAGGCCCGGCTGGGGCGTTGACCGGGCCGGCGGCGCAGACCGGCGTCTAGCGCCAGAAGGCCAGCCAGGTCAGCAGGTTGAGCATCTTGCGGCCGAGAAACACCGGCAAGGTTCCCCCGAAGGCATAGGCATCGACGGCGAAAACGGCGACGACAAGCAGCGCGAGCACGATGGCGATCCGGTTGGTCATGCCCGGTTGTTGCCGATCCGGCGCGTCCGGGCAAGCCCCCCGGCGCGCTCGCCGGCGGTCGATCGGGGCTTGCCCGCCCGCCCCGATCCGCTACCTTGGCGCGACACGGCGGGGTATGAGGGACAGGATGAGTGGTCTTCTGGCGCTTCTTGACGATGTGGCCGGCATTGCCAAGGTTGCCGCGGCTTCGGTAGACGATATAGCCGGGCAGGCGGCAAAAGCGGGGGCGAAGGCCGCCGGGGCGCTGATCGACGATGCCGCGGTGACGCCGAAATACGTGCACGGCTTCTCTGCCAGCCGCGAACTGCCGATCGTAGGCAAGATCGCCCTCGGCTCGATCCGCAACAAGCTTCTGATCCTGCTTCCGGTGGCGCTTCTGCTCTCGGCCTTCGCGCCTTGGCTGATTACCCCGCTCCTGATGCTCGGCGGCGCGTATCTGTGCTTCGAGGGGGCTGAAAAGATCTGGCATGCGCTGTTTCCGCACGAGCATGTCGTGGATGCGGCCAAACACCCGGCCGGCGATCCGGCGCATCTCGAGGCCGAGAAGGTCTCGGGTGCGATCAAGACCGATTTCATCCTGTCGGCGGAAATCATGACCATCGCGCTCGCGGCGATTCCCGAAAGCAACATCTGGATGGAAGCGGCGACGCTGACCATCGTGGCGATCGGCGTGACGGTGGCGGTCTATGGCGCGGTCGCGATCCTGGTGAAGATGGATGACCTCGGGCTTGCGATGTGCCGCGACGGCCGTTTCGCACCGACCCGCGCGCTGGGGCGAGGGCTGGTGCGCGCGATGCCGGGGTTCATGACCGGGCTCACCATCGTCGGAACAGCCGCGATGCTCTGGGTCGGCGGCAACATCGTGGTGCACGGGCTGCACGAGCTGGGCTGGCACCCGATCTACGAGTTCGTCCACCATTGGTCGGAGCTGGCCGCCCATGCGGTGCCCGCCGCCTGGGCCGGGGCCGTGGGCTGGACGGTGACGGCGGCGCTCGACGGGGTCTTCGGCCTTGGCCTCGGCCTGCTGCTGATTCCGGTTGCGACTCGGGTGATCGGTCCGGCACTGGCCGCGATCACCGGTGGCGGCGACAAGGCGCATTGAGAGGCGCGGGGCCGTCGCGCTCGCGACAGGCAGACGGCGCGCCGCACCAAAAACCGAGGCGCCACCGAAAACTTTACTTTGCCGAGAATAACTTGCGCCTCTTGCGCCCTGGGTCGCGGCGGCCGGCGCACGGGTGGGAGGCGCCATCCAGGCCTCAAAGCCCGTGTCGGCCGCCGCGCAGAAGCTGCGGCCCAAACGCAACAGTTTGGGTTTCTTGTGCCCGACGCGCCCCAGATCTTTGACTTTTGGGGCGCCGGGGGTATCTAGTCTGACCACACGAATTCAGGGCGTAGCGCCCATATGAAAAGGGGGCAAAAAATGCTCAAGAAACTTCTCGCAACGACTGCCATTGTTCTCAGCGCATCCGCGCCTACCTTTGCCGGTTCGCTCGCCGAGCCTGTTGTCGAGCCGATGCCGGTGATCGACGTTGTCGCGCCGAGCACCGACTGGTCCGGCTGGTACGCCGGTGTTCAGGGCGCGGTGAACGTCGCACCTTGGTTCGCTTTCGGCGGTGGTGTTCATGCCGGCTACCTGAACGACATGGGCGACTTCGTGGTCGGCGCCGAAGCCAGCTACACCTATGAGTGGCCGCCGGTGTGGCCGTTCGGTCGCGTGGACGCCACCTTGATTGCCGGTTACGACGCCGGTGATGTGATGCCGCATGTCACTCTCGGTGGGATGTGGATGGCCGGAACGCCCGTGGTCGGGCTCACCTTCGGTGCCGGTGCCTCGGTCATGGTGTCGGACAACATCATGTTGACCGGCCGTTACCGCGGCACGTGGTGGGGCCCGCTTTCCCACGAGATCACTGCCGGCGTGTCGTACCGGTTCTGAAACCGGCCGACCAGACGAGCTTTCGAGAGGGCGCCTTGGGCGCCCTCTTTTCGTGTCAAGGCGCGGCGAAGGCCTGTCTGGCGCCGAAATGCGGCGTCACGGCAACAGTCTCACACAGCCTTCCCAGCCGGCGTCAGAATCTTTGACAATCGGCGCCACGGGGCATCTAGTCTGACCACACGAGTTTGGGCGTAGTGCCCAAAAAAAAATGGGGGCAAAAATGCTCAAGAAACTTCTTGCAACGACTGCCATCGTTCTCGGCGCATCCGCGCCTGCCTTTGCCGGCTCGCTCGCCGAGCCCGTTGTCGAGCCGATGCCGGTGATCGACATTGTCGCGCCGACCACCGACTGGACCGGCTGGTATGCCGGTGTTCAGGGCGGGGCCATGGTGTTCCCGGGTGTTATCCCGGGTGGCGGCGTCCACGTTGGCTACCTCAATGACATGGGCGACTTTGTCGTCGGTGGCGAACTGAGCTACAACTTCGGGTGGCCTGTGTTCCACCGGCTCGGCGCCGACTTGATCCTCGGCTACGATGCGGGCGATGTGATGCCGCATGTCACCGTCGGCGGCGCTTTCACCTTCCCCGTCGGCCTCGGCGCTTCGGCTGGTGCCGGCCTGTCGGTCATGGCATCGGACAACATCATGCTGACCGGCCGCTACCGCTTCACCTGGTACGGCTTCCCGACCCACGAGGTTGGCGTCGGCGTGTCGTACCGGTTCTGAAACCGGCCGATCAGACGAGCTTTCGAGAGGGCGCCTTGGGCGCCCTCTTTTTGTATTGGCCTGAAGATTGGGCCGCTTTGGCGCGGAATGCGATTCTGCCGCAACAGTCCTGAGCGAATTTGGCGAAAATCGGCCTGAGTTTTTGACATCCGGCGGCGCTGGGTGTCTGGTCGCGGCAGAGGTCCCCGGCCCGAAAGGCCCAAGGACCAAAGACAAACCCGAGGTAAAATGGGGGCAGACATGCTCAAGAAACTTCTCGCAACCACGATCATCGCACTCGGCGCATCCGCGCCTGCCGTTGCCGGCACGATCGCCGAACCCGCTGTCGAGCCGATGCCGGTGATCGACATCGTCGCGCCGGCCAGCGACTGGACCGGCTTCTATGCCGGCGTTCAGGGCTCGGTTATAGCGTTCCCGGTACTCAGAGGCGGCGGCGGCGTCCACGTGGGCTACCTCAATGACATGGGCGACTACGTCATCGGCGGTGAGCTCAACTACAACTTCCTGTTCCCCCTCTGGCATCGCGTCGGGGCTGAGGCGATCCTTGGCTACGATGGTGGTGACGTGATGCCGCATGTCACGCTGGGCGCCGCGTTCCTTGTGCCGCCGGGTATTTTCGGCGCCTCCGCCGGTGCCGGCCTGTCGGTGATGGCATCGGACAACGTCATGCTGACCGGGCGTTACCGCTTCACCTGGTTCGGCGGCCCGACCACCCACGAAGTCACCGCTGCGGTGTCGTACCGGTTCTGAAACCGGCCGATCAGACGAGCTTTCGAGAGGGCGCCTTGGGCGCCCTCTTTTCGTTGGCTCAGCCGAGCAGGGCCCTGACCTTGTCGGCGACGGCTTCGGCGGTGATGCCGAACTCCTCGTAGAGCCGGCTGGCCGGGGCCGAGGCGCCGAAGCTGTCCATTCCGACAAAACCCGCCTTGGCCTCGCGGCCGCGTTCGCCGAGCAGCCAGCGGTCCCAGCCGCCGTCGCGCACACCGGCCTCGATGCCCACCCGCACCGGGCCTGCAGGCAGCACCTTGCGGCGGTATTTCTCGTCCTGCGCGGCGAACAGCTCCATCGACGGCATCGAGACGACGCGGGTGCCGATGCCCTCGGCCTCAAGCAGGGCACGGGCGGCGACGGCGATCTCGACCTCCGAGCCGGTGGCGATGAGGATCGCCCGGCGCTTGGCCTCGGCCTCGAGGAGCACGTAGGCGCCCTGCGCGGTGAGGTTCTTGTTCTTGTGCTCGCGGCGCAGCGTCGGCAGGCCCTGGCGGGAGAGTGCCAGCACCGAGGGGGTCTTGTCAGAGGTCAGCGCCAGTTCCCAGGCCTCGGCGGTCTCGACGGTGTCGCAGGGCCGGAAGGTCCAGCTATTGGGCGTGGCGCGGCAGATCGCGAGGTGCTCGACCGGCTGGTGCGTCGGCCCGTCCTCGCCGAGCCCGATCGAATCGTGGGTCATCACGTAGACGGTGGGCACGCCCATCAGGGCAGAGAGCCGCAGCGCGCCGCGGGCGTAATCGGTGAACACCAGGAAGGTGCCGCCATAGGGGCGGATGCCGCCGTGCAGCACCATGCCGTTCATCGCTGCCGCCATGCCATGCTCGCGGATCCCGTAGTGGACGTAACGGCCCTTGCGGTTGCTGGCATCGAAGATGTCGAGATCGGCGGTGCGGGTGTTGTTCGAGCCGGTGAGATCGGCCGAGCCGCCGATGGTTTCGGGCATGATCGGGTTGACCACCTCCAGAACCAGCTCGGAAGATTTGCGGGTGGCCAGTTTTGGGCCCTCGTCGGAGATCTGCTTCTTCAGCGCCTTGATCGTCGCCGACAGACGGCGCGGGGCGCCGCCTTCGAACACCCGGGCGATCTCGGTCTGGCGCGGCGTGGTGAGGCTGCCGATCCGATCGTCCCATTCCTGCCGCAGCGCGCCGCCACGGGCCCCCACCTCGGCCCACCAGGCGGCGATCTCGTCGGGGATCTCGAAGGGCGGCGAGGGCCAGCCGTAGACCTCGCGCAGCTTGGCGACGTTTTCGGCCCCGAGCGGCGCGCCGTGGGCCTTCGGGCTGTCCTGCACCACCGAGCCGAGGCCGATGTGGGTCTTGCAGGCGATCAGCGTGGGCTTCTTCGAGGTTTTCGCCTGCGTGAGCGCGGCGTCGATGTCGTCGGGGTCATGGCCATCGCAGGCGAGCACCTGCCAGCCGGCAGCGGCGAAACGCTTGCGCTGGTCGGTGATGTCCGACAGCGTCACCTCGCCGTCGATCGAGATGTTGTTGTTGTCCCACAGCACAATCAGCTTGCCGAGCTTTTGCTTGCCGGCAAGCCCGATGGCCTCGTGGCTGATGCCTTCCATCAGGCAGCCGTCACCGGCGATGACATAGGTGTAATGGTCTTGCACCCGGCGTCCGAACCGCGCCCTGAGCGCCTCCTCCGCCATCGCCATGCCGACGGCCGTCGCCACCCCCTGTCCGAGCGGGCCGGTGGTTGTCTCGACGCCCGGCGTGTGGCCGTATTCCGGGTGGCCGGGGGTGATCGAGCCCCACTGGCGGAAGGCCTTGATCTGGTCGATGGTCATGGCCTCGTAGCCGGTGAGGTGCAGGAGCGCATAGAGCAGCATCGAGCCGTGGCCGGCGGAGAGCACGAAGCGGTCGCGGTCGGGCCAGTCGGGGGCCTTGGGATCGAACTTCAGGTGCTTGGAGAACAGCACGGTGGCGACATCGGCCATGCCCATCGGCATGCCGGGGTGGCCGGAATTGGCCTTTTCGACCGCGTCGACGGCAAGCATCCGCAGAGCGGCCGCATGCATCCAGTGGTCGGGGTGTTTCTTGCGAAGCGATGCAATGTCCACGGCGGCTTCCTCCCATGCGGCGTGAGCTATGGTTCGTGCATATCAGCCGGGGCTGCAAGTTCAAGCGCGCCGCCCAAGTGTCTGACGCCAAAGGGGGGGCGCAATTCGCCGGGGAAATCGGTAAACTCGGCCAGACGGCTCGGCCCGCCGATTCGGCGGCACGAACCCGGGGGCCGAACAGGACAACAACAAAGGACACGCGGGCACAGATGACGGACATTGCCGATCTCCAGGCCAGGATCACCGCGGCGCTCGACCGGATCGGATCGGGCCTCGAATCGCTCGCCAAGGCGCCCGAGCCCGGTGCGGCCGATGCCAGCGAGGTGACCGAGCTTCGCGAGGCGCTCGAGGAGGAGCGGACCACCAACGCGCAGCTCGAAGAGCGGGTGCGGGCGATCAAGGAACAGCAGGAAACCGCGTTGGAGGGGCTGGTCAGCGAAGTGGACCGGCTGAGCACGCTGCTCGAGAGCGAGGAAGCCGCGGCGGCGCGGCTGGTGAAGGTCAATGCCGAGCTGCGCGCCAACAATGCGGCGCTGCGCGAGGCGATCGCCAAGGGGGTGGCGGAGCCGCACCTTGTGAACAAGTCGATGATGGCCGAACTCGAAGGGCTGCGCGCGGCGCAGGCGGCCGACCGGGCGGAGCTCGACGCGGTGTTGGGCGAGCTCGACGCGCTGGTTTCGCAGGCCGCCGCCGCGCCCGAGGACCTGGAGGAGAGCACCGATGCCTGATGTGAAAATCTCGATCGGGAACCGCGATTTCGAGGTCGCCTGCCAGGAGGGTGAGGAGCATTTCCTGCGCACCGCGGCGGCGATGCTCGACACCGAGGCGCAGACCCTCGCCAGCCAGATCCGCCATCTCACCGAAAGCCGGATGCTGCTCATGGCCGGGCTGATGCTGGCCGACAAGACCGCCGGACTCGACGACAACCTCAAACTGGCCGAGCAGCGGATCGCCGAGCTGGAGGCGGAGCTTGCGGAAGCCCAGGCGGCGGCCAAGGCCGCCCGGCTGCCCGACGAGGTGACCGACACGATGGCCGAGATCGCCGCGCGCGCCGAGGCGATCGCGATGGCCGTTGAAGAAAAAGCGGCCGGATAACCAGCGGGCGGGCGTGCGCGATGGAGTTCCACTTCGGGAAGATCACCGCCTTCGCGCCCGGCGCGATCTGGTTCGTCGACTACCCGGTGCGTTATTTCGGCATGGATGTCGCCGCGCGGATGGTGATCATCCGGCTTGCCAGCGGCAAGGTGATGCTCATCTCACCCTGCGAGATCACGGCGGAGCTGAAGGACGGGATCGAGGCCATCGGGCCGGTGGCGTATATCGTCGCGCCCGGCACCTTCCACCACCTGCATGTCCCTTCAGCGCAGGCGGCCTTCCCGGAGGCCGAAACATGGATCTGCCCGGGGCTTGAAACAAAGCGCCCCGATCTGCGCTTTGACGGCATCCTCGGCCCCGAGCCGCAGCCCGGCTGGGCGGGCGATCTCGATCAGGAGCCGGTGGGCGGCAACCGGGTGATATCGGAGGTGGTGTTTTTCCACCGGGCGAGCCGCACCCTGATCGTCACCGACCTGATCGAGCTCATCGGCGACATGACCCCGGGGGTGGGCTGGAAACTGCGCTTCTGGTGGGCGGTGTTCCGGATGTGGAACAAGCCGCGCCCGGCACCGGAATACACCATGGGCTGGAAAGACCGCAAACGGGCAGCGGCGAGCCTCGCCCGGATCCTCGCGTGGGATTTCGACCGCATCCTGTTGCAGCACGGCGCCAATATCGAGACAAACGCCAAGGCCGCCGCCGAAGAGGCCTGGGCCAGCGTGCTGCGGCGCGGGTAGACGAAATCCGCAGCGGATTTCGTCACGGTTTCCGCAACGGAAAACGCCGCCCCGGTGCCAGGGCGGCGCTGTTGTCTCGACCGGGGCGAAATCAGCCGTTGGCTTCGCGGATCTTGTCGGCGGCCTCTTTCGAGTAGCCGATGCCCTTGTCGTCAAAAAGCTGGTCGAGCTCGCCCGAGAGGGTCATCTCGGTGACGATGTCGGAGCCGCCGACGAACTCGCCCTTGACGTAGAGCTGCGGGATCGTCGGCCAGTCGGAGAAGTCCTTGATGCCCTGGCGGATCTGCTCGTCGGCGAGCACGTTGATGTCGATGAACTCGACGCCCATGAAGTTGAGCACGCCGGCAACGCGCGAGGAGAACCCGCATTGCGGCATCTCCTTGGTGCCTTTCATGTAAAGCACCACGTCGTTGGTGGTGACGGTATCTCGGATCGTGTCCTGAACGCTCATTGAAGTGCCTTTCCTGGTCGCGTGAAGTCGTCTGTTCGGTCAGTCGGGGGCCTTGGTGGTTAGCGCCAGCGCATGCAACGCGCCGTTCGGGCCGTCCATCTTGCCCTTCAGAGAGGCATAGACCATGCGCTGCTGCTGCACCCGGTTCATGCCCCGGAAGCTCTCATCGATCACCTCGGCGGCCCAGTGATTGCCGTCGCCGGCCGTGTCGGTGATGGTGATCCTGGCGTTCGGGAAGCTGTCCCGGATCAACGCCTCGATTTCCTGTGCTTCCATCGCCATGCGCCTGTTCTCCCCGTCAATTGTTCCCGACAAATTTAGGCGGGTAAGGGGTGCTCCGCAAGGGCTCGCTGTCACACCCAGTCACGCAGACGCGGCAGAAAGGCGGCGAGGCGGGCCGGGGCATCGGAGCGGCTGAAGGCATCGAGCGCGGATTCGGTCCAGTCGCCGTTTGGCAGATAGGCCTCGAGCAGGGCGTCGCGCTCGGCTTCGAGGCTGTCGGGCAGATCGAGCCGGCCCGCGGCGAGGAGCAGTTCCAGCCCCTCGTGGATCTGGCGCATCGACGCGAAAGCCGCGATCATCGGTTCGGCGAGCGCGGGTTCGTCGCGCCAGTTGCGCCCCTTGAAGACGTCCTGCGTCACCCGCTGGCCGGCGCCGCGGCAATCATAGCGTGCGCAGCCCTTGAAGCCTGCCTCGTCGAGGTGGTCGTAGACGGTGCAGGCCAGGGTGGCATCGAGGTTGGGGCAGGGCAGGCCCGCCGGCTTGTCGATGGCGAAGGCGTCGCCGGCATCGAACGCAAGCGCCATGCAGCATAGCGCGGCGCAGGCCGGGCAGTCGGCATCGAAATCGGGTATCGCGGTCATGTCGGGTTCATGGCGCGCGGCGCGACGAATGGCAAGGCCGCGCCGCCGGGGGTTTCACACCCCCGGACCCCCGTGAGGTATTTTTGGACCAAAGAAGGACAGGGGGGAAGAACCTTGACGCCGGTCAGCCTTGCGAGACTTCCTTGGTCGAGACAGTCCTTTCGGGGGGTGGGCCCGGCACCGCTGGGGGGCAGACGGCCACCCTTGGCTGGCTGTCAGGTGGCCTTGGCTTCGAAGCTCTGGCGGAAGATCGTGGCGAGGTCTTCGAGCGGGGCCTCCGAGCTGCCGAGCCGCACGGCGCTGCCGGTGAAACGCCCGACGCTTTCGATCGGCACGCCGGCCTTGCCGGCTTCGACCATCAGCGCCTCGGCCTCGTCGAAATTGCAGGCGACGAGGTAGCGCCCCTGGTCTTCGCCGAACAGCGTGGCGGTGTCGGCCGGGTCGAGGTGGACGCCGACGCCGGCCGTTTCGGCCATCTCGAAGGCGGCGAGGGCAAGCCCGCCGTCGGAGAGATCGGTGCAGGCCTTGATCAGTGCGCGGTTGGCCCGGATGAAATCGCCGTGGCGTTTCTCGGCCACGAGATCGACATGGGGCGCGTCGCCGTCTTCGCGGTTGAACACTTC
>JANTFS010000038.1 GCA_024763335.1 Paracoccaceae bacterium | reverse complement strand
ACCCGATCACGCTATGGATCGCAGGCCAGTTCAACGGGCTGATCTGAGCTTCAGGGTTCGAGGTCGATCTCGACCAATCCCAGCGTGCGGGCATTCTCGGTTGAGAGAATGCCGGAGTTCAGCCCGGTCTGGATCTGAAAGGCTCGGATGGCCTGGCGCGTGGCAGGGTCGAGCCTGCCGCTGACCGCGCCGCGATAGATGCCCCGCGCCTTCAGCGCGCGCTGCACCGAGGCGATGAAGTCCGGGGTCCAGCGCGGCGGGCAGGGGGTTTCGAAGAAAATCTCCTCGCGGCCCTTCACCACTTTGTGGCTCGTGCGCTCCTCGTATTTCGCCGGCGCGATGATGTTGCCCTCGGGGCCGATTTCCGGCGGTGCGATGAGCACCCGTTCGGTCACCTGTTCGATTACCGCCGGCGTGACGTCCTTGCCGTAGCAGGCGCCGGGACGTGCACCGGGCGGGCCGAGGGTGAAATCGGTGATCACGATTTCCTCTCCAAGGTCGGCGCGGCTGACATCGCTGGCTCCCGGCGCGTCGGCGCAGGCAGTCAGGCCGATGGCGGCTACAAGCGCCAGGCTGGCGCGACAGGATTTGGCTCGGGTCATCTGCTCGTTCGGTTCTTTGGGACCGGTGGCGACACCCTACCCGGTTTTCGCGAGTCCCGCTAGGGGGCAGGGGGCGGCTGGAAATCGGGTGGCGATTGACGGAGGTCAACGCCGGGCCCGGGGATTGCGTTGCAAGATCGCACATGTGTTTTGGCCGCCGGCGCCGCGGCGAAAGCGTGGATCTGGAGGAGGGCAGCGATGCGCGCGCCTGTGCAGTTCATGGCCATCGCCCTGGTGGGGCTCCTGCTGGCGTCGGCATCGCTGATCGCCGGGCCGGACGCGCCGCCGGCGGAGGACGAGGCCCGTGGGCGGTCTTCGTGGTATGAGCCGAACGGATACCGGCTGGCGCCGCCCGGTGGCCGTCCGGTGACGAATTTCTACCCGCTGGCGGGGTTCAGGGTGGTCAACCCGCAGTGCTACGCCGGGCTGATGGGGCTGGAGGCAGAGGCCTTGATCCCGGTCGGCGGCGGCGCGCGGATGTATTTCTCCGAGCGCTTCCAGCTGCGCCCCGGCCGCACCGGCGAGCGGTATCCGCACCGCCACACCTGGAGCATCACCTCTGACCCGGTCGAGATGATGGGGGTCGTGTCGACCTCCGAGGGCAGCGGATTGGGCACCGGGCGCGCGACGCTGTGGGTCAACATGGCGACGGGGATGTTCCGGCTGGTCACCGACACGCGCCCGCGGTCGGGCAATTACGTGATCACCACCACCGGGCCGGGCGTGTCACGCATGGATTTCGAGGATTTCTTCTTCGCTTTCGCCGATCACCATTATTCCTACGTCGATCTCAGCCAGCTTGAAGCGGCCCGCGGCATTCCGGCGGTGGATGAGGCTTTGGCCGGTATCCGGGCGATTCTCGACAACCGGCCGCCCAATGTTTTCATGGGTCCTCTCGACTGGCTCTATGACGACGAGGGCGCCTGGGAGGGCGATCTGGGCTTTGTCGACGACAATGATGCCTTCCGGATCGCCTGGGGCGGCAAGGCCGAGGGGGTGCGCAGCATCAGCTTGAGGATCTTCTGTCCAAGCCTCCTTGACCAGTTCGAGGCGCGCTGGGGTCACCCGGACTGAGGGCCGCGGTCCGCTCCACCGTCGGCGGGCGGACGCGCCAGCGCATCGAGCAGGGGCGAGATGTCTTCGATCGTCTCGGCAATGATCTGCACCACGCCGCTTTCGCGCTGCAACCGCCCGGTCACCCGCAGCGCCCGGCCCGCCACCACGGCGCGGCGGAAGCGCTCGTAGGCCTGCCGCCAGACGATCACGTTGGCGATGCCGGTTTCGTCCTCCAGCGTAATGAAGATCACCCCGTTGGCCGTGCCGGGCCTCTGGCGCACCATCACCAGCCCCGCCACCGTCACCCGCGCGCCCACGGGCGGGCGGTCGAGCCAGCCATGCGGGATGGCGCTCGGCGGGCGCGGCCATTTGAATGAAAGCGGAGGCGAGGCGGGCAGCATAAGAACAAAAATAGAACAAATGCGCAGCAAGGCAAGTGGCGCCGGTAGACTGGCAAAACGGGCTGGCAGCCCCTATCTGGCTTCGCTAGAAAGCCTCGCAACAGCAGCTTGGAGAAACCACCTCATGGCGAAGATCACCTATATCGAGCACAACGGCACCGAGCACGTGGTGGATGTTGCGCCCGGCCTCACTGTCATGGAAGGCGCGCGCGATAACGGCGTGCCCGGGATCGAGGCCGACTGCGGCGGCGCCTGCGCCTGTTCGACCTGCCACGTCTACATCGCGGAGGATTGGGTGGAGAAGCTCCCGCCGGCGGAAGCCATGGAAGCCGACATGCTCGATTTCGCCTGGCAGCCTGATCCGGTCCGCTCGCGGCTGACCTGCCAGATCAAGGTGACCGAAGAGCTCGACGGGCTCGTGGTCAACCTGCCCGAAAAGCAGATCTGATGCGGCGCGCGGCCATCGTCCTGGCCGCGTTCGCCCTGACTGCCCCGGCCGACGCCGGGCCGGCGCTTGCCATTCGCGAGGTGCCGCGCAACTGTGTCGGCACAATTCTCGAGGCCACCTACGAGGGACCGACGACTGTCTACGATCACGGGGTGCTGGGAGATGCCGTGGAGTGGACGGGTCTGACGGTCGGGGTGGTGAACAAAGGTGGCGACGCCGCCGAAACCTGCCGCTGGCGGACCAACCAGATCACCGTGCGCCTGCCCGACGATCTGGTGTTTGAAGACACCGCCCCGCGCCTGGCCGATCTGGATGGCGACGGGTTGGCGGAGATCATCACCGTTGAAACCTCGCTGGCGAAGGGCGCCCGTCTGAGCATCTGGGGGATGACCCCGGAGGGGTTCCGCCGCCGCGCCGCCACCCCGTTCATCGGCCGCCCGCACCGCTGGCTGGCGCCGGTCGCTGCCGGCGATCTCGATGGTGACGGCCAGGCCGAAGTGGCCTATGTCGACCGGCCGCATCTGGCAAAAACCCTCCGGGTCTGGCGGTTTGCCGGCTCCCGGCTGGTCGAGGTTGCGGCCTTGCCCGATGTCACCAATCACCAGATCGGCTGGGATTTCATCCCCGGCGGATTGCGGGACTGCGGGTCCGGCCCGCAGATGGTGCTGGCGTCCGGCGATTGGCGCGAGGTGGTCGCGGTGTCGCTGCGCGACGGGGTGCTCACGCGGGCATCGCTGGGGCCGCTCTCGAGCCTTGACGACATTGCCGACGCCGTCGCCTGCCGGCGCTGAGCCCCGGTCAGTGCGGCGCGGCGAGGAACCGCTCGACGGCCGGCACGGATAGAAACAGCAACCCGAACGCGAGGGCCTGCACCACGTGGTAGACGCCATTGTGGCTCAACCGGAGCGCCAGCAGACCAACATGGGCCCTTTGCAACACGGCGCCGAGAATCGCCACCACGATCCCGGCGATGCCGGCCCAAATCCCCAACGGCGCCTGCGTGGAAGCCGCGAGCGCGAAGGCGAGGAGCAGCGCAACGGTGGGGGGCAGGCTGGCGGCGGAGGGCAAGAGGAAACTGCGCGTGAGGAAGAGTGCGGCGTAGACATAGGCCACGAGTTGGCCCCCGGCGATCCAACGGAACACCCCGGCGAACCTCCCGGCGGCCAGCATGTCTCCCGCGATCAGCCAGAGCATCGTGTTGGCCAACCCGATCGCCAGCATCGTCGAAAGCCACAGCCTTGCCGCAAGCGCTGTTTGCCCCTCGGAAAACCAGCCGTGCCAGATCCCGCCGAGCAGCGAGGCCAGCCCCAGCGCCGCGAACAGAAGCGCAAAGTCCACCGCGATGCCGCCGCGAGCCGAAAGCGCAAGGGCGAAGCCGAAGCACAGCAGGGCAAGGCCGATGTCGGTCAGGGTCACATCCGGCTCCAACATCGGGCGTCCTCCCCATTCGCGCGACCGGCACAGCCCGCAGACTAGCGCCGGGGCGGCGCCTGCGGCAACCCGGTCAGCCGTCGTGCGGCGGCGCCGCGCTGTCTGTGAGCTTCGCGATCATGCCGTCGATCATCGTGGCCACCGCGCCGGGATTGGCCGTCGCCGGTTTGCGCCACGGGCTGTAGCTGTAGGACACCATCGCGCCGAGCCCGACGAGGAACAGCATCGGCACCGCCGCGCCGATGAGCCGCTCGCCCGAGACCCCGGTGGCGAGTGCGGCGATGAAGATGCCGACGCCGCCAATGAGGGATGCCAGGCCGACGACAAACATTGCCGCCCGGGGGCCGCCGCGCCAGCCGAGCGTGACCTCGAGGTCGGGGCGGATGTCGGCGAGCCGGCGCAGAACATCCCGCGCGAGGCCGAGAAACACCCGCGCGTCCGGGTCGGCCTGCCAGCCCTTGGCGCTGGCCGCGTAGCTCAGGCTGCGCATTTTGCCAGCGGCCCAGAGATCGAGCCGGATGAACCGCGAATGGCCGATGACCTGCGAAGAGAAGGCGGCGGCGGTGACATCATCGAAGTCGACCTGCCAATCGTCGCCGTATGCCATACGCTTTGCCGACACTTTGCAGACGGTTGGCCGACCCAACGCAGCGGGCTTCCAGGTATATTCCCGCGCGGTCGTCATCCCAGCGCGCGCCAGCCGATGTCGCGCCGGCAGAAGCCCTCGGGCCAGTCGATCCGGTCGACCATCGCATAGGCTTCATCATGCGCTTCGCGCAGGCTGTCGCCGCGTGCCGTGACGTTCAGAACGCGGCCGCCCGTGGCGGTGATATGCCCGTCTGCCTCGGTCGTGCCGGCATGGAAGACCATGTGCTTGGAATCCTCGGGAATCTTGTCCAGTCCCTTGATTTCCGAGCCTTTTTCGTAGGGGCCTGGATAGCCCTTCGCGGCCATGACCACCGTCAGCGCGTGGTCGTCGGCCCAGTTCACCTGCGCCGTGTCGAGCCGCCCCTCCGCCGTCGCGAGCATGAGATCCAGCGCCTGCGCGCCAAGCCGCATCATCAGCACCTGGCATTCCGGATCGCCGAAACGCGCGTTGTATTCCACCAGCCGCGGTTGGCCGTCCTTGATCATCAGCCCGGCATAGAGCACCCCGCGGTAGGGCATTCCGCGCTCCGCCATCACCTTCATCGTCGGCCCGATGATCTCGTCCATCGCCTTTTTCGCAACCTCATCCGTCAGCACAGGGGCCGGGGAATAGGCGCCCATGCCGCCGGTGTTCGGCCCGGTGTCGCCCTCGCCGACGCGCTTGTGATCCTGCGCGGTGCCGATCGGCAGCAGGTTTTCGCCATCGCACAGCACGAAAAAGCTCGCTTCCTCGCCCTCCATGAATTCCTCGATCACCACCTCGGCGCCCGCCGCACCGAAGGCGCCGCCGAACATCTCGTCGATGGCAGTCAGGGCGTCGTCGAGGCTTTCGGGGATGATCACGCCCTTGCCGGCAGCCAGCCCGTCGGCCTTGATCACCAGCGGCAGGCCGATATCGGTGATGTAGCGCTTGGCGGCGTCGGCGTCGGTGAACTGCGCCCAGCCTGCCGTCGGCGCGCCGGCGGCGTCGCAGACCTCTTTGGTGAAGGATTTCGACGCTTCGAGTTGCGCCGCCGCCGCACTTGGGCCGAAGACGAGGATCCCTGCCTCCTGCAAGCGGTCGGCCACCCCGGCCGCGAGTGGCGCCTCGGGGCCGATCATCACGAAATTGACCGCGTTTTCCTCCGCGAAGGTGACCACGGCACCGCCGTCGTTGATGTCAAACAGGGCGCATTCGGCAATCTCGGCGATGCCGGCGTTGCCGGGCGCGACGATCAGCCGGTCGCATTTCGGGTTCTGTTTCACCGCCCAGGCCAGCGCATGTTCGCGCCCGCCGGAGCCGAGGATAAGAATGTTCATCGGACGCCCTTTTATCGTCGCAATTTCGTGGCAGGGTCTAGGCCCAAGAAGGCTGTGAAACAAGTGGCACGCACGATGTTCATGTCGAAGACCCCGATCGAAAACCCAGGCGGCATGGCCGATCCGAAGCTGTGGCGTCGGATCCGGCTTGCCCAGCTTCCCGCGACTCGTGACGGGCGCGAGTTTCCCCGCGCCCTTGCCCAGGCGCGCGACCTACCGATGTCGGAGGCCCGGGGGCTGGAGGAGGAATACCGCCGGTATCTCTACCTCGCCGCTCTCACCGACGACCCGCGCGTGGCGCCGCCGATGATTCGCGAAGCCTGGCGGATGCACGCGCAAAGCCCCGGCTATGCGGTGTTTTGCACCGACATCCTGGGCCGGGCCCTGCCGTTTGACGACATGTCGCGGATGCTCGGTGCGGCCAAGGCTTACCGGGAAACCACCGCCAGCTACCTGCGCGAATTCGGCGGCTATCCGCCCCGCCTGTTCTGGCCCGAGGGGCTGGGACCGCGGGTGCCACGCTGGCTCCCGGCGCATACCGCGATTCTCGGGTTCACCGGGGCATTTGCAATCGGGCGCGAGGCGCCGGTCTACGTCGCGCTCGGCCTGGCTCTGAGCCTGGCGCTCTACGGGCTTGATCACTACCTCGCGCATTTCGGGCGCAGGCGCCGGGCGTTTGGCGACCGGATGAGCGACGATCTGAGTTACTTCCTCAACCAGTCCCCGCGCGGCTGATCGCGATCCACTCTGGCCCCCCGTGGCCGGCGCCGCTAATCTCGGGCGCATGGACCTGATCGACGATCCCGCCCAATCGGGCAACGCTCCCGAATTCACCGTTTCCGAGATTTCCGGCGCGGTGAAGCGCCTGATCGAGGGCGAGTTCGCCCATGTCCGGGTGCGCGCCGAGGTCGGGCGTGTGTCGCGGCCGCGTTCAGGGCATGTCTATCTCGATCTGAAGGACGAGCGCGCGGTGCTCTCCGGCGTGATCTGGAAGGGCGTCGCGGCGCGGCTTTCCACCCAGCCCGAGGAGGGCATGGAGGTGGTGGCGACCGGGCGGCTGACCACCTTCCCGGGCCAGTCGAAATACCAGATCGTGATCGAGGAGATTGCGCCGGCCGGCGTCGGCGCGCTCATGGCGATGCTGGAAAAGCGCAAGGCGCAGCTTGCCGCCGAGGGGCTGTTCGCGCCCGAGCGCAAGCAGCCGATCCCCTACCTGCCCGAGGTGATCGGCGTCGTCACCTCGCCCTCCGGTGCGGTGATCCGCGATATCCTCCACCGCCTGCGCGACCGTTTCCCGCGCAAGGTGCTGATCTGGCCGGTGGCGGTGCAGGGCGAAAGATGCGCGGCGGAAGTGGCGCGCGCGATCGAAGGGTTCAACCGCTTCACCCCCGGCGGCGCCCTGCCGCGCCCCGATCTCCTGATCGTCGCGCGCGGCGGCGGCTCGATCGAAGACCTGTGGGGCTTCAACGAAGAGGCGGTGGTGCGTGCCGCGGCTGCCTCCGAAATCCCGCTGATCTCGGCGGTGGGCCACGAAACCGACACCACGCTCATCGACTATGCCGCCGACCGGCGTGCGCCGACACCAACGGCGGCGGCGGAGATGGCGGTGCCGGTGCGGCGCGACCTGCTGGCCTGGACCGCCGAGCAGGAGGCCCGCCTTACCGCGGCGCTTGCCCATGGGCTCACCCGTCGCGGCCAGCGGCTTGCCGATCTCTCGCGCTTGCTGCCGCGCGCCGAGGCGCTGCTCGAGGGGCCACGCCAACGCCTCGACCGCGCGGCCGACAGGCTGCCAGCCGCGCTTACGGCACTCACCCAGCGCGGCCAGATCCGGCTCACCCGGGCCGCTGCCGGGCTTCGCCCCGGGGTGATCTCGTCGCGCCTCGACCGCCAGCGCGACCGCCTCGGGGCGCTGGCCGCCCGGCTGGCCACCGCCCTCGCGCGGCCCGCAGCCGAGAAACGTCGCCGCCTTGACGCCACCGCCCGCCGGCTTGACCCGGCCCGCGTCGGCGAGGCCCACCGGCGCGGGGCGCGCGAGCTCGATGCGCTGTCGGCCCGGCTTGCCCGCGCCGCCTCGGCCCAGACCCAGGCGTGGCGCGCACGGCTCGATGGGCTCGACCGCACCCGGCAATCGTTGGGCTATACCGAGACCCTCAAGCGTGGTTTCGCCGTGGTGCACGGGGCGCAAGGCGTGGTCACGACCCGACAGGCGGCGCTGAGGGCTGCACAACTGGAGATCGAGTTCGCCGATGGGCGCGTCGATGTGGCCGTCGATCCGCCCAAACCGGCCCGAAAGAAATTACCGCCGAAATCGCCGCCGCCCGAGCAGGGCTCGCTGTTCTGATCGGGTCTTCTTTGGTCTGGAAATACCTTGGGGGCTCGGGGGCAACGCCCCCGTCAGGCAAACCTGCGCGCCCCCCGGGCGCACCGTTTGACCGCGCTCAAACCCCGACCTCCGGGCCGAGGCAAAGCAACGGTTCCTCCGCCTCGCCGGTCTCATAGAGCTTCTCGGCCTCGTCGCCATTGAGGAAGGCCACCAGCCCGCCGGGGGTCTCGAAAAAGCTCCAGCACACCGGCGTCGGCTCGTCTTCGTAGACGAAGCAGATGAATGGCGCGGCCTCGTACCAGTAGCCGTCGAGGCATTTGCCGTCGAGGAATGACCAGCGCACCTGCCGGTCGGGCAGGTAATCCTCGCCGCCGTAGACCTTGCCGCCGGTGCCGAACAGCAGGGTCTTGCCGGCGGTGTAGGCCTCGAACTCGGCGCCGGTCATTTCATCCTGCGCCGGCGCGGGGGTGGCGCCCGCGAGGCCGACGGCAAGCGACAGCACGGCACTAAAGCGGGTCATGCGGCCGCCTCCTTGAGCTTCTGCCAGCGCGCCAGCGCCCGGTCCATCACCCGCCGCCACTGGGTTGGAAACAGCGCCAGCACGGCCATGGCTGGCAGCGACGCGGGCAGGATCGGCGCCTCGGCGCGGGGGTGCAGGCGCAATTGCGGATAGGGCCGCGACGGGTGGGCGTGATGGTCGGAGTGCCGCGGCGCGTTCAGCATCAGGTGCGAGGTGAACCAGTGGCGGCTGTTCCAGCTGTGGGCCGGACCGATCGGCTCGAGCTTGCCGTCGGCCCGCTGCGCCCGGCGCAGGCCGTAGTGCTGCACGTAATCCGACAGCAAAAGCTGCGCAGTGGCATAGGCGGCGAGCGCCAGATGCGCGACCACCCCTTTCCAGCCAAACACCAGCCCGCTGAGGGCCAGAAGCCCCAGCGCGCCGCCGATGTAGACCGGGTAGGGCGTCATCCCGCCGCGACCGCGCCGGGCGAGATCGGCCCGGTCCTGCCGGTAGCCCTCGACGAATGACCCGATCCAGGCGCGCGGGGCGAAGTGATAAAAGCTCTCGCCCGGCCGGGCCGTGTTCGGGTCGCGCTCGGAGGCCGCAAAGCGGTGGTGGACCTTGTTGTGGGCCGAGGTGTGATGGCCGAACAGCAGGCTGATGTAGACCCACTTTCCGAGGGTGAAGAGCAGGCGATTGCGGCGGTGAATCAGCTCATGCGCATTGGAATTCGACACTTGCCCGAAGAACAGCGATGCCGCCACATAGAGCCCGAAGCCGTGCCAGAACCCGAGCCCGCCGGTTGCCAGCGCCCGGATCGTGAGCGCCAGCAGCACGAAATGGCTCAGCGCAAGCGTGGCCGAAAGCCAGTCGGCCGATGGCAGGTCGCGGGTCGGGTCGGCCGGCGGGTCGATTCGGGCAATAAGCTGGTCCATGGTGAAGGAAAACGCCGTCATGTAGATCAGCGCGGCCCAGATCCATGGCCCGTGGATGAGCGCGGCGGCCGCCAACAGCGCGACCGGCGCAAGCGAGGCAAGGGCGAAGGCACGGACGGGGTGCATCGGGCTCTCCTGTTGTCGGCTGCGAGTCTACCCGCGCGGGGCTGCGGCACAAGGGGCGTGTCGCCACTCTGGCTCTTGACCGCGGCCCACGCGCCGCAGATCGTTGCTGCGGGAGGCACCATGACGTCGATTCTCCTCTTCTGGGCCGCTCTGGCGGTTGCCCTCGCCTACCTGCCGATGGCCGACGAGCCGCCGTCCTGGCCGCGAACCGGGGTCAAGACGCTGCCGCTCTTGGGCTTCGCGCTGGCTGCGCAACTGGCCGGGGCGCCGGCGTTTCTTGTCGCCGCGCTGGTGTTCTCGGCACTGGGCGATTTTGCCCTGTCGCGCCACGGGCGCGCGGCGTTCCTATACGGGCTCGCGGCCTTCGCGCTGGCCCATCTGCTGTATGCTTGGGTGTTTTCCGCGCAGGCGCAGGCCCCGCTGTGGGAGGCATTCACGCTCTCGCCGTTGTTGGCGGTGTTCCTGCTCGGCGTGGGCCTCTCGGCGGAAATCTGGCTGATCCCGCATGTCGGCGCGCTGCGTTGGCCGGTGCGTGGCTATATCGTCGTGATCACCGCGATGGGGCTCGCCGCGCTCACCGTGCCGGCGGCGACACTGGCGCTGGGCGCGGGGCTGTTCATCGCATCTGACATCCTGCTCGCCCTGCGCCTTTTCCGGATGAGCGAGACCGACCCGCTGCACGGCACGCTGGGAGGGCTGGTGTGGATCTTCTACATCACCGGTCAGGCATTGATCGTCACCGTGACCGCCGGGTGAGGCTTTGGCTGCCGCCAATGCGCGGGGGCCTTTCCTTGCGCCGCGTTCGGCATTAGGTGGAAGGCAGCATTGGAGGGCCCATGTCGTTTTTTTCGAAGCTCAAGCAGCGCCTGACCCGATCGTCGAGCAAGCTCGAGGAAGGGCTCGAGGCGATTGTCGAGGAGGGTGGTGTCGCCGAGGAAGAGGAGGTGGAGGTTCGTCCCGAACCGGAACCTGCGCCCGATCCCGACGCGGTGGAAACTCCGGCGCACGAGGCCGCACCCGCGCCCGCCCCGGAACCTGCGCCCGCGCCAACCCCGGAACCTGCGCCTGAACCCGAGCCCGAACCCGCCCCCGAGCCGGAACCTCAGCCGGTGCCCGCGCCCGAACCTGCGCCTCAGCCGGAACCCGAGCCGGAGCCGGAACCCGAGCCGGAGCCGATCCCCGAGCCGGAACCGGAGCCCGAGCCCGAACCCGGCCCGGCGCCGGCACCGGGCGAGCCGGAAGAAGTTCCGCAGCCCGGCCCGGAGGCGCCCGAGGAGGCGCCGGAGGAGGTCGAGCCGCTGGCGCCGGAGGCGCCGGAAGCTCCGCCCCTTGAGGCGCCGCAACCCAGCGACCCGATGCCCGACGTGGCACCGGCGGAGCTGTCCGGCGCGATGCCGGCGAGCATCGGGGCGCCCGACGTGGAGTTCCAGCAAAAGCCCGGCTTCCTTGGCCGGATGTTCGGGCGCAAGGAAAAACGCACGGTGGTGCGCCGGGTGCTCGACGACGACATGCTGGAAAGCCTGGAGGAGTTGATGATCGCCTCGGATATGGGCGTCGACACCGCGATGCGGGTCACGGCCAACATCGCCGAGGGCCGGCTGGGCAAGAAGCTGTCGGTGGACGAGATCAAGGCGCTGATGGCCGCCGAGATTGCCCGGATCATGGAAACGGTGGCCCAGCCGATGCCGCTGTTTGCGAAAAAGCCGCAGGTGGTGCTGGTGGTGGGGGTGAACGGCTCGGGCAAGACCACCACGATCGGCAAGCTCGCCAGCCAGTTCAAGGCCGCCGGCAAGTCGGTGGTGATCGCGGCCGGCGACACCTTCCGCGCCGCGGCGGTGGAGCAGCTTCAGGTCTGGGGCGAACGTGCCGGGGTGCCGGTGCTGACCGCGCCCGAGGGCTCCGACCCGGCCTCTCTCGCCTTCGACGCCATGGTCAAGGCCGAGGCCGACGGCGCTGATCTTCTGATGATCGACACCGCCGGGCGGCTCCAGAACCGGCAGGATCTGATGGAAGAGCTGGCCAAGATCGTCCGGGTGATCCGCAAGCGCGACGAAAGCGCGCCGCACAATACCCTGCTCGTGCTGGATGCAACCACGGGGCAGAACGCGCTCAGCCAAGTCGAGACCTTCCAGCGCATGGCCGATGTCACGGGCCTGGTGATGACCAAGCTCGACGGCACCGCGAAGGGCGGGGTGCTCGTGGCGCTGGCCGACAAGTTCGGCCTGCCGATCCATGCCATCGGTGTTGGCGAGCAGATCGACGATCTCGCTGCCTTCGATCCGCAAGATTATGCCCGCGCCCTCACCGGGGCATGAGGTTGCCACAATTCCCGTGTATAGGGGGGGGCGGGCGAGAGGTGAAATGAAGTTCGGGGTGCGCGGCGCGCGTGCCCGCGGACGTTTTGGAGAAGATGATCGAGCTGCGTCCGGATATGCATCTGCTTCTCAAGGGAACGCGCACGGCGATGTCATTCGTTGCCGAGGCGCGGCGGCTGGCGATCTCGCATCCCTATCCGGAGGCGGGGCAGGCCGGCTATTCGGCGATGGCCGACGTCTTGGCGCGCGCGGTGCTGTTTTCCAACTGGGAGGTGGTCGGCGCGGGCGCGCTGGTGCGGGCCGGCTCGGTGATCCGCATTGTCGAGGTCGGGCTGATGCCGCCGTTTCGTGGCGACGAGTTCCTGCGACGGATCACATGGCGGCTGCTGGCCGATGCCTCGCATGAGTTGACCGACACCGCGATGATCGAGGATGCCTACGGCCGGCCGATGGAGATTGCCGGCTTCATCGCCCGCCGACGCGAAAACCGCGCCGACGACAAGGCGGCGCGGCCGCATCCGATCGGCCGGATCGCCATTCCGGTGCCATTGGGCCAGCCGCCGACACCGCCGCAGGCCGCGGCGCGGCCGGATTTCACCGGGATACCGCGTGCGCCCAAGCGTATCGTGGTCTGAGACCGCCGATCCGGCGCGCAACGGCCCCGACGGCTTTGCCCCCGGCGCGCGGCCGTGATAGGGGAAGCCGAAATCCAGAGGGAACCATGGCAGAGAAACCATTGAAAAGCGGCGTGAAGGTGCTGCTCGAATACGGCCCGATCATCGCGTTCTTCGTCGGCTACGTGCTCTTGAAGGACCGCAGCTTCAGCGTCGGCGGCACCGAGTACTCCGGCTTCGTGGCGGTCACCGCGATGTTCGTGCCGATCCTGGCCATGGCGACCTTCTTCCAGTGGCGGCTCACCGGGCATCTGTCGAAGATGCAGATCGCGACACTCGTGCTGGTGATCGTGTTCGGGGGGCTGTCGATCTGGTTCAACGACGAACGCTTCTTCAAGATGAAGCCGACGATGATCTACCTGCTGTTCGCCGGGATCCTGGGATTTGGCCTGTTGCGCGGCCAGTCCTACCTTGAGGCGGTGATGGATCAGGCGATGCCCTTGCAAAGGCAGGGATGGATGATCCTGACGAAACGGCTCGCGCTGTTTTTCCTCGCCCTGGCGGTGGCCAACGAGGCGATCTGGCGCACCATGTCGACCGATGCCTGGGTCAGCTTCAAGACCTTCGGCCTGCCGATCTCGATCTTCGCCTTCTTCATGGCGCAATCGGGCGTGTTCAGCCGATACGGCACCGCCGAAGAGGAAAAGGAGAGCTGAGGCCGGCCATGCCCGCGGTGCGCCGGCGTCATCGCGATACCGCCTCGGCGAGGCGGCGCAGGTAGCTGCGCATCTCGGCCCCGTAGACCCATTGCGCCAGCCATAGCGGAACCGGAAGACGCGCGATGTCGTGCACCACCCGGTCTTCAAAGTCGATCACGTAGATCAGCCGCGTGCCACCGGCTTGAGGCAGGAATATCCGGTCCACGGCAAAGGCGCGGCGCCAGTTCGGCGGGGCCTCGAGCCGCACGCGCAGCCCGCGCTCAAGTTCGGTCACGGCCACCTCCATGCGGTAGTCATTGACGAACCCGAGATCGATGGTTTCGACGTAGGTGGTTCCGAGCCGCAGCGGGCCATCGGCCGCAATCCGCACGTTCTCCCGGCGCAGATCGGCTTCGTCGCGAGGATCGGCGATCCGCGCAAAGACCGACGCCGGCGGCGCGTCGATCCATCGCTCGGCCTGCATGCGATAGAGCTTGCCGCTCGGGGCCGGGGCACATGCCGCGAGGGCCAGTGTTATTAGCAGGGGCCGTTTCAGCGCCGGAACAGCAGCTCTTGTGCGTCCTTGTCGGTGCCGAAGGTCTGTTTGCGTTTCTGCGCGCCGACGGCCATGCCGCGGACAACCGCCGGACGCGCGCCCACGGTCGCGAGCCAGCGCGCGAGGTGGGGCTTGTCGTCAAGCGTCTGCTCCTGGCCCTGCCAGAGCGAGGCCCAGCCGTAGCAGGCCATGTCGGCGATCGAGTAGAAATCGCCCGCGAGGAATTCGGCCTCGGCCAGCCGCCGGTCCATCACCCCGTAAAGACGGGCCGTCTCGGCGCGGTACCGGTCCTTGGCGTAGGGCAGGTTCTGCGGCGGATCGAGCTTCGGCGCGTATTTCAGGAAGTGATGGGCCTGGCCCGCCATCGGCCCGAGGCCGCCCATCTGCCACATCAGCCATTGCTCCACGCCAACCCGGTCGCGTTCGCCGTCGCCATAGAACATGCCGGTCTTGCGGGCGAGGTATTGCAGGATCGCGCCGGATTCGAAGATCGAGATCGGTGCCCCGCCGGGGCCGCCCGGGTCGATGATCGCCGGCATGCGGTTGTTGGGCGCGATCTTCAGGAAGTCGGGGGCGAACTGGTCGCCCTTGCCGATATCGACAAAGGTCACGCCATAGGGCAGCCCCATTTCCTCGAGGGCTATGGTGATCTTCCAGCCGTTTGGCGTCGGCCAGTAGAAAAGTTCGATCTGGTCCATCCGGTCCTCCCGTGGCGCCCGGACACCCTGCGTCGTCTTGACGCTGGGGGCAAGTCACGCTACCGAGACCGGCGTGGCGATTTGTGCACCGGATTGCGGGCCACGGAAAACATACCGCTAAAGAGGTCAGGGACTGGATGAATTGACGGCCCCCGGCGCTCACGCGGTGGGGGCTTTTGTGTGCGGGAGGCGCGCATGGACGATTGGAAACCGAGAACCACGGCCGTTCACGGCGGGGTGCGGCGCTCGCAATACAACGAGGTGAGCGAGGCGATCTTCTTCACCCAGGGCTTTGTTTATGACAGCGCCGAACAGGCCGAGGCGCGGTTTCTCGAGACCGGCCCGGACGAGTTCATCTACGCCCGCTACGGCAACCCCACGGTGCGGATGCTGGAGGAGCGGCTTGCCGCGCTCGAGGGCACCGAGGATGGCTTCGCTGCCGCTTCTGGCATGGCGGCGGTGAACGCGGTGCTGATGGCAGCGGTGAAACCCGGCGACCGGATCGTCGCGGCCCGGGCATTGTTCGGCTCCTGCCTCTATATTCTCGAGTGGCTGGCGGGCTTCGGTGTGGAGGTCGTGCTGGTCGACGGCACCAGCGAGGCGGATTGGCGCGCCGCGCTCAGCCTCGAGACGGCGCTGGTGTTTCTCGAGACCATCTCGAACCCGACGCTCGAGGTGATCGATATTGCGCTGGTGTCGGAGCTGTCGCGTCAGGCCGGGGCGCTGCTGGTTGTCGACAACACCTTCGCCACCCCGATCGGCGCAAGCGCTGCCGCCCAGGGCGCAGACGTGGTGATCTATTCCTCGACCAAGCACATTGACGGCGGCGGGCGCGGGCTTGGCGGCGTGGTGCTGGGCTCCGAAGCCTTCATTCGCGGCACCTACGAGCCCTATGCCAAGCACACCGGGGCCGCCCTCAGCCCGTTCAACGCATGGGTGCATCTGAAGGGGATCGAGACCCTCGACATCCGGGTGCGGGCCGCGGCCGCCTCGGCCGCCCGGATCGCCGCGGCGCTGACCGGGCATGGCAAGCTGGAGCGGCTGATATATCCCGGCCTCGCGGACCATCCCCAACATGCCGTCGCGGCGCGCCAGATGGACCATGGCGGCACGATGCTGGCGCTGGATCTGGCCGGCGGCAAGGCGGCGGCGTTCCGGTTTCTGAACGCGCTTCACATCCCCGTGATCTCCAACAATCTCGGCGATGCGAAATCGATCGTCACCCACCCGGCGACCACCACGCACCAACGCCTTCCGGACGAACAAAAAAAGGCACTTGGGATCACCCCGGGCCTGGTGCGGGTATCCGTGGGGCTTGAGGATTGCGATGACCTGATCGCCGACATCCAAGCCGCGCTTTCGGTGATCTGACGGGTATTCCTGAGCGTAACACTTGGTGAATCGACCCACGAGCCCCTATATTGAGGGCTCCGAACAACTGGGAGGGTGGCCGATGAACCACATTGCCCCGAGCTTGACCGCCGCGCCGGACACAGAAGAGGCGCAGCAGGCGCTGGAAACCCTGCGGGATTGGGCCCGTGGGGCCGATCCGGCCGAAGTTGCCCGGCTCGATCCGGCCATCGCCCGGCTTCTGCCCGAGCGCGATTTGTCGAACTACCCGGACCTGAAACGCGACTACCCGCACGATTTCGCGCCTGATGCCGACTACAAGGCCGGGATGCCCGATCTCCAGAACGGCCCGGCCTCACTCATTCAGGGCGAACGGCAGGCGATCCAGCATGTCGGCATTTCCAATTTCCGTCTGCCGATCCGCTACCACACCCGCGACAATGGCGATCTGACGCTCGAAACCTCGGTGACCGGCACGGTCAGCCTCGAGGCCGAGAAGAAGGGTATCAACATGAGCCGCATCATGCGCTCGTTCTATACCCACGCCGAGAAGACGTTTTCCTTCGAGGTGATCGAAGCCGCGCTGGACGATTACAAGACCGATCTCGAAAGCCTCGATGCGCGGATCGAAATGGCGTTTTCCTTTCCGATGAAGGTGGAAAGCCTGCGGTCCGGGCTCGAAGGGTTTCAGTATTACAACATCGCTCTTGAACTCGTGGAACAGGCCGGGACGCGCCGGAAGTTTGTCCATCTGGACTATGTCTATTCCTCGACCTGCCCGTGCTCGCTCGAACTCAGCGAACACGCGCGCCAGGTGCGTGGCCAACTGGCGACGCCGCATTCGCAGCGGTCGGTGGCGCGGATCTCGGTTGAGGTGATCTGCGAAAAATCCTGCCTCTGGTTCGAGGACCTGATCGACATGGCCCGCGATGCCGTGCCGACCGAAACCCAGGTCATGGTGAAACGCGAGGATGAGCAGGCCTTCGCCGAACTCAACGCGGCCAACCCGATTTTCGTGGAAGATGCCGCGCGGCTGTTTACCGAGCAGCTCAAACGCGATGAGCGGGTTGGCGACTTTCGCGTCGTCGCGAGCCATCAGGAGAGCCTGCACAGCCATGATGCCGTTTCGATCCTGACCGAGGGCGAGACATTCAGGTCTCAATCTCTGGACCCACGGCTGTTTTCGACTTTGATTCATACCGGCTAGATAGCGGCAAAAGCGGGCTGATCAGCCTAGAGTCTTGCGGGAGAAATACCGCGCAAGGCAATGAAAACGTTTGACAAC
>JANTFS010000037.1 GCA_024763335.1 Paracoccaceae bacterium | reverse complement strand
AAATAGGTCTCGATCGCGTCCTTCATTTCCGGGTAGCGCTCGTGCAGCCATTCGACGAATTCGTGGATCAACGCCTTGACCGCCGCCACACCGGCTTCGTCGCGCACGTCAACAATCGTTCTCATGAAAAAGCCCCCGCTCAAATGCGGTAGCCATCTTAGCACAATTCTGCGGTTGGATCAGTCGCGCAACCCACCGTCTCGCTCAAGCCCGGCTCGTCGCGAGTTTGACGCCCAGCCCAACCAGAACGACGCCGAGGGTGCGGTCAAGCCAGAGGCCAAACGCCGGGCGGCGGCGCAATCCACGCATCGCACGGTCGCCGGCGAGCACCAGCGGCGGCTCGATGAACCCGGCGATGACGATGATCATCACGCCGTGAAAGGCAAGCTGCGCCGGCACGGGCCCCGCCTCCGGAACCACGAACTGCGGCAGGAAGGCGAGCATGAACACGGCGACTTTCGGGTTGAGCAGGTTCACCAGCATCCCCTGCCGGAAGGTGGGCCAGAACGTGGGCACCCCTTTCGCTTCCGCGACGAACCCGCTTCCATCGGACCGCAGAGCCTTGATGCCAAGCCAGATAAGATAGGCCGCGCCCACCCACTTGACCGCCGTGAAGGCCATGGCGGAACTGACCAGAAGAGCAGACAACCCGACCACGGCAAAGCCGACATGTGCAAGCGTTCCGGTCCAGATGCCGAGCATCGCCGCAAAGCCGGGGCGGTGCCCGCCCTGCGCCGTTTTGCCGAGAATGAAGGCAATGTCGGGGCCGGGCGACAAGTTCAGGAGCGCTGCGGCTGTCACGAAAGCCAGCCAGTGGGTTGGGTCATAGGCAAACATCAGTCGCGCAGCAGCTCGTTGATTGCCGTCTTGGAGCGGGTGCGCTCGTCGACCCGCTTCACGATCACCGCGCAGTAGAGGTTGACGTTGTTTTTCGACGGCATCGAACCCGCGACCACCACCGAGTAGGGCGGGACTTCGCCATACATCACTTCGCCGGTCTCGCGGTCGACGATCTTGGTCGATTTGCCGATGAACACGCCCATGCCAAGCACCGAGCCCTCGCGCACGATGCAGCCCTCGACCACCTCGGACCGGGCGCCGATGAAGCAGTTGTCTTCGATGATAGTGGGACCTGCCTGCATCGGCTCGAGCACGCCGCCGATGCCGACGCCGCCCGAAAGGTGGACGTTCTTGCCGATCTGGGCGCAGGAGCCGACGGTGGCCCAGGTATCAACCATGGTGCCCTCGTCGACATAGGCGCCGAGGTTCACGAAGGATGGCATCAGCACGGCGCCGGGCGCGATATAGGCCGATTTGCGCACGATGGCGTGTGGCACAGCGCGAAAGCCTGCTGCGGCCCACTCGTTTTCGCCCCAGCCGGCGAACTTGCTGTCGACCTTGTCATACCAGCTGCCGCCCTGCGGCCCGCCCGATTGCATCTCCATGTCCTTCAGGCGGAACCCGAGAAGCACGGCCTTCTTGGCCCACTGGTTCACATGCCAGTTGCCGTCGGCCTGTTTCTCGGCAACCCGCAGCTTGCCGCTGTCGAGCGCGTTGAGCGTGTCTTCAATCGCTTCGCGGGTTTCGCCGGTGGTCGCGGGTGTGATCGTATCGCGGGCCTCCCAGGCGGCCTCGATGGCGGCTTCCAGTTGCGCGTTCGACATGGGGTCTCCCTTTGAATTCGGTTCTTTCCTTTGATCGGCACGGCTATAAGGGCTGAACCCCCAGCGCGCAATGCGGCAAGAGAGGACGAGCAAATGAGTGATGAGACCCGCAGCCACCCGTTCCGGCATTCCGGGCAGGACCGGGAAGCCGCCCACGAAATTCCCGATACCCCGCAAACCCGGTCAAAATCCTACCGCCTCGCATTCGATGATCTCGATTTCCTGTTGCGCGACGAGTTGCGCCCCGTCCGGCTCCAGCTTGAATTGCTCAAGCCCGAACTGATCATGCAGGAACAGGGGGTGGAATCGACCGTCGTGCTTTTTGGCGGCGCGCGCATTCCGCGGCCCGAAGACAAGGACAAGGCGAAGACCAAAACGCTGGCCGAGCTCAGCCATTTCTACGACGAGGCCCGGCGGTTTGCGCGGCTGATTTCGATGCAGTCGAAAGACAACGGCCACCGCTGCAAGGTCATCGTCTCGGGCGGCGGGCCGGGGGTCATGGAGGCGGCCTCGCGCGGCGCGCATGACGTGGGCGGAAAATGCGTGGGGCTCAACATCGTGTTGCCCCACGAACAGGCGCCAAACGAATGGGTCACCCCCGAGCTGTGCTTCAATTTCCACTATTTTGCGATCCGCAAAATGCATTTCCTGATGCGTGCGGAAGCCATCGTGTGTTTCCCCGGTGGTTTCGGCACGCTTGACGAGATGTTTGAAAGCCTCACCCTGATCCAGACCAAGCGGATGCGCCGGGTGCCCGTAATCCTGTTTGGCCGGTCCTTCTGGGAGAAGATCATCAACTGGGAAGCGCTGGCCGACGCCGGCACGATCTCTCGCGAAGACCTTGATCTGTTCGAATTCGTTGAAACTGCCGAAGAGGCGGTGGCGGCAATCGACGCATGGGAGAGCACCTGCGAGCCCCCCGCCACGGGAAGCTAGCATGGCTTTGCAGCGCTTTTGGCCGGCGTCTTGATCAGGTTTTCACGTAGATGGGCACGTCGCGGATCTGATCGAGCAACCATGTGTGGCTGTGACCGGGGAAGGGAGCCGAGAACCGGCGGAGCAACGCCGGGTAGCCATAGCCGATTTCCGATGTCCGGCAGAGAAACCGGCCCGAAATCGCATCATGCAGCGCGAGACCTCCGCCAGCCTCGCGCAGGATGTAGCCCCTTTCGAGCAACCGTTCTTTCAATTGACCCCAATTTTCGGCCGTCTCGAACACATCGCCCGCCTGATCCCGAACCGGGGAGAGCAGGCGCTGCTCGATCCTCGGCCGCGGCAAGAGAGACTCTCTTCGGCGAAAATCACGCTCCAACGCCACCCGTATGAGTTGACCGACCGAAACATCATCGCTGCGCGCGAGCTCTTCCAGACGAGCGTGCATCTGTGCAGGCAATTTGAACGACACCGATTCCATGTGCCCAATCTGCACGATTTCGATTTCGGAACCGTTAAGCCGGGAGGGCCGCGAAAATGCCGGGCATCAATCGCCGGCGACGCTGACGTAACGCCGCAAAGCGGCATCGGACCCGTTTGACCAGATCAGTCCGAGCCATTTTTCGAAAGCCGCGGAAAACCGGCCGTCATTCGCCAGATCGCCATAGATGCCGGACTGCTCCAACCACGCGTGCGGACGTTTCTTTGCCTCTCGCGCAACCGCGGTCAGATCGTCCCAATAGGGGTCGTTTGGTTCGATCACGGACCCATCATCACGCGTGCCGGCGCACATGCGTGCCCAGAGGGCCTCGACGAGACTGAGACCCTCGATCGATCCGCCCGCAGCAAGCGCATCGCGCAGGATTGGAAGAACGAACCCGGTGTGTCGAGATGAGCCATCGAAGGCCACGCGCCGGGCGGTGTCGAGGATCGCCGGATTGCCAAATCGCCGACCGATCAGCTCGACATACGCTTCCGGCGTCATGTCTGGCACCGGCTTTACATAGGGCGCGATTTCTTCGCGCTCGACTTTTTGAAACAGTGCCGCGATCAGCGGGTGGGCCATGCATTCGGCAATTGTTTCGACCCCGAGCAACTCCCCGGCATCCGCTATCACCTGATGCCCCGCGTTCAGAATTCGGATCTTCATCGTCTCATAATCGTGGACGGCTTGGGAGAAGGTCGCGCCTGCGTGGTCCCAGTCCGGCCGGCCGGCACAAAAGTCGTCTTCGACCACCCACTGGCGGAACCGCTCATGCGTGACCGGCACGGCGTCGTCGATCCCAAACGAGCGGGCAAGTGCGATCTCCGCCGCGCCGGTGGCCGGCACGATGCAATCAACCATGGAATTGGGGAAGCTCACGTTGTCCTCGATCCACGCGGCAAGCTCCGGGTCCGACAGGCGTGCAAGCGACACGACGGTCTGGCGCGCGATGCGACCGTTGCCTTGCAGGTTGTCGCAGCTTTGCACGGCGAAGGGACCATGACCGTCTTCGCGGCGCAGTTTCAGGGCCGCGACGATGGCGCCAAATGCGGTGCGCGGGCGGTCGGGGTGGCTGGCATCGTGCCTGATGTCGGCATGACCGTCATCGAAACCGCCGCTGGCCGGATCGAGGAAATAGCCCCCCTCGGTGACCGTGAGCGACACGATGCGGATGTCGGGTTGCGCCAGGCGGGAAATGAGTGCGCCGTTGCCCTCCTCAACCGGGAGATAGTCGATCATGGACCCGACAACTTCGGCCGAAGTTCCCTCGGGGTCGAGCTCGATCAGCGTCGTGAGGCAATCCTGCGCGAGGAGCTTTTCACGCATCGCGGCATCGTAGGGGCGCACGCCGGCACCAATGATCGCCCAGTCCAGCGCGCGGCCATCCTGCATCAGCCGGTGCAGATACCACGCTTGGTGGGCCCGGTGAAAGTTGCCGACCCCGATGTGCACGATGCCTGGCGTGAGACTGCCGCGGTCATATTGCGGCCGCCCGACGCTGGCGGGAAGGTCGGCCAAGGTTTCGTTGCCGAGTTGGATCATGGTGTTCCCCCGCGTCCTGACGTTCAGCTCATCCATTGGCCACCGTCGACGTTATAGGTCTGCGCGACGATGTAGTCGGCCTCCTCGGTGGCGAGAAAAACCGCCATCCCGGTGAGGTCTTCGGCCCGGCCCATGCGCCCGTAGGGCACGGCGGCGCCGACTTCTTTTTTCTTCTGCCCCAGCGGCTTGTGCTCGTATCTGGCGAACAGGGCATCGACACCGTCCCAATGTTCGCCGTCCACGACGCCGGGCGAGATCGCGTTGACGTTGATGCCATGTCGGATCAAATCGAGGCCCGCCGATTGGGTCAGGCTGATGACGGCCGCTTTTGAGGCGCAGTAGACGGCCACCAGCGGCTCGCCGCGCCGCCCCGCCTGGCTTGCCATGTTGATGATCTTGCCGCCCTTGCCCCGCGCGATCATGTGCCTGGCCACGGCCTGCAAGGTAAACAGCGTGCCCGCGACGTTGATCTCGAACACCGTGTTGAAATCCTCGCGGGTGATCTCGGCAATGGGCGCGGCGGTGAAGACGGCGGCGTTGTTGATCAGAATGTCAATTCCACCGAAAGCGTCGACCGTCGCCTGCACGCCGGCGTCGATGCTGTCTTGCCGGGTGATGTCCATGCCAACTGCAATTGCCCCGGCCCCGAGCGCATCGGCGCGGGCGCGGGCGCCTTCGATGTTGATATCCGCAATTGCCACCCGCGCGCCCTGCGCCACGTAGGCCTTGGCGAAGGCAGCCCCGATGCCGCGCGCGGCCCCGGTGATCAGCGCAGTTTTGCCGGCGAGACGCTTCATGCGATCCGCAACCCCTTCGCATCAAACCTGTGGAGGTGTTCGGGGCGCGGCGTGAGGTGGACCTTCGCTCCGTATTCGAACGCCTTCTCACCCGTGGCCCGCACCGTGATCGGCTCGGGCGATACGCCGCACTGGATGTGGAAAAACGTGTCGGAGCCAAGATGCTCCGAGACCCCGACCGTGCCCTGCCAGAGGCCATCTTTTTCGTTGATGTCGATATGTTCGGGGCGAATGCCGATGGTCGCCGCGCCGTGTTTCTCCGCCTCGGCGCCCCCGATCAGGTTCATCTTCGGCGATCCAATGAAGCCCGCCACGAAGGTATTGCGCGGTCGTTGGTAAAGCTCCAGCGGGCTGCCCACCTGCTCGATCACACCGGCTTGCAGGACCACGATCTTGTCGGCCATCGTCATGGCTTCCACCTGATCGTGGGTGACATAGATCATCGTGGTTTTGAGCCGCTTGTGAAGCTCGGAAATCTCCAGCCGCATGCCCACCCGGAGCGCCGCATCGAGATTCGACAAAGGTTCATCAAAGAGAAAGGCCTTGGGTTCGCGCACGATCGCGCGCCCGATCGCCACCCGCTGACGCTGGCCGCCCGAAAGCTGCCCCGGCCGCCGGTCAAGGTAGTCGGTCAGGTTGAGCACCTCGGCCGCCTGCCGCACCCGCCTGTCCTGCTCCGCCTTGTCGAGCCCGGCCATGCGCAGTGGGAAGGCAATGTTTTTGCGCACCGACATGTGCGGATACAGCGCGTAGCTTTGGAAAACCATGGCGAGGCCACGCTTGGCCGGCGGGATGCTGGTGGCATCGACGCCGTCGATCATCACATGCCCGGAGGTGACATCCTCGAGACCGGCGATCAGGCGCAGGAGGGTGGATTTGCCGCAGCCGGAGGGACCGACGAAGACCACGAACTCCCCGTTCTCGATGGTAAGGTCGAGGGGAGGGATCACTTCGACGGTGCCGAACGACTTGGAAACCTGGTTGAGCTTGATTTGTCCCATGTCCGCTTTCCCTATTTCACCGCGCCGAATGTCAGGCCGCGGACGAGTTGTTTCTGGCTGAACCAGCCCATGATCAGGATCGGCGCAATGGCCATCACCGATGCCGCCGAGAGCTTCGCGTAAAACAATCCCTCGGGGCTGGAATAGCTGGCGATGAAGGCGGTGAGCGGCGCTGCCTTGGCCGCCGTCAGGTTGAGTGTCCAGAAGGCTTCGTTCCAGGCGAGGATGACATTCAAGAGCACCGTCGAGGCCATGCCCGGGAGCGCCATTGGCGTCAGCACGTAAAGGATCTCCTCGCGCAGCGTCGCCCCATCCATGCGCGCCGCCTCAAGGATCTCACCGGGGATCTCGCGGAAATAGGTGTAGAGCATCCAGACGATGATCGGCAGGTTGATCAGCATCAGCACGATCACCAGCCCGATCCGGCTGTCGAGCAGCCCCAGTTTGATGAACATGAGGTAGATCGGGTAGAGCACGCCGACCGCCGGGAGCATCTTCGTCGAGAGCATCCACATCAGGATGTCCTTGGTCCGCTTGCCGGGCACGAAGGCCATCGCCCAGGCCGCCGGCACCGCGATGATGAGGCCCAGAAGGGTCGAGCCGAACGCCAGGATCACCGAGTTGCCGAAGTGTTTGAAATAGTCCGACCGGTCCTGGACGATGCCATAACTCTCGAAGGTCCAGGGCGCGCGCAGCACGTCGAGCGGCGGCAGGATGGCGTTGCCCTCAGTCTTGAAGGACAAGACAAAGATCCACAGGATCGGGAAGAAGATGATGAGGCCGATCAGCCAGGCGGCGAATGTGTTGAGCGCCTTGCGTCGGGGGGTTACGGCACGTGCCATGGTCAGCGCCTCCTCACGTATCCAAGTTCTTGCCGACGATGCGCATCAGGAAGATGGCAACGATATTGGCAAGGATGATGGCATAGACCCCGCCCGCAGAGCCGAGGCCGACGTTCTGGCTTTCAAGCACCCGCTGATAGATCAGGTAGGTCAGCGTGCGCGACCCGAAGGCACCTTGGGTGGTCACAAGGATCTCGGCGAATATGCCAAGCAGGAAGATCGTCTGGATCAGGATGACCACGGTAATCGCCCGCGCCAGATGCGGCAGCATGATCCACAGGAAACGCGAGACCCATGGCGCGCCGTCCATTTCCGCGGCTTCCAGTTGCTCGGCGTCGAGCGATTGGGTGGCGGTCAGCAGGATCAGCGTCGCGAATGGCAGCCATTGCCATGCAACGATCACGATCAGCGACAACAGGGTGTGTTGGCTGAGAAATTCGATGGGGGTGAGGCCCACGGCTTTGAGGATGTGGGCGAAAAAGCCGTTCACCGGATCCATGAACATGTTTTTCCACAACAGCGCAGTCACCGTGGGCATCACGAAAAATGGTGCGATCACGAGAACCCGCACAATCCCCCGCCCCCACATCTCCTGGCTCAAGAGCAGGGCCAGCGCGATGCCAAGCACCACCGTGATCGCGAGCACGCCGCCGACGATGATCAAGGTCGCCTGAATGCTGGGCCAGAAGGAGCTGGACGTGACGAACCGGACGTAGTTGTCGAACCCGACCCACTCCTGCGCGATATCCGGGCGCATGGGCAGGTATTTCCGGAATGAGAAAAATAGCGTCATCGACAGCGGGATGAGCATCCAGCCCAGAAGCAGGGTGACGGCGGGCGCCATCATCAACCGGGCTGCGGATCGGGAATGCTGGGTCGCCATGGCGATTACTCCTTCGTTGACGTTCGGCAAGGAACGCCTCGGATGCTAGCACGCTGTGAAATGGCCGGTTCGGGCTCAGGGGGCAATGCCGGGCACTGCCCCCTGGCTCGGGAGGATGGCGAGGCTTAGTAGCCCGCCGCTTCCATGGCGTCAGTGGTAAGCGCCTGCGCCTTGGCAAGTGCTTCTTCCACCGTTTGCTGGCCCGCGTAGGCCGCCGAGAACTCCTGGCTCACCTCGGTTGCGATACCGGCAAACTCGGGGATCGCGGCGAACTGGATGCCGACATAGGGCACCGGATCGACGGTCGGGTGCAGCGGATCAGCCGACAGGATCGACTTCAAGGTCATCTTCGCAAAGGGGATGTCCTTGTAGTTGGGGTTCTCGTAAAGCGAGGTGCGGGCGCCCGGAGGCACATTGGCCCAGCCTTCATTCGCGGCGACAAGCTCGATGTAGTCTTTCGAGGTTGCCCACTCGATGAACTGCTTGGCGGCATCTTCCTTGGCGGTGCCGGCGGGAATGGCCAGCGCCCAGGCCCAGAGCCAGTTTGACCGCTTGCCGAGTCCGTTGTCGGGCGCCAGCGCAAAGCCAACGCTGTCGGCGACAGTCGATTCGTCGGGGTTGGTAACGAAAGACGCGGCGACCGTCGCGTCGATCCACATGCCGCACTTGCCTTGCTGGAACAGCGAAAGGTTTTCGTTGAACCCGTTGGTGGCGTAGCCGGCCGGCCCGCTCTCATCCATCATGCCCTTGAAGAAGGTCAGGGTGTCATGCCACGGCTTGGTGTCGAACTGCGCCTTCCAGTCCATATCGAACCAGCGGGCGCCGAACGAATTTGACATGGCCGTGATGAAGGCACCGCCTTCGCCCCAGCCGGCCTTGCCCCGCAGGCAGATGCCGTTGATGTCATTGTCCCGGTCGGTCATCGCCGCCGCGGCTTCACGGATGAAGCTCCAGGTCGGGGCCTCGGGCATTCCCATGCCCGCCTTTTCCATCAGGTCGGTGCGATACATGACCATCGAGCTTTCGCCGTAGAACGGCGCCGCGTACAGGGTGCCCTCATAAGACAATCCTCCGGCCATCGCCGGCAGGATGTCGGCCGCGTCGTATTCGGCCGACAGATCATCAAGTGGAACCAGCCAGCCGTTGGCGCCCCAGATCGGCGTCTCGTACATGCCGATCGTCATGATGTCGAATTGGCCGCCCTTGGTCGAAATGTCGGTGGTGACCCGCTGGCGCAGCACGTTTTCTTCAAGGGTCACCCACTCGACTTCGTGGCCGGTCTTGGCCGTGAAGTCATCGGTGTAGCCTTGCATGCGGATCATGTCGCCGTTGTTGACGGTGGCGATGGTGATGGTTTCGGCATATGCGCCGCCCGCCGTAATCAGCGTAAGCGCCGTAGCCGCACGAAGCGCGTTTTTGAAAGACATCCGGTCTCCTCCCATTTGGATGTTGCCCCTTGAGCGTAGTCCCACCAATTGCGTCGCGTCAATTCAAATCTTTACGGGCGTAAAAGAAAATCTGTTCGCGGGGGATTTCAAGGCGTTACGCCGACCCACGCATCACCAGTTTACCGTCAAACAGGTGAGTCTTTCGGCCCTCTTCGCGCTCCCCAGTCTCAATGATGTTGAGAATCTTCCGCGTGGCCGTATCGGCGATCGCGCGGTAATCCTGCGCAACCGTCGTGAGGGAAGGGCAGGTATAGCGCGAGAAGGGATGGTCATCGTGACCGGCAACGCGCAGCACGCAATCGGACCCAAGGCCAACTTTCTTGCCCAGCTCATACGCGGCTGAAAGAAACCCGATCGCCAGACGATCGTTGGAACAAAGCACCGTGTTGGTCGGCAGCGCGTTTTCAGACATCAGCCGCGTCCCTTCCCGAAACCCAATCTCCTCGAAATCCCAACCTTCGCCGGGCACCTGCACCAGATTCGGCGCGTGCCCCAGCCGGTCCATCGCCGCCAGATAGGCGTTGCGCCGCTTGAATGCATTCGGGTTCGGCGGTTGGTCCATCTCAAAAAACGCCGGCGGTTCGCCGGTTCGGCACAGATAGTCGACGATCAGCCCGATACTCTGATCGTTGTCGGATCCGACGAAGGCCTCACCCGCCCCCTCGATGTCACTGTCGAAGAGCACCGTGGGAACGTCATTGCAGAAGGCACGCACTGCTTCGCTGTCGGAGGTTCGCCCCAGCGGACCCAGAAGCACGCCGGCCGGTTTGATCGACCGCAGACTGTCAAGCGCGTCAGCCTCTTCTTCGGGGCTCCCGTGTGAGCTCACCAGGATCGGGCGAAATCCAGCCTCGACGATGAGCTGCTCGATGTTGCGGGAGATCTCAGCAAAGAACGGATCAGCCAGATTGGCAACCACCACACCAATATTCTTCGTCAAGCGACGGTTCTGGTTCATGGCGTAGAAATTCGGCCGATAATCAAATTTCTCGAGCGCCGCCTCAATGCGCTCCCGCGTCGATTTTCGAACGCTTTCGGGATCGTTGAAATACTTCGACACGGTTGGCCGCGAGATACCGCTGGCCGCCGCAAATTGTTCCATGTTCCTGATTTTCATCGCACCGCGCCATCCGTTTCCACTATCCGAAACCTAGTGACGAAGGGTTTTCGCGCAAAGAACATTTTAACAAATTTTTTCCAATTATTTTACGCCCGGAAAGAGTGCTGGTTCGCATGTATCAACGTACACAAGCCACCAAACTTGTGCGAAACGCCGTGAGAGCGATGAGTTCTACGGGATGTCAGGAAACCCCGAAGTGGTGCCGGTGAAGGGACTCGAACCCCCGACCCACGCATTACGAATGCGTTGCTCTACCAGCTGAGCTACACCGGCACGTTTCAGGTGCGCGTCGTTTAGCACCACGCAGGCGGGCTGTGTAGCCCTATTTTTCCGGTTTGGCCTCGACCTCCGGCGCGAATTCCGGATCTGTTTTCTCCTCAGGATCGGCATAGTCCGCGTGCGGCGGTTCGATGATCTCATCCGGCGCGGTCTCGTCCGGCGCGGCGGCTTCCGGCGCCGGTGCCGGCTCGGGCTTACCCACCAGCAGCGGCAGCATTTCCGTGCCCCCATGCATCCGACTGCCGCCTTCTTTCGGCACGGTCCAGGCCAGCGTATCGAAAGCGCCGCAGTTTTCGCAAACCGGGGTCCATTCCGCGTGGATCTGGTTGCACTTCTGGCAAACCCATTGCGGCCCGCGCGGCGCTGTCACCGCCCGTGCCAGCCATCCGCGCACAACATCGTCATCCGCCCCTTCACCGCGCTCGATTGCCGCCATCAAGGTCAGCGAACGTTGGGTCGGGTCGGTTTCAGGCAGATCGCCCAGCGCCTTGCGCGCGGCGGGAAAGTCTTCGTTGGCGATGTGCAGCTCGGCCAGAAGCATCTTTGTCTCCGGATCGTCCGGGTGATGCTTGGTGAGGGTCCGAAACCGTTTCAGCCGCTCTTGCGGTGTTTCATCGGGCCGGATCTCGGCAAAGGCTGCGGCAATGTCGGGATGCGGCATCGCCTGCCATGCCTTTGACAGCACGCGCGCAGCATAGCGCGGATTGTCTTGCTCGACATAGCTCCTCGCCGCCAGAACCGCAGCCGGAATCAGGTCGGGCGACAGGCGGTTGGCCTCGATCGCGGCCTCGCGGGCCCGCACCAGGTTGCCCTCTTCAAAAAGCGCTTTCGCCTGTTGCAGAGCCAGAACCGCGTCGCGCCGGCGCCCGACGTCCTTCGGCAACGCCCCGGTCTTGACCTTGGCGCCAATCGTCTTGCGCGCGCCGCGCCAATCTCCCTCCTTGGCCTGCAGAGCGAGCAGGACATCGCCGGTTTCGGCATGGCGCGGCTTCAGCGCAAAGGCTTTCTCCGCCAGTTTCATCGCCGTCTCGGTATCGCCCGCTTCCAGCTTTTGCTTCATGATCCCGCGAATGCCTACGAAACGGGTGCGTTCGTCCTGCAACAGCCGCTTGTAGGTTTCCTCGGCCTTCTTGCGGTCACCGGCCATCTCGGCGGCTTGCGCCGTGATCAGGTTGGTCAGCTCCGGACGGTGCAGAAATTTCTCGGCCCGCGCCGCCTTTGTCATTGCCACCCGTTCTTCGCCGGACGCCAAAGCCATCAGGCCATCGGCCAACGCCTCGAACCCCTTGCGTTCCCGGTTGCGATCGAAGTAGCGCGAGATCGCCGTCTCGTCGCCGTTCAGGAACCTCACCACCGCCGCGAGAAAATTGACGAGCTTGAGCAAGAGCCAGATGGCAAGCACGAGGATCAGGAAAGCGATCACTGCCTGCAGGGGCCCTAGATTGAACTCCTGCCCGCCGACGGCGATCAGCACACCGCCGTCGAACTCCATCAGCATGCCCGCGCCCACCGCGGCCAGCGCAACGATCACCACGAACAGGATGATTTTGAACAGAGACCACAACATCAAACCACCCTCACTTCCCGTTCAGTTGCCGCGCCAACGCCGCGCTGGCGTCAAGCGCCGCCTGCCGGGTTTGCGCCTGGCGCACCCAATCGGCAAGCGCCGGGGCCGCAGCCTCCGGCATCGCCTCGATCTCGGTCAGCGCGGCGGCGATATCGCCCGTTTTCAAAGCCGCTTCCGCCCGTGACAGGATCGCATCGGGATCATTCCCCTCGCGCGGTTCCAGCGAACGGGCGCCAAGCTGCGTTCTCAAAAACGCCGTCATCCGGCTCATTTTCCCCTCTTCCACGGCGGCCTTGATCGCCGCGTTGAGCGCCGCCCGCGCCGCCGGTGGAAACGCCTCCTGCAACGCCGCCAAGGTCGGCACACCGGTTTCGGCCACGGCCGAAAGGTTCTCAGGCACGGCAATGCCGGTGGCCGCAGTCAGCTCCGAAAGCGCGGACGCGAAGGGTTGGCCGTTGTCGAGCGCCGCGGTCACCTGCGCCAGTGTGGCTCGGCCGGCTGCTTGGCGGGCCGCCTCGGCCGCGTCGGCTTCCAACACCGATGCATCGGCCTGCTGCGCTTCGAGATCAGAGAGTTTTGCCTCGAACATCTCGCGCAGGGCCGTCAGCTCACGGTCATAGGCCGCTGCGGCGGCGGCCGCCGCCTGTGACCCTTCCGGTGCAAGCTTTTCGACCGCGTCAAGCCGCGCTTCGATGTCATCGAGCCGGCCCGAAAGCTCATCAAACCGTGTGCTCAGGCCGGTTTGCAGTGCCGAGAGATCGGCACGCATGGCCGAAAGCGCGTCTTGCGCGGCAGTGTCGGCCTCGAGCGCGCCAACCCGGCTCGCGAGATCCGCCATGTCGGCACCCTGCGCCTCGACGATCGCCACCAGCGGATCGACTTTCGGCTCAACCCCCGGGAACGGCCACCCATCGGGAACGACATAGCGGGCCGCAGCGAAGCCAATGATCGCAGCCGCAACCCCACCAAGGAGAAGGCCAAGAAATCCACCAACGCCGCTGCGCCGTTGCTGACCTGACCCATGCGGTTTCGGCGGGGCTTCCGGCTCGGCGCCACCGGTGTTGGCCAGCTCGGGCGATGCGCCCTCTTCCTCTTCGCGCGGCGCCTGCGCGCTTTCCGGCTCCGGCGCTTCAGCCGTTTCGGGTTTCGGCGCATCGGCGGGCTCGGGCGCAACCACCGCCTCATCCGCCCCGGCGGCTTCCTCGATCACGACAGCGTCTTCAACCTGGTCTGGGGGCGTCTTCGGCTTGGCGGCCGACCCGCGGGATGATTTCTGGCCTTTCGCCATCCTGCACCTTTCGAATCTCTACGCGGCGGGCGGCTCCCCACCACGTCAAACCTAGTCACCGCCGCGAGGGGCCACAAGGTGACTTACGCCTGCAACGCCGCCTCGATCATGGTTCGCATTTCGGCGCCGGTCGGCCAGGGGCAGATCTCGGCGTCGGTGCCGGTTTCCGCCCGCCACCGCTTTGCCGCCTCGAGGCTTATCGCAAGGGCCCGCACCCTCCGCCCCACGTGTTCGACCTGGGCCCCGACCAACTCCGCCGACCGCGGCGAATAGAGCGGGAGGATCACCGCCGTTTCCCCTTCGATCAGCTCTCTCGCCTCTTCGCTGAGCGGGCAGTCATTCTGCCGATAGATGACCGCTTCATGTGTGTCTATTCCGGCTGATTTGAGCCTGTCGGCGATCTGACCGCGCGCATATTCCCCGCGCAGGTGGATCAATGGGCCCGGGCCCTTGAGGCGCGCCACGAGATCATCTGCGTTCTGCGCCACGAGCTTCACGTCGGCACCCGCGTTCCGGGCCGCTTCCGCGGTGCGTTCTCCCACACAATAGGCACGAATTCCGGCAAGATCGGGGGCAAACCGGACCGCATTTGCCGAGGTCAGGATTACCCCCGCGTAGCCGGACAGATCGACCGCCGTTCCCGTTCCCTCGATCTCCAGCACAGGGGATATGACGATGGGTATGTTCGGCCCCAATTCCGCGGCGAGTTCCGCGGCGAGGGCGCGGGATTGTGCCTCGGGACGGGTCAGCACAAGTGTGGGGGTCATCAGCACCTCGCGGGATTGTCTGGGCCGTCCCGTGGTGTTACCCCGGCGCGAACCCCATCGCAACCGGCATGCCATGACCAAAACCGTCACCATACTCGGGCTGGAATCGAGCTGCGACGACACCGCCGCCGCAATCGTGCGTCACACCGAGGGGCAGGCGCCGGAGATCCTGTCGTCCATCGTCGCCGGTCAGGCCAATCTGCACGCAGCTTTCGGCGGCGTTGTTCCGGAGATCGCCGCTCGCGCCCATACCGAGAAGCTCGATATCTGCGTCGAACAGGCCATGGCCGAAGCCAACCTCGGCTTCAGTGATCTCGATGCCATCGCCGTCACCGCCGGGCCGGGGCTCATCGGCGGTGTCCTCGCCGGCGTCATGCTGGCCAAGGGCCTCGCCGCCGGCACCGGGCTGCCACTGATCGGCATCAACCACCTCGCCGGCCATGCGCTTACACCGCGCCTCACCGATGGGGCCGCCTTCCCCTACCTGATGCTGCTCGTCTCTGGCGGGCACAGCCAGTTTCTGCTCGTGAAAGGCACCGACAACTACACGCGACTGGGCGGCACCATCGACGATGCCCCGGGCGAGGCCTTCGACAAGACCGCACGGCTTCTCGGCCTGCCCCAACCCGGTGGGCCTTCCGTCGAGGCCGAAGCGAGGCACGGTGATCCGAAGCGGTTCCGGCTCCCCCGACCGCTGCTCGATCGCCCCGGCTTCGACATGAGTTTCTCCGGGCTCAAGACTGCTCTCCTGCGCGAACGCGACAAGCTCGTGGCACGCGACGGCGGGTTGCACCGGCAGGACCGCGCCGATCTTTGCGCCTCTTTTCAGGCGGCGGTCACCGATGTGCTCGCGGAAAAATCCCGCCGGGCGCTGGCCGACTACATGTCGCTCGCACCGGCCCGGCCGACCTTCGCCGTTGCCGGCGGCGTTTCGGCCAACATGACGATTCGAGCCGCGTTAGAATCTGTTTCCGAACAAGCCGGCGCGACGTTTCTGGCCCCGCCGCTCCGGCTCTGCACCGACAATGCCGCGATGATCGCCTGGGCCGGAGTGGAGCGGTTCCGCGCCGGGCAATTCGACGACATGACGCTTCAGGCCCGTCCGCGTTGGCCACTGGACCAGACCGCCCCTGCCATGCTTGGATCGGGCAAGAAGGGGGCAAAGGCATGAGCGAGATTTCGGTTCTCGGCGCCGGTGCGTTCGGCACGGCGCTCGCCATTTCGCTGGCACGCGACGGGCGGGCCGTCACGCTCTGGGCGCGTGATCCGGGCGACATGCCGACTGCGCGCGAGAACAGGCAACGTCTGCCGGGCTTCCCATTTCCCAAGGCCATGCGCGTCACCGGCGACCTCGCCGAAGCCGCACAGGCGCCAATCCTGCTTCTCGCCCTGCCGTTTCAGCAACTGGCACCGTTCCTCGAAAAAAACCACTCTCTCTTCACCACCCAGGCGCTTGTTGCCTGTGCCAAGGGGGTCGATATGGCCTCGGGCCGCGGCGCGGCCGAGATCATCGCGGACATCTGCCCGAACGCAGCACCCGCCATCCTTTCCGGTCCGAGCTTCGCCGTCGACATTGCCGCCGGACTGCCGACCGCCCTCACCATCGCTGCGGCCGACCCCGAGCCGCTGCAACATGCGCTCACGACCTCCAACATCCGCCTCTATCGGTCGACCGACATGATCGGCGTCGAACTTGGCGGCGCCTTGAAGAACGTGATCGCGATCGCCTGCGGCATCGCCATGGGCGCCGGGCTCGGTGAGAGCGCACGCGCGGCGCTGATGACGCGCGGTTATGCCGAAATGAACCGCTTCGCCCGCAACCGAGGCGCTGATCCCGAAACGCTCGCCGGGCTCTCGGGCTTCGGCGATCTCGCCCTCACCTGCACCTCGGAGAAATCCCGAAACTACGCCTACGGCCTCGCACTCGGACGCGGGGAAGGTCAGGCCGAGGGGATCACGATCGAGGGCAAGGCAACGGCCATAGCAGTGTCTAAGTCAGCCCAAAACGCCATGATTGAAATGCCGATTGCCGACATCGTTGTTGCGTTGCTGGAAGGCGCGATCACCGTGCCGAACGCCGTTGAGATCCTGCTCTCGCGGCCCCTGAAGGAGGAATAGAATGTTTGCCCTGATCTGCACCGACAAACCCGCAAGCTTCGAGATCCGCAAGGCCAACCGCGCCAAGCACCTCGACTACATCGCCGAAACCGGCGTCGTGTTGCAGGCCGGCCCATTCGTCGATCCCGAGGGCAACATGTCGGGCTCGCTCCTGATCCTCGATCTCGATGACCGGCACGAGGCCGAAGCCTGGGCCAAGGGCGACCCCTATGCCGTTGCCGGGTTGTTTTCCGATGTTCGCATCGAGGAATGGAACAAGGTGGTGGGCTGATGCAGTATTGGCTGTTCAAGACCGAGCCCAACACCTGGGGCTGGGACGATCAACTCGCCAAGGGCGACGCCGGCGAGGAATGGGACGGTGTGCGCAACTATCAGGCCCGCAACAACATGCGCGCGATGAAGCTGGGCGATCTGGGGTTCTTCTATCACTCGGTGAATGAGAAACGGATTGTGGGCATCGTCGAGGTCTGCGCCGAAGCGCATCCCGACAGCACCACCGACGACGACAGATGGGATTGTGTCGACGTGAAGGCGGTGCGACCCCTTCCGCACCCGGT
>JANTFS010000036.1 GCA_024763335.1 Paracoccaceae bacterium | reverse complement strand
TCCACCATGGCCCGCAGCCCGTTGGTGCGCTGGCCCGACAGGTGCTCTTCGAGGTGCAACCGGCCGAGTTCGGCCTGGGCATCCACAGCGGCCACCTCTTCCAGCGGCAACCCGTCATAGAGCGCCCGCAGCACGGCGATGATCCCGCGCACGATCAGCCCGTCCGAATCCCCCTCGAAGTGAAAGGTTCCGCCCTCGATTCGCGGCACCAGCCAGACCTGGCTGGCGCAGCCCTCGACCTTCGTCGCCGGCACCTTCAGGGCCGCATCGAGCGGTGCCATCTGTTTGCCAAGGTCGATCACCATCGCGTAGCGGTCTTCCCAGTCGTCGAGAAACTCGAAATCCTCGACAATCGCTTCGAATGCGGCGGTGGCCATGCGCGTCTCCCGTTTTTTGCCCCCTTCACCTAGGGCGCGGCGACACAAACGTCCAGACCCGCACGGGACGGGTTTTCAAACGCCCGCACGTGCGCTACTCAGGGCATGGACCACGGGGGAAGTTGAATATGGCCCGCATTGCCCGCCTCTTTTTCGCGCTCAGCCTCGCGTTCGGCCTGACGGCCTGCGACGGGGGTATCGATCTGAACCCGTTTAACTGGTTAAGCGGATCGTCAAAGCCCGGCGACGACATGGTGACGCTGGAACCGTCCGGCGGCTATCCCGCGGATGCAGACCGCCGTCTCGTGATCGATCAGGTCACCGCGCTGCGCATCGAACGCACCACGGCGGGCGCCATCGTCCACGCCACCGGCCTGCCGCCCCGGCTGGGCTATTGGGATGCCGAATTGGTGGCCGAGAATGACGGCGAACCGGTGAACGGGGTGATCAGCTATGTCTTCCGAATCGCCACGCCACGCTGGGCCACCCGGGCCTCGACGCCCTATGCCCGCTCGATCGAGGTGGCGCAGTTCATCTCGAATGCCAAGCTGCGCGATGTCACCTCGATCCGCGTGACCGGCACGCAGAACAGCCTCACCGCCCGGCGCTAGATCTCGATCGTCGTCACGGTCTGGCCCTTGGCGGCAAGCGCGAGCTTGCCGTCGCAGAGCCGGATCGCATCGTCACCGAACACCTCCGCGCGCCATCCCGTCAGTGCCGACAGGTCCCGCCGGCCGGCCGCGATCATGTCCAGATCCGCCGCCGAGGCGATGAGCTTCTGGGCCACCTTGGTCTGTTCCGACCGCGCCTTCAGCAGCACCCGCAGGAGATCGGCGAGCGCCGGGTTGACCTGCAGCTTCTCGCGACCGTTGGCGGGCGGCTTCGGCACATCCTCCGGCGGCGTGTCGAGCCCGGCCCGCACCGCCGCGAGGATGCCTTCGGCAATCTCGCCGCGGCGCGCTTCGCGCAGAAGCAGGCGGGAGCGGGAGAGATCCTTCGCATCGGTGGGTTTCGTCGAGGCCAGTTCGAGCAGCGCGTCGTCCTTGAACACACGGTTGCGCGGAATGTTGCGCGATTGCGCATAGCCCTCGCGAAACCGCGCAAGCTCCTTCACGATGGCGAGGAACCGGCCCGAATTGGTTCGGGTCTTCACCCGCAGCCAGGCGTCCTCGGGGGTGACCCGGTAGGTGGCCGGATCGTTCAGCACCGCCAGCTCTTCCTCCACCCAGGCGCCGCGCCCGGTGCGGTCGAGTTCGGCCGAGAGCACCTCGTAGATGTCGCGCAGGTGGGTGACATCGCCAAGCGCGTATTTCTTCTGCGCCTCGGTCAGCGGCCGGCGCGACCAGTCGGTGAAGCGCGACGACTTGTCGAGCGGGGCCTTGGCGATCTTGCGCACCAATGTCTCGTAGCCGACCTGGTCGCCATAGCCGCAGACCATCGCCGCCACCTGGGTGTCGAACAGCGGCGCCGGAATCAGGCCGGCATCGACGTAGAAGATCTCGAGATCCTGCCGCGCCGCGTGGAAGACCTTCACCACGTTTTCATCGCGGAAAAGATCGTAGAGCGGCGCGAGCGAGATGCCCTCGGCCAGCGGGTCCACCAGCACCGCGTCGTCTTCCGCATCGCCCGGCACGGCCAGCTGCACGAGGCAAAGCTTGGAGTAATAGGTGCGCTCCCGCAGGAATTCCGTGTCGACGGTCACATAAGGGTGGTGGGCGGCGCGGCCGCAGAACTCGGCCAATGCCTCGGTGGTGGTGATGGTGATCATGCGGGTTTTCTGTCTCGTCGGCCTTGCACGGGTTTCGGCCGGTGTATCGGGGATTTGCCCAAGAATAAAGCGCTATGCGAAAGCCGCGCCCAAGGCGGCTGCCGCCTCATGGCATCCAGACCGGCGTGCGGTCGCCGGCGGCATAGCGGCGCAGCACCGCGGGATAGAGCTTGTGCTCCCATGGCAGGATGCGCGCGGCCAGTGTCTCGGGCGTGTCGCCCGGTTCGATCTTCACCCGGGCCTGGCCGAGAATCGGCCCGCCGTCGAGCTCTTCCGTCACCTCGTGCACGGTGCAGCCGGCCTCGGCATCGCCGGCGGCGAGCGCGCGGGCATGGGTGTTCAGCCCCCGGTATTTCGGCAACAGCGAGGGATGGATATTGAGCATCCGCCCGGCCCAGCGCGCGGTGAACGCAGGCGTGAGAATGCGCATGAACCCGGCGAGGCAGAGGATGTCGGGCTCGGCCGCTTCGAGCACGCGGGTCAGCTCGGCCTCGAAGGCGTCGCGATCCGCACCGAACGGCCGGTGATCGACCACCGCGGTGGGGATGCCAAGCGCCGCGGCCTTGGCCAGGCCGCCCGCGCCGGGCACGTTGGAGACCACCAGCACCGGCCGCGCCGGGTGGTCGCCCGTCATGCTCTCGGCCAAGGCCACCATGTTGGAGCCGGAGCCCGAGATCAGGATCGCGACCCGCTTGGTCACATCAGGCTCCCGAGGTATTTCACGCCCTCGCCGGCCTGCACCCGGCCGATCTGAACCACCGTCTCGCCCGCCGCCTCGAGCACCGCGCGCAGCGCTTGCGCCCGTTTCGGGGCAACGACCAGAACCATCCCGATACCGGCGTTGAAGGTCTTGAGCAGCTCGGCCTGATCCAGCCCGCCGGTTTCGGCCAGCCAGCGCATGACCGGGGGCAGATCCCAGCTGTCGAGATCGACAAGGGCGCCCAGCCCCTCGGGCAGAACCCGCGGCAGGTTTTCGCTCAGGCCGCCGCCGGTGATATGCGCCAGCGCATGCACGCCGCCGGCCTCGATCGCCGCCAGTGCCGGTTTCACATAGAGCCGGGTCGGCGCCAGCAGCGCCGCGCCGAGGCTCTGGCCGGCCTCCCACGGGCAGGCGTCGTCCCAGCCCAGCCCCGACCGCTCGACCAGCTTGCGCACCAGGCTGTAGCCGTTGGAATGCACCCCGTTCGCGGCGAGGCCGAGCAGCACATGGCCTTCGGCGACATGCTTGGGCAGATCCTCGTGGCGCTCCATCGCGCCCACGGCAAAGCCCGCGAGGTCAAAGTCACCCGCCTCATACATGCCGGGCATCTCGGCCGTCTCGCCGCCGATCAGGGCGCAACCGGCAGCCGCACAGCCCTCGGCAATGCCCTCGATGATGCGCGCGGCGGTCTCGGTTTCGAGCTTGCCGGTGGCGAAATAGTCGAGAAAAAACAAGGGCTCCGCGCCTTGGCAGACGAGATCGTTGACGCACATCGCCACGAGGTCGATGCCGATCGTGTCGACAGTGCCGGTGTCGATGGCGATCCTGAGCTTGGTGCCGACCCCGTCGGTCGCGGCCACCAGAACCGGATCCTTGTAGCCCGCCGCCTTGAGATCGAACAGCGCCCCGAAGCCGCCCAAGCCAGCCATCACGCCCGGGCGGTTGGTGCGTCGGGCCGCCGGCTTGATCCGCTCGACCAGCGCGTTGCCGGCATCGATGTCGACGCCGGCGTCGGCATAGGTGATCTTGTCCTGTTTCCCGGTCATGGCAGCCCCCGATCTGGATTGCCGTGGCGATAGCCCACGAGGCCCCGAAACGCAATGACCCCGCGTCCTGCGCTTGACAGGCCCGGCCGCGGTTCCGAAGGTTCCGGCATGCCACAGTGGATCAGCGATCTTTATCTCAGTTTCTTCGGCAGCGATGTGGTTATCGCGCCCGAGTATCTGCTGATCACCGTCGTAACGGGCTGGCTGATCTACCGCTTGGGGCCGGCCCGGCGCCGCGGCGCGGGCGGCTTCTGGCGCTGGCTCATCCCGGCCGAGCTGTATCGGCACAAGTCCACGCGGCTTGATCTCGAGCTGTTTGCGCTCAACCGGTTGATGACCTTTGTCGGGTTTTTCGGGCCGGTCAGCTTGACCACCGCCACGGCGCTTGCGGTGGCGCGGCTCAGTGCGGGCGATGCCGGCATCGCGCCCGGGCTGTCGCCGGTGGCGCTGGCCTTTCTGCTGTGGCTGGTGTCGGATTTCGCTCTCTACTGGGCGCACCGTGCGCATCACCAGATCGGGCTGATCTGGCCGCTGCATGCGGTGCATCACAGCGCCGAGGTGCTCACGCCGATCACCGCCTTTCGCCAGCACCCCTTGGCGATCGTCAATGCCACCTTGATTGCAACGGTCCTGATCGGCGGCGCGCAGGGATTGCTGATCGGGGCGCTGGACCCGAGCGCGCAGGTGGCCGAGGTTGCCGGCGCCAACGTGTTCGCCGTCGGGTCACGGATGCTCTTGGCGAATTTCCACCATTCGCACATCTGGATCAGTTTCGGCCCGGTGCTGGAGCGGCTGCTGATCTCGCCGGCCCAGCACCAGATCCACCACAGCGTCGACCCTGCCCATCACAACCGCAACTTCGGCCAGACACTGGCGCTGTGGGACTGGATGTTCGGCACGCTCTACGTGATCCGGGGCCACGAAGAGCTGAAATTCGGGATCGACGGCGCGGATGACGCGCCACTGATGACGCATGGGCTGGTCCAGATCCTTGCCAACCCGGTCAAACGGCTCTGGAAGACAGGCCGCTAGCCGCACTGCCGCAAACGCCGTGCCGTTGCGCCGACCGACGGCCGCGTCGGCCCGGTCGAAGCCGCGTGCCTGCCCCGGTTCAGAAGTCCATCACGGTCCGGGTGTTGGAAACCGAGGGAGAGCCCGGGATCGGTTTCCCGTCGGTTCCGTTGACATCCTTCGTCGACACGATTTCATCTTCGCCGCCGTTGGTGATGAGGAAAAACGCCACCAGGCCGAGAATGGCCGCGCCAATCAGCAGACCCGGCGTATGGTCTGTTTGAACGCTCGTGCCAGCCTGCGCCCCCGAGGTTGTCAACGAGATGGCCAGTGCGGCCGCCGCAAGGGTTTTCGTGATCGACATCGCAAATTCCTTTTGACAAATGACAGTATGTCGCAGGGTGCCGACGAATACCATTCAGGTCAAGCACCGCGCCCGGGCCGGCGCGCCATGGCCGCGACCTCTCCAGGCTCCCGTGACCCTCGCACCGCTTGACGCGTTCGGGCTACATGGTAAGCCCTGCTCAGGTGGGCCTGTAGCTCAATTGGTTAGAGCAGGGCGCTCATAACGCCTTGGTTGGGGGTTCGAGTCCCTCCGGGCCTACCAGCCCTCCCCGCGCGACGGCGCCAGCCACGCGGGCGCCGCTGGGCGGGGCGCAGGAGAGCTGGCACAATAGCTTCGAGATCGTGTTACAAACCAGCCATGAGCACCGCCTAGAGTCAGCCTGCAATGCGAGTCCCAACCCCGGAAGGACGCCATGAAAATTTCCGCTCTCACCGCGATTCTCGCCACCAGCGCCATGACAACGCCGGCGCTTGCGAACGATCTCACCCGTCTCGCCGCCGTGCCGCTGGGCGCCGAAGTGACCGGGTTGTTCCTGCATGGCGACGACCTGTTCTTCAACGTCCAGCACCCCGCCGATGACCTTGGCAACCCGTGGGCCCGCGCCTCGGTGGGTGTCGTCGCCAACGCCGATTTTGGCGCCGGAGCTCTGCCGGTGCCGGAGGGCGAGGCGATGAAAATGGTTACCACCACAATGGGCGATTACCAGATCCTCTTCCAGGAAGGTGACTTCGGCCGGCTCGGCCACATTGTCGGCGCCGGCGGCGAGATCAAGGTCTCCAATGACCCCGATTTCAACGCCTTCGTCGCCACCGGCGACACCACCGGCTACCTCTTCACCAATTGGGAAGACCGCCCCGGCGGGATGTCGCGGGTGAAGATGACCCGGGCCGCCGATGGCCGCTGGACGGTCGATGAGACCGACGCCCGGATGCTCGATTTCTCGGCGGTCGGCGGCACCTGGGTGAACTGTTTCGGCACGCTCAGCCCGTGGAAGACCCCGCTGACCTCGGAAGAGCTCTATTTCGACACCACCGCCGACTGGAACAATCCCGACTACAAGTATATCGGCGGCGTCGCGGCGCTGGCCAGCTACCTCGGCCATTACCCCAACCCCTACCGCTACGGCTACATCGGCGAGATCACCGATCCGGCCGGAACGGCGACCCCGGTGAAGCATTTCGCCATGGGCCGCTTCAGCCACGAGAACGCGGTGGTGATGCCGGACCGGAAGACCGCCTACCTCTCCGACGACGGCACCAACGTGGTGTTCTTCAAGTTCGTGGCCGACACCGCCGGCGATCTCTCCGCCGGCACGCTTTACGCCGCGAAAGTGACCCAGCGCGCCCCGGCCGGAACCGATGCCGGCAGCGCCGGGTTCGATGTCACATGGATCGCGCTGGCCCATGGCACCGACGCCGAGATCGCCGGCTGGATCGCCGAGTATGACGGCATCACGCAGGACGATTACACCCCGCTCGGCAATTCCTACATCACCTCCGAAGACGTGGCCGCATGGGCCGCCGGCAAGGCCCCCGACAACCGCGTCGCCTTTCTCGAAAGCCGCAAGGCCGCCGCGGCGATGGGCGCCAGTGCCGAGTTTCGCAAGATGGAAGGGGTGAACATGAACCCCGCCGCCATCGAGGCCGGTCACGCCTTTGTCTACATGGCGATGTCGGAAGTCACCAAGGGCATGTCGGACAATGCCGGCGATGTCCGGGTCGCCGCGAACCCGTGCGGCGTCGTCTACCAGATGCCGATCGACGCCGACTACAACATCACCGCGATGATCCCGGCTGTCGCCGGCGGCCCTTATGACGCAAACGCCGAGGCCAACGCCTGCGCCGTCGACAACATCGCGAACCCCGACAACCTGCTGGTGCTCGACACCGGCGACGTGATCATCGGCGAAGACACCGGCAAGCACGAAAACAACATGATCTGGCTATGGAGGGCCTCGGCCTCCTAGGCCGCCCCGGCGCACGCGAGGCGGGGGCCACCACCGCCCCCTTTCAGCTCCGGGGCCACGGCCTGGCTCGACGAGGACAACGATCATGATCCGCCATCCCCTGCCCCTGCCCTTGCTGGCGCTCGCCCTCGCGGCCCCTGCCGCCGGGCAGGATCTCTCTACGCTCGACACCGAAGCGATCATGGCGCTGCGCCCGAGTTCGACGGCCCTCGCCGAGGCCGGGCGCCGCTACAACGCCGAGGCCCCCATCCCGCCGCAGTGCTACACCCGGATCGAGGGGCGGTGGAATCCGTGCTACGTCTGCCACCAGGACAACGCCGATGCGACCCGGCCCAACTTCATCCAGGACGGCGCGTTGCAGGCCGAATACGCCTTCACCGAGGCGGCCATGACCAACCACTGGCGCAACCTGTTCATCGACCGCTCCGCCGAGGTCGCCGCGATATCCGACGCCGAGATTCTCGACTGGATCGACGATGACAATTATTCCGACCTTGCCGCGCGGCTGACCGCGACCGGGTTCACCGGCTGGATCCCCGATCTTGCGGGCTATGAAAACGCCGCCGAGGCCTTCGATGCCGACGGGCTGGCGCGCGACGGCTCGTGGTGGGTGGCGCTCAACTACAAGCCGCAGCCCTCGACCTTCTGGCCCACCAACGGCTCCACCGACGATGTCCAGATTCGCCTGCCCCCGGCGTTCCGCAGCACCACCGACGGCCGCGAGAGCCGCGACGTCTATTTCGCCAACCTCGCGCTGCTCGAAATGGCCTTCCAGGATCTTGACCGGGTGAGCCTGCCGGCTGTCGACGAAGCGGCGATCGGGGTCGATCTCGATGGCGACGGCGCCCTGAGCCTCACCCGCGAGATGCGCCGCCGCGAGGCATATCTCGGCGCCGCCGCGGGGCACCCGGTGATGCGGATGATCTACCCCCAAGGCACCGAGTTCATTCACGCGGTGCGCTATGTCGGCCTCGACGGCGCGGCGATCGTGCCGGCGCGGCGGATGAAGGAACTGCGCTACATGGTCAAGACCCGCGCGCTCACCCTGCCGCAGATCGCCTCGCGATACGGCAACGAAATCCAGGAAAAGATCGACGAAAACCTGCCACGCTACATCGATCTCGGTGACAAGGGCATGGACAACGGCATGGGCTGGACGCTGCTGGCCTGGATCGAGGACGCCACCGGCCGGTTGCGCCGCCAGACCAACGAGGAATTGTTCTTCTGTCGCGGCTGCCACACCTCGGTGGGGGCGAATATCGACCAGACCTGGGCCTTCCCGCGCAAAGTCGCGGGCGCGGCCGGCTGGGGTTATATCGATCTTCACAGCATGACCGACGCGCCGAATATCGGTGAGGACATGGGCGAGATCGCCACCTATCTCACCCGCGTCGGCGGCGGCGACGAGTTCCGCTCGAACGCGGAAATGCGCGCGCGCTGGTTCAGGCCCGATGGCACGCTCGACCAGGCCGCACTCGCGGGCAAAACCGTCTACGAGCTTATCACCCCTTCGCGCCAACGCGCGCTGCGGCTCAACAAGGCCTACCGGGTGATCGTCGCCGAGCAGAGCTTCATCTTTGGCCGCGACGCCACCGTCACGCCCGCCGAAAACGTCCACGCCCAAATCGACGCGGCCACCGCGCCGACCCTGCCACCGGCCGACCGCTATCACCACGACATACGCCTGACCTGGCGGTAGATGCAGGTCGATCGAGGGCGGCAGGGGGGCTGTCTGCCCCCCTCTTGGCCGATGGCCAATTCACCCCCCGAAGGTATTTCTGGACCAAAGAAGCCCGTTAAGGTTAATGCCGGTCAAGGTTAATGTGCCCGCAACAAGGCCCCGGGCTTCTTTGGTCCGAAAATACCTCGGGGGTTTGGGGGCTGGCCCCCAATCAAACTGATTGAGCGCGCCGCAGGCGCACCGCTTGGCAGCGCCCGGTTCAGATCACCGCGCGTTTGCCCGACACTTTCGCGGTGCCGACGATTTCGTCATCGGCCCGCACGCGCAGACGGGCGATCTCGGCGCGCGCCGCCGCGTCCGGCAGCCCCGCCGGCGGGTCGGCCGCAATCAGGCGTTTGGCCTTGTCGCGCGCCGCTTCCCATGCCCCGGCCCGGCCCTGTTTGTCGTAGTCGTCGCGCCGGTCGCGGCGAAACACCTCGGGGCGATACTGCTCACGGCACAGCGCGAGGGTGTGCCCGGAGGCGAGAAAATGGCCCGAGACACCGATCTCGCGCATCTCGTCCCAGTTGAGCGCCGCGTCGTCGAGATCCGGGGCGCGGATCAGCGCCCGCAGATAGCCGCCGAGTTCGTCGTCGAGCACCGCCTGCACCGGGTCGAACACCGTGGCGGTCTGCAACTGGCCGACGCCGCCGAGGATATCCGCCCCCGCCATGGCCACCATCTGCCCCAGCATCGCCCGTTCGGCCATCGACTGGCGATCGGCGGCGGGCGTGTCGGAGCCCATGCCGTAGGTATGGGTGATCAGCCCCAGCCCGTGCAACACCTCGACGGCGAGGGCCTTGGACTGAAGGCTTTCCGGGCAGGCATGCAGCGCCTGGCCGGTGGCCATGTCGAGAGTGAACATCAAGGGCGTGGCGATCATCGGCGTGCCCGGCGCCAGCACCTGCCCCATGGTGATCATCGCGAGGATCTCGCTCACTGCCATCAGCGCATTGCCCGCCACCGACAACGGCGCGGTCCCGCCCGCCGAGGGCAGCGAGCAGGCATGCACCGGCAGCCCCGATTGTCCGGCCCGGATCAACGCCTCCACGTCCATCACCTTGAACTCCAGCGGCGTGAAGGAGCACATGATCATCGAAGCGATCGGGCGTTCGCGGGTGGAGCCTGCCGCCTCGACAATGTTCACCAGGTAGTCGACGTTCTCGACGTTGTAGGGCTGCAGCCAGATGTGCTTGTCGGTGTTGACCACGAGCTCGCCGACGCCGTGGATGTCGGAGGTGAGCTCCGGCACGCCGTAGGAGAAGGGATGCGCGATGAAGCCGACCTGATCGAGCCCGGTCGCCAGACGGGCGATGGTGGCGACATCGGAGATGTCCATGTTGCGGTAGTCGCGGCTGTCAATCTCGATGAAGCCATGCGCCCCGGTGCCGGTGCGCATCACGAAGCCGTTGTCGGCCCGCGGCAATTGCAGATCGCGCGCCGGCGTCTTGCCCGCGAGAAAGGCCGATTTCGGCGTGGCCGCCAGCGCCTCCTCGACCATCGCACGCGGCAGCCTCAGCCGCCCGGCGTCGCGCCCCGGCCGGGCCCCGGCCTCGACAAGCGCGGCATGGGCGGCATCATGGCTCACCACGACGCCGTGCTCTTCGAGCAGCCGCAGGGCGCGATCGGTCAACGCCGCCCGGCCGGCCTCCCCGGCCAGTTCGAACCGCGGACGTTGCGCCGCACCGATCGCGAGGCGAAACGCAGACGCCGCGGGCGCGGTTTCCTGGGCGCGGTCCTTGCGGGGGCGTCGAGCCATGGCCGTCTCCTCCTGCCGTCGCCTCACCGTGGCCGACGGTGAGCCCGCCGACCATGGCGCGGCCCGCGCGCGCGCGCAAGGGCGCATGGACCACAGCGGGCCTTGCCTTCCGGCCCGTCGCAGGGTTTCGTGCCGCCATGCGTGATGACCGACCCTCGCCCGGCGTGATCGAAACCCTTGCGCCCGACATCCGCCGGGTGCTCGCCCCGAACCCATCGCCGATGACCCACTGGGGCACCAACACCTACATCCTCGGCCACGGCGAGGTGACCGTGCTTGATCCGGGACCGCCGAGCCGGGCGCATCTTGACGCGATCCTCGGCGGGCTGGCGCGTGGCGAACGGCTGGCGCGGATCGTGGTCAGTCACGCCCATCTCGACCATTCGCCCCTCGCCCGGACGCTCGCAGAGGCCACCGGCGCGCCCGTCTTCGGTTTCGGCAACGCCAGCGCCGGGCGCAGCGCCGTGATGGCCGATCTCGCCGCGCGCGGGCTCGCGTCCGGCGGCGAAGGGGTCGATCACGATTTCCGGCCCGATCAGCGTCTGGGCGACGGCGACCGGCTCGACATCGGCAATGGCCTCGCCCTCGACACGATCTGGACGCCGGGCCATTTCGCCGGGCACCTGTGCTTCGGGCTGGGCGACACGGTGTTTACCGGCGATCACGTGATGGGTTGGGCCTCGACGCTGATCTCGCCGCCCGACGGCGACGTGGCGGCCTTTCTCGCCTCCTGCGCCAAGCTGGCCCGGCGCGACAGCCGGCTGTTCTTGCCCGGCCACGGCGCGCCGGTGCACGAGCCCGGCGCCCGGCTCGACTGGCTCGTGCGCCATCGCGCCAGCCGGGAAGCCGAGATTCTCACCGCCCTCGCCGCGGGGCCGGCGACACCAGAGCGGCTCGCGCAGATGATCTATACCGACACGCCCCGCGCCCTGCTTGCCGCCGCAACGCGCAATGTCTTCGCGCATCTGATCGACCTCGCCGAGCGCGACATTGTTCGCCCCCGCCCCCGGCTCGCCGCGGACGCGGTATTCGAACGGATCGGTGATTGAAAAATTTTCGCCCCAGCCCCCTTGCCACCGAAACGACAGGTTGCTAAATCGCGCTCCGTGTTCCGGCGTAGCTCAGCGGTAGAGCAGTTGACTGTTAATCAATTGGTCGTAGGTTCGATCCCTACCGCCGGAGCCAAAAAATCAGGGCCCAGCGCGTTGTCGTTGGGCCCTGATTTTTTCGCCCCTTCCCGCCGGTTCCAAGCCCCTCATTCCTCGCGAAAGGCGCGATCGAAATAGACCGCCAGCGGCCGCAGGAGGTATGACAGGGGCGTGCGGTCGCGGGTTCTGAGAAACGCCTCCACCGGCATGCCCGGCACGAGCGACACGCCCGGCAGATCGGCCAGCGCGGCACTGTCGGGCTGGATGATCGCCTCGAAATAGGTTTGCCGCGTGGCTTCGTCCTGCAAGGCATCCGGTGAGATCCGGATGACTTCGCCCGCCAGTTCCGGCGTTGTCCGGCTGTCGTAGCTGGTCAAGCGCAGGGACACCTCTTGCCCGGGGAAGACCTCGTCGACATGCACCGGGTCGATCCGGGCCGCGACCAGCAGGGGCGCGCCCTTCGGCACGATATACATGATCGGCTCGGCGGGCTGCACCACCGCGCGCAAAGCAAACACCGAGGAGCCGAAAACCACCCCGTCGGAGGGGCTGCGCACATCGAGGCGCGAAAGCTGCTCGATCAGCCCGAGCCGGCGTTCTTCCAGCTCGATCTCGCCATATTGCAAATCGCGCAGGAGGGTGATGGCATCTTCACGGCGCTGGTTGGTCAGCCGCAGCGCCTGAACCGCGAGTTCCGAGATCCGCGCCCGGCTTTCGGCAACTTGCGAGGTCAGCCGCCCGATATCGCCCTTCAGCGCCGCCTGCTCGCGTTGCAGCTCGAGCACCTTGCCGATCTGAATCAGGTTCTGCGCAAACAGCTGCTCCTTGTTTTCGAGGTCGCGCGCCACCAGCTCGAGCTGCGTTTCGAGCGCGGCGATCTGCGCCATGGTGCCCTCGATCTGGTTCTCGATCTGGCGCTCCTGCTCCTTGATCTGGTCGAGTTCCTGCGCCTGCGCTGTCGCGCGGACCTCGAACAGGCCCACCTGGCCGTCGATCTGGCTCTGCATCCAGTCGGGATCGAGGCTGTCATACGCTGGCAGATCGGCCAGATCGAGGTCCGGCCGCCCGTCGCGTTCGGCAATCAGCCGGCTGCGGCGCACCGCGGTCTCGAAAAGCTGGCGCTCGATGATCGCCAGTTCCAGCTCGAGGAAGGTGCCGTCCAGCCGCAGCACGACGTCGCCCGCGGCCACGGTATCGCCCTCCTTGGCGAGGATTTCCCCGACGACACCGCCATCGGGATGCTGGACGATCTGGCGCTCGTTCTCGACCTTCACCGCCCCCGGCGCCACCACCGCGCCCGCGATGTTGGCGGTCACGCTCCACAGGCCAAGCCCGGCCACCAGCAGCAGCACCGCGGCGAAGCCCAGGGCCAGCGGCCCGCGGGCGCCGGGAAGGCGCGCCGCGCTCATGACCCGCCCCGCGGCGGCTTGGCGGCGGCATCGGGCGGATGCGCCTGATTCATCGCGCGCTGCACGTTGGTGGCGTTCTGCATCAGCGAGTTGATGATTTCATCACGCGGGCCGAGCCCCACCTGCCGGCCGTTCTCGATCACCAGCAGACGGTCGCAAGCAGCAATCGCCGAGGGCCGGTGGGTCATGATCAGCACCGATTTTCCGGCCGTCTTCATGTCGTCCACAACCGCGTTGAGCGCCTTGGAGCCATCCGCATCGAGGGCCGAATTGGGCTCGTCGAGAACCAGAATCACCGGGTCATGATACAGCGCGCGGGCCAACGCAAGGCGCTGGCGCTGGCCACCGGAAAGCTGCGGCGAGCCTTCGACAAGCGGCGTGTCATATCCCTGCGGCAGTTTCAGAACGATCTCGTGCACCCGCGCCAGCCGGGCGGCCCGAACCACCCGTTCGGGATCGGGGTCGAGGGCCATGTGGGCGATGTTCTCGGCCACGGTGCCATCGAAGAATCGCACGTCCTGCGGCAGGCTGGCGACGTAGCGGCCAAGGCGCTCGGGCCCATATTGATCCAGCGTCGCCCCCGCCAGCCGGACCTCGCCGGTGGTCGGTGCCACCAGCCCGTGGATGACCCGGGCGAGGCTGGTCTTGCCAGCGCCGCTCTTGCCCAGAATGCCAAGTGCCTCCCCCGGCGCCAGCTCGAAAGTGAGGCCGTTGAGGATCGGCGGGCTCTGCGCATCGGCGCGCAGCCCCACGCCCTGCACCGACAGCCGCGCCTCCGGGGCGGGAAGCTCGGTCGGCTCCGCCGCCGCAGGCATCTCGCGCAGGAATGCCGCGAGCCTTGTCCAGCCCGACCGCCCGCGCTGAATCAGCGACCATTGCCCGAGGATCTGGTCAACCGGCGCCAGCGCCCGGCCGAGCAGGATCGAGGCGGCGATCATCGCGCCGGGCGTCACTTCGTGGCGCAGCACCAGCCAGGCGCCGAGCGCCAGCATGGCCGATTGCAGGAAAAGCCGGAACGCCTTCGAGAAGGCGGTGAAGGTGCCGGTGCGGTCATTGGCGCCAAGCTCGCTGCTGCCGGCCCTGTCGCGCAGGCGGGCCCAGCGCTCGGTCATCGCCGGCACCATGCCCTGAGACCAGACCAGCGCGCCGCCGGTCTCGGCCTGTCGCGCCAGCCGCTGCGCGGCGTTGGCGGTGCCCTGCGCCTGTTCGAGCCGGCCGTTCGTGACCACGCGGTTGATCACGGTCACCCCGATCAGCAAGCCGCCGCCGACCACGGCCAGCCACCCCAGAAGCGGATGGAAGATGAAGATCGCGGCAAGGAAAACCGGCGTCCACGGCAAATCGAAAAACGCCAGCAGGACCGGCGCCGCAAACAGGCTGCGGATGGCATCGAGGTCTTGCAGCGCCGTCGCCCCGCCGGCCCCGCCCCGGCCCAGCGCCGCGCGCGCGATGGCGGCGGAAAACACCCGGGGGCCGAAAGCCAGCTGCAACCGCGCCCCGATCCGCGCCATCACCCGCCCGCGGGCAAAGTCGATCAGCCCGTAAAACAGGTAGAGCAGCGCCACCAGCAGAAACAGCGCCGCCAGCGTTTCCTGCGACCGCGAGGTCAGCACCCGGTCATAGACCTGCAGCATGAACAGCGGCCCGGTGAGCATCAGCAGGTTGGTGAACATGCTGAACGCCATCACCGCAGCCAGCAAGCCGCGGCTGCGCGCCTGCGCAAGGCCCAGTTGATCGGTCGGTGCATCGGTCGTCATCGGCGCACCCTAGCAAACCCCGGGGAAAAAGTGGGTAAAGAAATTGCCGCCCCGGCGCGCAATTTCGTCGCCGCGCGGCAGAGCCCCCGCGACCGGGCCCCGGCGCGGGCGCGCGGGGCCTTGCCTTGGCCGGATCGCGCCCCCGATCGCCTTGCTGGCCGGCCGCGGGCCGACTAAGCTCCGGCCCGGATCGGGGTCGTTGGTTTTGCCGAGCCGGCATCGGGTCAGCGCGGGCCAAACCCGCACAGTCAGTCAAATGAGATGCCGCTGGTGAAACGCCTTGTCGAAATCCTTCTTGCCCGCCCGCGCGGCCTGGCCCTCGCGCTTGTCGCGGTCACGGGCCTCGCGATCGTGCAGATCGTCACGGGCTTCGTGATCGAGAGCGACATTGCCGACGCGGTGAAGGGCCGGTCGGAGACCTACATGGCCTATCTCGCCTTCGAGGAGCGGTTCGAGGCGCCCTCGAAGGACGAGGTGTTCATGGTGCAGGCGCCCGATCTGGGCGCCGACAACACCCTCGCGGCGCTCGAAGATCTGGTCCTCGAACTGTCGCTGACCGACGGTGTGCTTGGTGTGATCAGCGTGTTTTCCCTGCCCGATCCGGACGGGCTGGCGCACAGCTACCTGTCGCGGCCCGACCTCGCCGGGCTGAGCGATGCCGACCGGCTCGACCGGGCGCGCGCCGGTTCGCCGCTTGTCCGCCAGATCGTGTCGGCCGACCGGACCACCACCCTGATCTCGGTGATCCCCGATCTCAGCCTGCCGCAAGACCGGCGCGACGCGGCGCTCGCGGCCGCCCTGCGCACCGCCGATCCACGCCTCGACATCTCGCCGATCGGGCTGAGCGCGGTGCAACGGGCCATATCGGGCGGGCTGGTGCATGATCTGACCTTTCTCCTGCCGATGACGATCGTGAGCTGCCTCGTGGTGTCGCTGGTGGTGTTCCGGTCGTTGCGCGGGGCGGTGATCGTCACCCTGCCGGCGATCATTGCGCTGATCTGGACCTTCGCCACCATGGCCGCCTTTTCGATCCCCTTCACCACCGTCGTCGCCATCTCGCCCGCCGTGATCGTGGTTCTGGCGATCGCCGACAGCATTCACATGCTCAACGCCATCGCGGGCCGCCGCGCCGCCGGGGCGGCCCGAACCGAGGCGATCGCCGGCGGTATGGCCGAAACCTTTCCGGCCGTGGTCATGGCCACCCTGACGACGGTGCTGGCCTTCGCCAGTCTGCGCATCGTCGGCTCGCAAACCCTGTCCGATCTGGCGCTGGTGGGCAGCTTCGGGCTGGGGCTGACGCTGCTCGCCGTGGTGCTCACGGTGCCGGTCGCCAGCCGGCTGCTGCTGCCGAAGACGGCGGCGGGGCGGCGGATGATGTCGTTTTCCTGGGTCAGCCGGGCAGCCATCGCGGCCCTGTCGCGCCGGCGCCGGATTTCGCTCGCCGCGGTGGTGCTGCTCGCCGCCTTGCTGGTTGCCCAGACCCGAACCGTCCCCGGCTTCATCGTCACCAACCACGTCCCGTTCGGCTCCGAGATCCGGCACGACCTCGAGGAACTGGGCCGCAAACTCCCCGGCAGCGACCAGCTGTTCGCCGTGATCGACGCCGACACCGTCGCGGGCATCGGCGCCGAGGACCTTGCCCGGCTGCACGCCGCGAGCCAGGCGCTTTACGGCACGCCGCGGGTCTTCCCCGATGACCTTGCGACCCTGCCGCCCGACAGCGCGATCGTGCGCCGGTTTCTCGCCCCCGACGATTCGGCGTTCGCCCTGCCCGTGCCCTATCCCCTCACCGACGACTGGCGGCAAATTCTGGCCCGGGCCGCGGATATCCGGGCACGGCTGGCGGCCGAGGGGCTTGGCGACACGAGCACCGTCACCGGGCATATGGTCATGGCCAGCACCGAAATACCGCAGGTGGTTTGGGAAATGCGCGCGGCGTTCTACGTCGCCGTCGGGCTGGTGACGATCCTCGCGGCGCTGCTGCTCAGATCGGTTCCGCTGGCGCTGATTTCGCTGGTGCCCAACCTGATCCCGATCCTTGGCATCGAGGCCTTCCTGATCCTTCTGGGGCAGCCGTTGACCGTCACCAGCGCCATTGCGCTCACGGTCGCCTTCGGGATCGCGCTCGACGACACGATCCACCTGCTGAACCGCCTGCGGCTGGCGCGCCCGTCGCTGCGCCATCTCAGCCGCGCCGAGATTGCCGAGGCGCTGCGGGTCACGGTGCCGCCGGTCGTCACCACCAGCCTGATCCTGTTCGTCGGCCTCGGGATGACCGTATTCAGCGCCCTGCCGAGCGCCGCCTTGTTCGGCCAGCTCGTCGCCGGTGCTCTGGCGCTGGCGCTGCTGGCCGACCTGTTCC
>JANTFS010000035.1 GCA_024763335.1 Paracoccaceae bacterium | reverse complement strand
CAGGCGTCGTAACCGCCCTTGAGGGCGACGGTGAACAGCGCGCCCGGGCCCTTCGGGTAGAGCCGCCTCGCCCGATCGTGGTAAGGCGAGGTGTCGAGGCCGGCATAGCTGACCGTCTCGACCCGGTCGTCCTGCGCCAGCCACTCGGCCAGTTTTTGCGCATTGGCCACGTGTTTCTGCATCCGCAGCGAAAGCGTCTCGATCCCCATCAGTGTGTAATGCGCCGCTTGCGGGTTCATCGTCATGCCGAGATCGCGCAGGCCCACCGCGATGCCGTAGAAGGTATAGGCCATCTCGCCCAGCGCCTCGTGGAACTTCAGCCCGTGATAGGCCGGTTCGGGTTCGCTTAGCGAGGGGAACTTGCCCGACGCCGACCAGTCGAAAGTGCCGCTGTCGACGATCGCACCGCCGGTTACCGTGCCGTTGCCGGTGAGATACTTGGTGGTGGAATGCACCACCAGCGTTGCCCCCATCGCGATCGGGTTGCACAGGTAGGGGGTGGCGGCGGTGTTGTCGACGACGAGCGGCAGGCCGGCGTCCTGTGCCACCTGGGCGATGGCGGGCAGGTCGGTGGGCACGCCGGCGGGGTTGGCGATGGATTCGCAAAAGATCGCCCGGGTGTTGTCATCGACCGCCGCGGCCACGGCGCCGGGATCATCGAAATCGACGAATTTCGCCTCCCAGCCGAAGCGTTTGAACACCTGGGTGAACTGCGTATAGGTCCCGCCGTAAAGCCTTGTGGAGGCCACGATATTCAAGCCCGGCCCCATCAGCGGGTAGAGCGCCATGATCTGCGCGGCATGGCCCGACGAGGTGCAGACGGCGCCCGCGCCGCCTTCCAGCGCGGCGATGCGGTTGGCCAGCGCCGCCACGGTGGGATTGGTGAGCCGCGAGTAGATGTAGCCCACCTCCTGCAGATTGAAGAGCGCCGCCGCATGGTCGGCGTCGCGGAAGACGTAGGCGGTGGTCTGGTAGATTGGCACCTGCCGGGCACCGGTGGCCGGATCGGGCTCGGTGCCGGCATGCACCTGCAGGGTGTCGAAGCCGAGGTCTTGTGTCATCCGTGTCTCTCCCTGGAATGTTCTCTTTTCCTGCGAGGCTAGGCCAAAGTCCCGGTGCGGGCAATCGCGGCGGCCCCGGCGTGGTGGCACAAAACGCGGGGCTGGTTTTCGCCTCGGCCCGGGGTAGGGTGGCCGGGTCGCCGTTTGGAGATCCCCGATGCCCACGCCCTTTCACCTCGCCATCAACGTGACCGATCTCGACGCCGCGCGCGCCTTCTATGGCGGAGTTCTGGGTTGCCGGGAGGGGCGGTCGACCGACACATGGGTGGATTTCGACTTCTTCGGTCACCAGCTCAGCCTGCACCTGGGCCCGCCATTTGCCACCGCCGACACCGGGCGGGTGGGGGAGCACAAGGTGGCGATGCCGCATTTCGGACTGGTGCTCGGGTATGACGACTGGCGGGCGCTCGCCGACCGGCTGGAAGCCGCCGGCACCGACTGGGTGATCGCCCCGACTGAGCGGTTCGCCGGTGAGCCCGGCGCGCAATACACGATGTTCTTGCGCGATCCGTCAGGCAACCCGATCGAGGTGAAGGGGTTCAGGAACATGGATGGGGTCTTCCGGCGTTGACGCCGCCCCGGACGCCGCCTAGCGCATCCACATGCCTTCGCGTTTGATCCGGTTGCGCAGGATCTTCTCGGCCCGGGGCAGCCGGTCGCGGTCGAACATGTCGCGCACCTTCCTGCCGCGACCGTGAAAGATCATTTTCTTCATCGGATCATGGTCTTTGAGAACCTTCTTGATCTTGTTCGGCGCGCTGGCCGCCTCGATGACCTCGATGGTGTGGTCGCTCTCGCGGGCATAGGCCAGCGGCAGGGCGCGCCAATGGCAGCTCACGTCGCCGTCGAGCCCGTCGAGCTCGGGGCCGGGACGACCGCCGCCGAAAGAGTGGATCACCAGCGGCAGGGCGACCTGGTCGAGCCAGGGGTCATAGCTTTGCAACGCCGCTGCCTCGGGCGGGTCGTCGCGGATGGCGAGGGCGTAGTCGAGGAAGCGCTGGCCGAAGGCGGCGGGGTCGGCGGCGAAGAACCAGCCGGCGTTGAAATAGAGGTAGCGGCCCCAGTATTCATCGGGCTCGGCCGGATCGAGCGAGCTTTCGAAATCGAGGCCGAACTTGTGATAGAGCGATTTCCAGATTTCGGCGTAGCCGGGGCCATAGAGCTCGATCTCGGGCCAGGTGCCCTCGCGGCGCATCGAGGCCGCCGGGCGGGCGAAATCGAAACGCACCTCGCTGAGCCGTCCGGTGATCACGGTGTCGCTGTCGAAGAACACGAAGGGCTGGTTCGCGGGCAGGGTGGCCAGCGCCTCGATCTTGTTGCCCTGCGGGTAGGATGCACCGAAATGGCGGGCCTCGAAGGGCAGGATTTCGGCGCCGAGCTCTTCCAGCGCCGCGCGCACCGGCGGGGTGATCCGCGGGTCACCGGGCCAGGCGCCGCCGGGCTGCGGTTCGGCGACGATCAGGCGGCCGGGAAAGTCCGGGTCGCTGTGGCGCAGCGAGGCGGCGAAGAGCAGCGCTTCGTATTGCACCCGGCCCGCTTGGGCGACGACCATGACGTTGAAGGATGCTCGGTTTTCCGCGGATACTGCCATCGGCGCTTTGCCTGCCTTCGGGTTTTCTGCCAGTATAGGCGAAAGGCGTGCGAGGAAAAGCACCGCATGAACAGGCGTGCAGGAGTAGTGATGAATTTTTTCAAGGCAGCCGGCGTGGCCCTGGCCCTGGCGGGTCCGGCGCATGCGCAGCAGTTCACCACCGCCGCCGAGGTGCGGCCGATGCTGGATCATACCCGGGCGCGCTGGATCGCGGTGCGGGAATACGATGGGCAGGACTTGCTGTATTTCACCAATCTGCTGGCCTGGCGCTGCGGGCTCGACGCGATCTACTACAGCGTGAATGGCGGTGAGGAGCTGAGCTGGAACAGCGAGCAATGCTATGAGAACGAAGCCTCGCCCAACGCGCTGAAGGATGCCACCAAGCTGCCCTATCTCGGCTTTCCGCTCGGCACGGTCGAGACGGTCAGCGTGCGGATCGTCTATGACGACGGCGAGACCGACAGCCAGGATTACCAGCGCGCCGACATCCTCGTCGACTGACCGCGGCCGATCAGCCCGGGGTGAAGCCGCCGTAATCGCCGCCGAGAAAAATCCGTGCCGCCGGTCCGTCTTCGGTGGTGACCCGGGTCACATGCGCGATGATCACCGTGTGGTCGCCGGCGTCGATCCGGTCGCGGATGGTGCATTCGAACCGGGCCGGACAGCCCGCGATCAGCGGCACCCCCTGCGCGCTTGGCGCCCAGTCGCACAGATCGAAAGCCTCGGCGGAATTGGCGAAGGCCCAGGTGATCTGGTCCTGTTTGGTGCTCATCACGTGCAGGGCGAACCGCGGTGCGCCGACAAAGGCATCGTGGCGGCGTGACGACTTGGCCGGGCACCACAGCAGAAGCGGCGGATCGAGCGATACCGAGGTGAAGCTGTTGGCGGTGATGCCGATCGGTCCGCGGTCGGTGCTGGCGGTCACCACGGTGACACCGGTGGCGAAGCGTCCGAACGCCTCTCGCAGCAGCCGGGTGCTGTCTGGTCCGGGCAGGAAACTATCCGCCATCAAGGCTCCCGCGCCGGGCCGGCCCCGCACTCAAGCGGGCTGATCCCGGGATGTCAGGCTTTCGCCGGGCAGGGTGCAGAACATGTCGTAGATCACCTCGAGGATGCGTTTGGGCCGTTCGTCGGCGAGCGAATAGAAGATCGCCTTGCCCTCGCGCCGGGGGGTGACGAGCCCTTCCATGCGCAGGCGGGCAAGCTGTTGCGACACCGCCGCCTGGCGGGCATGCAGCAGCTCCTCAAGCTCGGTGACGCTCTTCTCGCCGGTGACCAGGGCGCACAGGATCATCAGCCGGCCTTCGTGGCTGATTGCTTTGAGAAGGGCCGACGCGTCGCAGGCCGAGGCCATCATCTTGTCCATGTCTTCGGGCGACATGTCCTCGGTGATCACGGGCGAATTCATCCGGCCTTCCTTGTCTTCCAACTGCGACCTTTTAACTCACATAAAGTATTGTGGCTGAGCAATCAATTCACTTGCGCGGTTTTGAATGCATGACCGGCCGCGGGGCGGGCGCCCGGGCGGCACCGGCCGGCGTCCGGGCGGCATCTGGGCCGGGTCGGGCAGCGGCGGGCGTGCTTAAATTCAAAAATTCGCATATGATGTCTTTACGAATGCCTGCCGCGTGCCTACCTAGCCCGCAACGGCCCGGGCCGCGCCCAGGAGAGGTGTGGCCGCGGGCAGACCGAAATCGCCGGCCGGGCGCGGCCCACCCGGCAACCAGGAGCAACACGATGAAAGACATGGCGAGCGACTATCCCGTCGACACTTCCGTCAAGCCCGAGGTCAAGGCCTTCTTCGACCCGGCCTCGAACACGATCTCCTACGTGGTGAAAGATCCCACCTCCAACGCCTGCGCGGTGATCGATTCCGTGATGGACATCGACTATGCCGCCGGCCGCATCTCCTATGAGCATGCCGACGAGATCATCAAGTATATCGAGGACAACGGCCTCAAGCTCGAGTGGCTGATCGAGACCCACGTCCACGCCGACCATCTCTCGGCCGCGCCCTATATCCAGGACAAGCTGGGCGGCAAGATCGGCATCGGCGAGAACATCACCGTGGTGCAGGAAGTCTTCGGCAAGGTGTTCAACGAGGGCACCGAGTTCCAGCGCGACGGCTCGCAGTTCGACAAGCTGTTTCAGGAAGGTGACACCTACCAGATCGGCAACATGACCGCTTTCGCCATGCACACGCCCGGCCACACCCCGGCCTGCATGACCCACGTTGTCGGCAATGCCGGCTTCGTCGGCGACACGCTGTTCATGCCCGATGGCGGCTCGGCGCGGGCCGACTTCCCGGGCGGCGACGCGGGCGAGCTCTACGACTCGATCCAGAAGGTGCTGAGCCTGCCGGACGAGACCCGCCTGTTCATGTGCCACGATTACGGCCCCAACGGCCGCGACATCCAGTGGGAAACCTCGGTTGCCGACGAGAAAGAGCACAACATCCACGTCGGCGGCGGCAAGACGAAGGAAGACTTCGTGAAGTTCCGCACCGAGCGCGATGCCCAGCTCGCCATGCCGCGCTTGATCATCCCGTCGCTGCAGGTCAACATGCGCGCAGGTGAAATGCCGCCGGCGGATGAAGACGGCCGGGTCTTCCTCAAAGTGCCGGTCAACGCGCTCTAAGGAAGGTGGTCATGCCCCGCAATTGGAAAGAACTCAGCCAGCAGGTGACTGTCTCCGAACAGATCCGGCCCGAAGACGTGGCGCATATCGCCGCCGCAGGGTTTCGCACCATCGTGTGCAACCGTCCCGACGGGGAAGAGCCGGGCCAGCCCGACTGGGCGGAAATCTCCGAAGCCTGCCGGCATAACGGGGTCCAGGCGCGCTACGTGCCGATGACCGACCGCGAGCCGACGGACTATGCGATCGACGGGTTCAACCGGGCGCTGGCGGAAACCCAGGGCAAGGTGTTTGCCTATTGCCGCTCGGGGGCGCGCAGCGAAGTGCTCTGGAACGCGGTGATGGCACGCCGGGCCGGGCGCGCGGCGTAACGCGGGCCCAGCATTGGTTTGATCTGAGGCCCTCCCGGTGTTCCGGGGGGGCCTTTTTCGTGCCGCGCGGGCGGGGAAATTTGCCCTGCCGGCGCGGCGCTGCTATCCCCGGGACAACCAGGCGCGGGAAAACCATGCGAGGGGGGCAGGATGCAGATCGGTGCGGACACGCCACTTGTGGTGACGGGCGGTGCCTCCGGGCTGGGCGCGGCGGTGGCGCGCGCGTTCGCGGGTGCAGGCGCACCGGTGGCGGTGTTTGATCTCGACGAGGCCCGCGGCACTGCCGTGGCGGCCGAGCTCGGCGGCGTCTTCGCCACGGTCGATGTATCGGAGCCGGAGAGCGTGCGCGCGGGCTTTGCCAAGGTGCGCGCGGCCCAGGGCCAGGAACGGGTCTTGGTGAATTGCGCCGGGATCGGGCCTGCGGCCAAGACCGTCTCGAAAGGCGCGGCGCATGACCCGGCGCTGTTTCGCAAGGTGGTGACGGTCAATCTCGGCGGGTCGTTCAATTGCGCCAGTCAGGCGGCTGCGGGCATGGCGGCCGCCGCGCCGCTCAACCGCGACGGCGAGCGTGGCACGATCATCCACACCGCCTCCGTCGCCGCCTTCGACGGGCAGGTGGGGCAGGTGGCCTATGCCGCCTCGAAGGGCGGGGTGGTGGGAATGACCCTGCCGATGGCGCGTGATCTGGCGCCCGACGGCATCCGGGTCAACACGATCGCGCCGGGCCTGTTTCGCACGCCGCTGCTCGAGAGCTTGCCGCTGGAGGTGCAAGACAGTCTCGCGGCACAGGTGCCGTTTCCGTCGCGGCTTGGCACGCCCGCCGAGTTCGCCGCGCTGGCGCTGCACATTGCCGCCAACGCCATGCTCAACGCCGAGGTCATCCGCCTCGACGGCGCGATCCGCATGGCGCCGCGCTAGGGACGGGTCGCCTCGGGTCACGCCGGGCGGGGCGCAGGCGCGGTCGCGCGACCGCGCGTAACGCCGCCGCGCGGCGGCGTCCCGGCGCGCGGCTCAGATGGCGTCGGGTTGCTGGGCGGGTGCCGCGTCGGCGAATTCCGGCAGCGCATCGAGGGCGGTGAAGATCCGGCTGATCGTCGGGTAGGGGGCCATGTCGACGCCGAAGCGGCGGTTGTTCCACATCTGGGCATAGAGGCAGCAATCGGCATAGCCGGGGGTGTCGCCGTGGCAGAAGGTGCCGGTCTGCGGGCTCTGCGACAGCATCGCTTCGAGCGGTGCGAAGGTCGTGTCGACCCAGTGGTGGATCCAGGCCGTCTTCGCTGCCGCGTCGGCGCCGAGGGTGGTCTCGAGATAGGTCAGCACCCGCAGGTTGTTGATCGGGTGGATCTCCAGCGCCACCATCTGGCCAAGCGCCCGCACCCGGGCGCGGGCGCGCGGGTCGGCGGGCAGCAACGGCCGGTCGGGATAGGCCTCATCGAGCCATTCCATGATCGCGAGCGACTGGATCAGCACGGTGCCGTCGTCAAGCTCGAGCGCCGGCACGAGCCGCTGCGGGTTGAGCGTGGCGAAGGCATCGGCGTGGTGGGCGCGCTCGGGCAGGTGCACCGGCACATACTCGTAGGCGAGCCCCTTCAGGTTCAGCGCCGCGCGCAGGCGGGTCGAGGTGGAGGAGCGGAAGTAATTGTGGAGTTTCAGCGTCATTGGTCGGATCCCTGGCTTGGCCGGAGCCTGCCATGCCGCGGCCCGGCGGGGAAGGGGCGACCGCAGGCTTTGGCCACATCGTCCCGGGGCCGGGGCGGTGATGCGCGGCGCGGCTGGCGCCCGTTCGGGGCGGGCTCGGCGCATCGCCGCAGGCCGGCCCCGGCCGCGGACGGCTGGCCCGGACACGGGCGATCCTCAGCCTCGCCCCGGCACCTCCAGAGAGATCGCCGCCCCGCCGGCAGCCGCGGCATCGGCGGGATCGTGGGTGACCATCAGGGCCGGGATCGCCCGCTCGCGGAGATGGGCAAAGGTGAAGGCCCGGATCTCGTCGCGCAGGCCGGTGTCGAGCTTGGAGAACGGCTCATCGAGCAAAAGCGCGGACGGGTCGGCAAGCAGGCTGCGCATCAACGCCGCGCGCGAGCGCTGACCGCCCGACAGGCTCGCGGGATCGCGGTGGTAGAACCCCGCGAGCCCCGCCTGCTCCAGCGCCGCGTCGACGGCGGCCCGGCGCGCGGCGCGTCCGGTAACGCGGCGGCTGAGGCCAAAGGCCAGATTGTCGCCCACCGAAAGATGCGGAAACAGCACCGGATCCTGAAACACCAGCCCGATGCGCCGGGCCTCCGCCGGCAGCGCACGCAGCTCGCGCCCGTCGAGCGTGACCCGCCCGCTCATCGTGAAGGCCGGGGCGAGGTGGCCGGCGATGGCATCGAGCAGGGTCGATTTGCCAACCCCGGAGGGGCCCATCACCGTGGCGATCTCGCCGGGCGCGATGGTCAGGCTCAGCGGGGCGAACAGGGCATGGCCGCCGAGCGACAGGGCAACGGTGTCCAGAACGAGGCTCATGACCGGGCGCCTTTCAGGCCGCGACGGTTGCGGTGCACGAGCGCGGGGATCATCAAGGCCGCGCCATAGCCGGCCAGCGGCAGGCCGGCCTGCAGGCTGGCATAGACCCCGGTCACCCGCCGGTCGGAGGCCGAGGACAGGGTCACCGCCTCGGTGGTCAGGGTGGCGATCCGGCCTGCGCCGATGAACAGCGTCGGCAGGTATTGCGCCACCGAAACCGCGACGCCGATTGCGGCGGCGGTGAGGATCGGCATGAGCAGAACCGGCAGTTTCACCGTGAACAGCCGTCGCCACGGCCCGGCGCCGAGCGAGGCCGCGGCCCGGCTCAACCGCGGATCGAGGGCGCGCCACGGGTCGGACAGGGCGATCATCACGTAAGGAAAGACGAAGAGCGACTGGGCCCAGATCACCGCCGCGTAGCCGCCACTGAGCCCGAGCCGCAGGAACAGAACGTTCAGGCCGTAGAGAAAGGCGATCTGCGGCACCAGGAGTGGCAGGTAGATCAGGCCTTGCGCCCAGCCCGCGCGCCCCAGCCGGGCCCGGTCTTCGCCTTCGAGCCAGGCGATGGCGAGGGCCAGCGACAGGGAGGTGGTGGCAACGGCAAGCCAGAGCGAGGCGGCCAGCGCCCGGCCAAGCCCGGGGCCGGCGCCGGTCCAGGCCTTGAGCGACCAGCTTTGCGGCAGCGCCGCGGGCCAGGGCCAGCGCCAGGCCAGCGACCAGACGACCAGCGCCAGCATGGCGAGCAGCCCGAGCGCCAGCAGCGCGCGCCCGCCAGCCGCGACGATCCGGGCCGCCAGCGCGATTCCCCGGCCGCGCCCGCCGCGCCGGATCCAGGCCAGACCCAGCCCCCGGATCGCCCGCTCGGTGGCCAGCACGAGGCCGAAGGCCGCGAGCACCAGCGCCACCTGCGCCAGTGCGCCGGCGGAGGCGGGCAGAAGCGCCGCTGTGTCGGGCGAGAAAAACAGCCGCGTCAGCGCCACCGCCAGCACCGGCGGCGTCGAGGGGCCGAGGATGAGCCCCATGTCGACGGTCGACAGCCCATAGGCCAGCACCACCATCACCGGCAGCCGGATCAGCGGCCACAGCTGCGGCACGATGATCTTGAGCCAGACCGCCGCGCGGCCATAGCCCAGCGACTGCCCGGCTGCGAGCTGCTGGCGCAGCGGAATCTGGGTCAGCGCCGACAGGATCATCAGCAGCAGAAACGGGGTTTCCTTGATCGTGAGCCCGAGCAGCAGCGCCACGCCCCAGGGATCGCCGACGAGGGCAATGTCGGGCGGGCGGACGAGCCCCAGAAGGGGGGCGAGGACGCGTGCGATCCACCCCGACGGGGCCAGCACGAAGGCCAGCCCGATCGCCAGCGCGGCATGGGGCACGGCAAGCAGCGGGGTCAGCAGCCGGGCCGCGCCGCCCCGGGCCAGACGGTCCCGCAGCCCGGCGGCGATCGCCAGCGCGAGCGTCAGCGACAGCGCGGTGGAGCCGAGCCCGGTGAAAAGCGTGACCTTCACCGAGGTGGCGATGCCCGGCAGCGCCAGGAGCTGCGCCCAGGGGGCCAGCCCTGCCTCGGTGCTGCCGATGGCCGGCAGCAGGCCGAAGGCCGCGCGGGCGGTGAGCGCAAGCCCGGCGATGATCGGCCCGATCACCCCGATCCCGAGCACAGCCAGAACCGCCCCGCGCAGGGCCCGGCCATCGCGCGCGGCGCTCACCGGGTGTAGCGCGCCGACCACGCGTCCGTGAGCCGCGTCATCCAGCTCGGATGCGGCTCAAGCCGTGTCGGGCCGAGGTCTTCGAGCCGGGGCAGGGCGGGGGCTGTCGGCAGGGCGTCGAAGGCGGCGCGGGCCTCGGCATCCAGCTTGTCGGGGGCGAGCACCGAGAACGAGCCGAGCACCTCGATGTTCTGCATATGCGCCTGTGTGGCCGGGTCGATGAGGAAGTTCGCCACCACCTGCGCGCCGGCCTTGTGCGCGGCATTGTAGGGGATCGCGACGAAGCTGACGTTGCCGATCGTGCCGCCTTCGGGGACGAACACCCGCGCGGTCTCGGGCAGCAGCCCCTGCGTGATCGCGGCAGCGGTGGCGGCGGGGTCGAAATACATCGCGATGTCCACCTCGCCGTCGTTCATCAGCTGTTGCTGGACGCTCTCGTTTTCGGGATACGCCGCGCCGCCGCGCCACAGGTTCGGCTTCAGCGCGTCATACCACGCCCAGAGCGGGGCGGTGGTTTCCTCGAAGGTGGCGTCGGTCGCCGGTTCGAGCAGCACGGCGGGGTCGGGGGCCAGTTCCACCAGCGCCTGCTTGAGAAAGGTGGCGCCGATGAAGTTCGACGGATCGGGGTGGGTCATCCGTCCCGGATGCGCGGCCGCCCAGGGGACGAAATCGGCCATCGTTGCGGGCGGGGCATCGACCCGGGCGGTGTCGTAGCTGAAGACGAACTTTGCCAGCCGCCACGGGCATTCCATGCCGTCGACCGGCACGGTGAAATCGACCGTGTTCGCCGATCCCGGCGCCAGATCGAGGAAGCGGGCATTGGGCAGATTGCCGACAAAGGGGCCGTGCAGCAGGCCGTGCTCCTTCATCGCGAGAAAGTTCGGCCCGTTGATCCAGATCATGTCGACACTGCCGTCCGCGTCGCGCCCGGCGGCCTTTTCCGAGATCACCCGGGTGACGGCCTCGGCGGTGTCGGTGAGCTTCACCTGCCGGACCGAAACGCCGTAGAGCGCCTCGGTCTGCGCGCCGACCCAGGCGATGAAGGCGTTGGTGCGGGCATCCCCGCCCCAGGCGTTCCAGTAGACGGTCTGGCCGCGGGCGGCGTCGAGCGTGTCCTGCCAGTCATTGGCCACGGTGGGAGAAGCGATGAGCGCGGCGAAGAGGCCCGCGAGCGTGGAAAGGCGCATATGTCTGTCGGCATCCCTGTTCTGTGGCCCCGCCTCAGCGCGGGGCGTCCTCTGTCTTAGCCCGGGGCGAGAAGGCGATCCAGCCCTGCCGCCAACGCGTCAGCGTGGTGATCGCACAGGCACCCGCGAAGATATAGGCGAGTTGCGCAAAGGCCTGCGGTAACAAACACATCAACACGAAGATGGCGACCGTCTCGAAACCCTCGGTGAGGCCGCCGAGGTAATAGATGCCCTTGGTCGGATAGGCCGCCGCGCTGATCCCCCGCTGGCCCGCGAGCGCGGCGAAGGCAAGGAAGGACGAGCCGGTGCCGACGAAAGCCGCCACCAGCACCGCGGCGGCGAGCGCGTTGGCCTCCGGGTCGGCCAGCGCGAAGCCCACCGGCACGAGTGCGTAGAAGACGAAATCGAGGGCAATGTCGAGAAAGGCGCCGCGGTCGGTGGGGGTGGTGAGGCGGGCCACCGCCCCATCGAGCCCGTCGGCCAGCCGGTTGAGCCCGATCAGCACGAGGCCCGCCGCGAAGGCCCCCGCCGCCAGCGCCGCCACCGCGGCGAGGCCGAGGCCGAAGCCCGCCAGCGTGATCTGGTCCGCCGTCACCCCCCGCGCCGCAAGGCGGCGGGCGAGGGGCGCAAGCGCCCGGCGCTGAAGCGGCAGGAGGTAGGCGTCGATCATCGGGCAGGCGGCCTCCGGGCTTGGCAATCGCAGGGCAGGATAGGCGGTTTCGCCCCGAAGGCCAGCCCGTGCCGGCGCCCGGCCCCGGCTCTGGCCCTCGTGGCCGGTTTTGCCTATGTAGGTTTGCCACAGCCAATGCAACGCCCGACCGGATCGCCCATGACCCGCAAAGATGTCAGATCCTCCGCCCGCCTCTCCGTCGCCCCGATGATGGACTGGACGGACCGTCACTGCCGCTATTTTCACCGGCTGATGAGCCGCGAGGCGTTGCTCTATACCGAGATGGTGACGGCGCCGGCGTTGGTGCGCGGCGGCGCGCTGCATCTTCTGGACTATTCCGCCGAGGAGCATCCGGTGGCCGTCCAGCTTGGCGGCTCCGATCCGGCCGAACTGGCCAAGGCCACGAAAGCCTGCGTCGAGCGCGGCTATGACGAGGTCAACCTCAACGTCGGCTGCCCCTCCGACCGGGTCCAGTCCGGCACCTTCGGGGCGGTGCTGATGACGCGCCCCGCGCTTGTCGCCGATTGCGTGTCGGCCATGAAAGACGCCGCGCAAGGCACCGAAATCACGGTAAAATGCCGCATCGGCGTGGATGATCAGGAGCCCCGTGACGTGCTGCCCGATTTCCTCGACAAGATCCGCGCCGCCGGGGTCAGCCGGGTCACGATCCACGCCCGCAAGGCCTGGCTTCAGGGGCTGAGCCCGAAGGAAAACCGCGACGTGCCGCCGCTCGACTACCCGCTCGTGCACCGCATGAAGCGCGAATTTGCGGACATGCATATCTCGATCAACGGGGGCATCACCTCGCTCGAGGCCGCACGGGCGCAGCTTGATGCCGGGATCGACGGGGTGATGATCGGCCGCGCCGCCTACCATGAACCGGCGCGCATCCTGCTCGCCGCAGATGCGGCGCTGTTCGGCGCCCCGCCCAGCGCGCGCTCTGCCCATGACATCGCCCGCGCCATGCTGCCCTATATCGAGCGCCACCTTGCCTCGGGCGGGCGGCTGCACGACATCACCCGCCACATGCTGGGCCTGTTTTCGGGGCGACCGGGAGCGCGGGCATGGCGCCGTGTGCTGTCGGAGGGGGCGGCGAAGCGGGATGCCGGCCCCGCGCTGCTGCTTGACGCGCTGGCGCAAGTGCCCGAAGAGGGTCCGGTTCAAACGGAGGCCACCTGACATGCCCGATCTCGCAACGCTCCTGCCGCTCGTCGCCCTGCTTCTGGCCATCGGCGCCTTTGCCGGCGTGCTCGCCGGTCTGCTCGGCGTCGGCGGCGGCATCGTGCTGGTTCCCGCCTTCTACTACACCTTTGCCGGGCTCGGTTACGAATCGGGCGCGCTCATGCAGGTCTGTCTCGCCACCTCGCTGGCCACGATCATCGTCACCTCGGCGCGCTCGGTGCTGGCCCACAACAGGAAGGGCGCGGTGGAATGGCCGATCCTGAAGACATGGGCCCCGGGGATCGTAGTCGGTGCGGTGATCGGCGTGCTCGTGGCGTCAAGTCTGCGCTCGGCGACCTTGCAGGCCATCTTCGGCATCCTCGCCTTCGCCATCGGGCTCTACATGCTCTTCGGCCGCGCCGACTGGCGCCTCGCCGGCCAGATGCCGGGTGCGCGCCTGCGCAGCCTGCTGTCGCCGATGGTGGGCTTCCTGTCGGTGCTTATGGGCATCGGCGGGGGCTCTTTCGGGGTTCCGATCATGACGCTGCACGGCGTGCCGATTCACCGCGCCGTGGCCACCGCCGCGGGGTTCGGCCTGATCATCGCGCTGCCCTCGGTGATCGGCTTTCTTTTCGTCACGGTCCCCGGGGCTCCGCCCTACACGCTGGGCGCGGTCAACATCCCCGCCTTCCTCTTGGTGATCACGATGACGATCTTCACCGCCCCGCTCGGCGCCCGCATCGCGCATGCGCTGGACCCCAAGCCGCTCAAACGCGCCTTCGGCGTCTTTCTCACGCTGGTCGCCCTCAACATGCTGCGCAAGGCGACGGGGCTGTTCTGATCCCCGTTCCCGCGCCGCGCCGCGCGGGCGTCAGCTGGCCAGTTCGGTTTCGATCCGGCTCGCCTGATGCAGCGTCTTGTGCACCGGGCAGCGGTCGGCGATTTCCACGAGCCGCTTGCGCTGGGTCTCGTCGAGATCGCCCTCCAGCGTGATCCTGCGGGTGAAGATGTCGATCTTGATCGGGCGCCCGCGGTCGTCCTTGGCGCCGTCCGGGGCCAGTTCCTTGCGGTGGGTGACCTCGACGGAAATGCCGGTGACCGGCCATTTCTTCACCCGCGCATACATCCGCATCGTCATCGAGGTGCAGGACCCGAGCGCCGCTTTCAGGAGGGCATAGGGGTTGGGCCCCCTGTTGGAGCCGCCGACGTCTTCGGGCTCGTCCGACAGCCACCAATGATGCGGGCCGTTGGCCACTTCCTGGGTGTAATGGTCGGGGTCGATCTCGGTCACCCGGACGGTGTGATCGGGCGCCGGGGTGGCCGGGACGGGCATCGCCGCATGCGAGGGCAGGCCGAGATCGAGCCCGAGGTAGCGCCCGGCCCAGGCGGCGATGACGGTGGCGGCATATTCGGCGTCTTCGGCCCGGCTGATCATGTGATCGGCATCGCCGAGGGTGATGAAGCTCTTGGGGTGCCGGGCCGCCTTGAAGATCTCGCTGGCATTGTCGATGCCCACGATCTGGTCGCGCGGCGCATGCATTACCAGCAGGGCGGCATGGAGCCCGTGGATCGCGGGTGTCAGTTCCTGTTCCTGAATGTCATCGAGAAAATCCTTGGAAATGCGGAATTTTCTGCCGCCGATGTCGACCTCGGCGATGCCGTTCTTTTCGATGTCTTCGAGCCGCGAGGCAAAATTGTGGCTGACATGGTTGGGGGCCGCCGGGCTGCCGATGGTAACCACCGCCTTGACCCCGGGCAGCGCGGCGGCGGCCTTGAGCACGGCCGTGCCGCCAAGCGAGTGCCCGATTAGCAGGCTGGGCGCCATGTCCCGCGCGCCGAGCGAAGCGGCGGCGGCAAGGAGATCGTCGACATTCGACGCAAAGGTGGTTTCGGCGAAGTCGCCCTCGCTCTCGCCCAGCCCGGTGAAGTCGAACCGGAGCACCGCGATGCCCGCCTCGGCGAGGCGCGCGGCGATGCGGCGGGCCGGCAGGATGTTCTTGGTGCAGGTGAAGCAATGGGCGAACAGGGCGGTGGCGCGGACCGGCCCTTCGGGCAGATCGAGGCGGCCGGACAAGGTAGCCCCGCCATGGCCTGCAAAGGAGAAGGTCTCGGTTTTCATCGCGGCGGTCCTTTCGAGGTTCGGGCCCAACGTGGCCCCGTGTCGGCCGGGATGCAAGCCACAGCACCGCGAGGCGCCAATGCGGGCTTGCGGCGATGCCGGCTGGCGGCAATCATGGGACCATGAAAGCCGCGACCGCCCCTCGTCCAGCCGCATCCGCGATCTGCCAGTCGCATCTGCCGTTGCGCCCCTGGGCGGAGGAAAAGACCCGCCGGTTGCCGGGGCTGAACCCGGTAGCCGAGGGCGACTGGCTGCGCGTCGACGACGCCTTTGCCGGGCAAATGGCCTATCGCGACGCCTTGATCGCGAGCCGGCGTGACGACGTGCTGCGGCTCTCGGCCGCGGCGCGCCCGGCGGCCGACGAATTGCTCGGCGCGGTTCTGGACGAGATCGCGGTCACGCCCGGCTACGAGATCACCGGGGAGAGCGTGCGCCGCCCCGATGGCGTGGTGGTGGCGCTCGACCGCGCCGATCCGCTCGCGACCGGAGGCCGGCTGGTGCAGGAAGACCTGATTCTGATGGAAAAGCCCGAGGCGGCCGGCGAGCATGTGTTGACGGGGGCGGTCCTGTGCTTTCCGGCGAGCTGGACGCTGGAGGAGAAATTTCTTCGCCCCCTGATCGGAATCCACGTTCCGGTCAGCGCGTATGACGAGGGGCTGGCGCGCCGGGTTCAGCGGCTGTTTGACGGCCTGCAGGTGGCGCGGCCGATCTGGCGGGCCAATTACCTTGTCTATGACGATCCCGATCTGTTCCAGCCGCGGCGCGAGGCCGCGCCCCGGGCCCCGGCGCGTGGCGGCGATCTGTGGGTTCGGGTCGAGCGGCAGGTGCTCAAGCGCTTGCCGCAAACACGGGCCGTGGTGTTTTCCATCCACACCTATGTGGTGGCGATGCAGGCGCTGTCATCGGAAGACCAGGACAGTCTGCGCGCCCTGCCGGCGATCACCTGACGGCACCGCGAGGGCCCGCTCCGGGGAGCGGGCCGCCGCGGCACGGGTGCCGGTCAGGAGAAGTAGGTGAGCAGGCTCTGCGCGGCCTCGGTCTGAGACAGGCTCAGGGCCGAGCCGGTGAGCGCGGTCATCCGGGTCGAGACGCCCAGGCTCTCGCGGCCAAGCACCGCCAGCGTCATCAGCGCGGCGCCCACGGGCAGGGCGAAGACCAGCATGGCGGCGTTCAGCCCGTTGACCGCCGCGCGGTGGGCAAGCGGTTGCCGCTCGACATCGGGATCCCACAGCCGCGATAGGCGGAACCCGGCGGCTTTGGCCTGAGCTGCCTCGCCGCGCGTATCGGCGGCGGCGGCGGGATGGGTGGGACGCGCCGGGCGCACCCGCTGCGGCGGTTCCGCGATCTCCTCGGGCGCTTCTTCCGTGCTGTCCCAGGCGCGAGAGGCCATTTCCCACATCAGGTCTTCGGTGACCGGATCGGGGCGCCCGGCCAGCGTCTGGCCGCGGGAATTGGCGATTTCCTCGATCAGCGCATCATGGGCGTCCTCATCGAACAGGCCGTGATGTTCGCGCACGATCATGCGGTCGGCCCGCTGGTGCTGGGTGATCCGTTCCACGAGCCCCTGGCACAGCGCCGCACGGTCCTCGAACCCCGGCCCGGGCGGGTAGCCATTCGCGCCGGGCCCGATCGCCACGACGATCGATTCGGCCAGCATGCAGGGCGTGGCGTCGCAGAACCCTGCGTCGGCCAGATTGGTGTAGGCCAGGCTGATGCGCATCGTCGCGAGGTCATAGACGACGAAATCATCATAGGCCGAATGGATATCGAGCTGGCCCTGCGGATTGCCCCACAGCGCCCGTCCCAACTCGTCGGCAAGACGCGGGAAGTCGATATCGGTCGGGTTTGCAAAAAACATTGCGGCAATCGTACTGTCGGCGAAACCGGTCATAGCGGGTCCTCCTGCCATCTGATCAACCACAGGTAACCAAAGGATTTCGTCTACAATTTGAAGATTTCGGGGTTATTGCGCAGGAACTGACGCGAATCGGTCGCATTTCTGGCAAAAAAGCCGGGGTTTTGCGGGGATTGTTTCCGCGAACTCCGGGCGCTTGGTCGCGGAGGCCGCCGCTTCCCCATCCGCAAAAGAAACAGGGGCGCCGAGAGGGCGCCCCTGCGAAATTCGGCCGGCAGCCGGGGTCAGCAGCTGTAGTAGAGCTGGTATTCCACCGGGTGCGGGGTGTGCTCGTAGGCGTAGACCTCTTCCCACTTCAGCTCGAGATAGCCGTCGATCTGATCCTTGGTGAAAACATCGCCGGCCAGCAGGAAGTCGTGATCGGCTTCGAGGCTTTCCAGCGCTTCGCGCAAGGAGGCGCAGACGGTCGGGATGCCTTCAAGCTCTTCCGGCGGCAGGTCGTAGAGGTTCTTGTCGGAGGGAGGGCCCGGATCGATCTTGTTCTTGATGCCGTCG
>JANTFS010000034.1 GCA_024763335.1 Paracoccaceae bacterium | reverse complement strand
GCCATTCTCCCCCTCCTTGCCTTCCCGGTGCCCGACAGCGTATCACCCCGGCGCGGCAACCGAGAAGTACTCAAATGGACAATCCACAACCCCGAGTGGAAGAGTGTGTTCTTCCTGCCATCATCCTGGTGCGCCCGCAGATGGGCGAGAACATCGGCGCGGCGGCCCGTGCGATGCTGAATTTCGGCCTTGACCGGATGCGGGTGGTGGCCCCGCGCGACGGCTGGCCGAACCCCAAGGCGGTGGCGATGGCCTCGGGCGCGGGGCGGGTGCTCGACCAGGCCGGGGTTTTTGAGACCTTGCCGGAGGCGATCGGCGATTGCGACTATGTCTTCGCCACCACGGCGCGCGGACGCGAGCTGGCCAAGCCGGTGCTGAGCCCGGAACGCGCGATGGAGCAGGCCCGGGCGCTGAGCGCGGCGGGGCGGCGGGTGGCGATCCTGTTCGGCCCCGAACGCGCCGGGCTGGAAAACGACGACATCGCCCGGGCGAATGCGATCATCACCGTGCCGGTGAACCCGGAGTTCTTCTCGCTGAACCTCGCCCAGTCGGTGCTGCTGGTGGCGTATGAATGGCGCAGGCAGGGCGGCGAGGTCGATCACCAGGTGCTGGCCAACACCGAGTTTGCCAGCGCGATCGAGGTGGAGAAGCTGGCCGATCATTACGAGGCCGAGCTGGAGCGGGCGGGGTTCTTCTTCCCACAGACCAAGGCGGCGGGGATGAAGCTGGTGCTGCGCAACATGTGGACGCGGCTGGGGCTCACCCGGGCCGATGTCCAGCGCCTGCACGGCATCCTGCGCCAGCTCCTGCGCGCGCGCGGCTGAAGCTGAAGCGGCCCAGTCGGCGATTGCCGCGGGCGCGCGGGTCTGGCAGGCTGACCCCGATCCGTGTTGCCATGGGAGGGGCCGCATGCCGCGAACGTTCGAGAGCCTTGCCGACATCGTCGAGACCGGGTTCTGCATCGGCTGCGGATTGTGCAAGGCCCTGGCTCCCGGCGCCGAGATCGTCATGCAGGAGGCCGCGAATGGCCATCTGCGCCCGGTGGCGGGGCGGTCGCCGGCGCCGGCGGAGGAGGCCGCGATCCTGCGGCTCTGCCCGGGGATCAACGTGACCGGCCCCTTTTCGGCCGATGCGCCGCCGCTCGATCCGGTCTGGGGCGAAGTCCGGCGCGTGGCACGCGGCCATGCCGCCGACCCCGGCGTGCGCTTCCTTGCGGCGGCGGGCGGGATCATGACGGCGCTGTCCCAACATCTCGTCGAAAGCGGGCAGGTGCGCGCGGTCTTGCAGGTCCGGCCCGATGGCACCGACGCCCTCGCCTCGCAACCGGTGCTGAACCGCACCGCCGACGCCGTGCTGGAAAGTGCAGGGTCGCGCTATGCCACCTGTGCTACCTTGGAAATGCTGCCGGAATTCCTCGACGGGGGCGAGCCTTTCGCCGTTGCGATGAAGCCCTGCGACATCGCCGCGATCCGTAACCTGCAGGCCGAGGATGTCCGGGCGCGAGAGTTGATCGTGCTCACCATCGCCCTGTTCTGCGGCACCGTGCCGAGCCTGCAGGCGTCGGATGACTTCCTCGCCCGGCGCGGGCTCGCGCGCGACGACATCACCGCGTTTCGCTGGCGCGGCCACGGCTGCCCGGGGCCGACCGTGGCGACGGCGCGCGACGGGCGCACATTTGAGGGGGACTACGCCGAATTCTGGGTCGACAACCCGTGGACGACGCAGTTTCGCTGCAAGATCTGCCCCGATGCGGTGGGACTTCAGGCCGATATCGCGGTGGGCGATGCCTGGCCTGGGGGCTGGCCGAAAGGCGAGGATGAGGGCTGGAACGCGGTGATCGCCCACACCGAGGCGGGCGCGCGGCTGCTGGCCGACGCCGAAGCCGCCGGCCGGATTGTTCTTCAAGAGGCCGACGTGGCGCTGCTGTCCGACACCCAGCCGCACCATGTTGCGCTGCGCGAGGCGCTCGCGGCGCGGCTTGCGGCCGTGCGCGTGGCGGGGTTGCCCGAGCCGCGCTTCGAGGATCTCGGCCTTGCCGCCTGTGCGGCGGCGGTAGACACGGCGGTGCTTGCGAAGAATTTCGAGGGCACCCTGCGTCGGCTGCGGGATGCGGCGCGCGATGCGCCGGCGCAGGCCGACTACACGCCCTAGCCGCGGCGGGCGGCGGCGAGCCAGACGAAGACGATGAGAAGCGAGCCGAGCGCGTTGAGGTTGGCCATGGTGATGTCGAGCACATCCCACGGGATCGCGTCCGACAGCCGCCACGGGATCTCATCGCACCGCACCAGCGGGGCGGCGTTGATCTGGTCGAGCAGGTCTTGCGGGCTGAGCCCGGAGATGTCGGTGCCGGTGGTGCAGGAGGTCGGGCCCGGCCACCATTTGCGTTCCACCCCGGTGTGATAGAAGCCGATGGCCGAGGTGGTGGCGGCCGCGAGCGCGCCGAGCCATGCCAGCTTGGGCCAGCCGACAGCCAGCGCCAGCGCGCCGATCACCACCGCGGCATAATGCGGATAGCGCTGGTAGTAGCACAGCTGGCAGGGCTGGTAGCCAAGGCTCTGAAAGGTCCAGGCGCCGAGCACGGACACCAGCGAGAACAGCGTGGCAAACAGGATGAGCTGCCGGGAGGTGAGGTTGGTCATAGGTATTTCACCGCGTAGAAACCGCCGAGCAGCAGTATCACGAAGAGGGTGAACATCAAACCCAGCCGCTTTTCGATGAAATCACGAATCGGTGCGCCGAATTTCCACAACAGCGCGGCGACGAGGAAGAAGCGCAGGCCCCGCGCGATCACCGAGGCAATCATGAAGACGCCGAAATTGAGGCTGGTCCAGCCCGACAGGATGGTGATCACCTTGTAGGGGAAGGGCGTGACCCCGGCGGCGAGCACGGCCCAGGCGCCCCACTGGTTGTAGGTCTGGGCGAATTCCTCGGCGGCCTGGGTCTTGCCGTAGAACTCGAGGACGGGCTGGCCCACCGTTTCGAACAAGCCATAGCCGATGTAATAGCCCAGCATCCCCCCGGTGACCGAGGCGGCCAGCGCAACGGAGGCGATCAGGAAGGCGCGCTTGGGGGCGGCGAGGATCATCGGGATCATGATCACGTCGGGGGGGATCGGGAAAACCGAGCTTTCGAGGAACGCGACGAGCGCAAGCGCCCAGAGCGCATTGCGGCTTTCAGCCACATGGATTGTCCAGTCATAGAGTTTGTGCAGCATGTCGCGCCCCGCTTTGCCCGCTTTGCAGCACGCGGCCGGGGCGGGGTCAAGGGCCGGGTGCCGATGCCGCACAGCTTCACCCACGTCACCTCGGCGCAGCGCAGCCGCTGGTTCGCGCGCGGATACGCGGATACGAGACCGGCGAGACGCGCGCCGGCGATAGCTTCGGGACCGACGATCTCTAGATTGACGCCGCCGGGGGCCGGGGCTACATGGGGGCCAGACAGCCCGAGTGGCGGAACTGGTAGACGCAGGGGATTCAAAATCCCCCGGTGGCAACACCTTGTGGGTTCGAGTCCCACCTCGGGCACCAAATTCGCCAAAAATTGCCGATTGCCAAAGGGTTATGTGCCTATATTGATGTGCCGTTCGGGCCATGCGGGGCAGGCTTGACGGGGCGGAACTTGCGGGCAAAGCCCGCATCCCGCATACTCGCGGCGATACGAGCCAGGTGGGCACAGCCGGGAAAGTCCGATCGATGCAGGCGGGTCAAGAGCAGGCGGCGGCGCGCGACGCCCCCCAAGGCGCCGCGCCGCGCGAGTCGCTCACCGAGCGGCTCTTGCTGCTGCACCCGGTGGTTGTGCTGTTTGCGCTCTTGTCATTCGAATGGTTCACCGTGGTCAAGGCGGGCGGGTTTGCGGTCCGCTTGCCCTATCTGGCGGTTCTGGCGGGCCTTGTCCTTGCCGGCTTCGTGCCGCGCGTGGTCATGGCCGGGGTTGGCCTGTCGGTGCGATGGGCGCCGTTTGTCCTGCCCTATGCGCTGTATATCATGATCCTCTACCTGGTGCTGCAGGCCAGCGAGGCGCGTGGCATCGCGGTGCGGCAGATCTTCTTTTTCGGCAGTTTCCTGATCATCGGCGGCTGGGTCGCGGCGGCGCAGGATCTGCGCCGGTTGCTGCGCTGGGCCGGGGCCGCGTGCCTGATCGCGTTTTTCGTCGGCACCGAGGTGATCGCGCGCGACATCGGTTCGAGCTGGGCCGAGGCTGTGGTGCGGTTTACGACGCAGGGCGATCTGGATTTCGTGTTCTACGATTTCTTCCGCGGGATCTTCAACGTGCACGTCGCCGACAGCGGGGACCTCGTGAAAGCGTCGCAGAAGAACGCGGTGGCGGTGGCGGTGCTGATCGGGCTGATGACCTTCCGCGCAGCCGGGGCAACCGATCGGCGCGATGTCATCGGCGTGGTGATCACCTTGCTGGTCATGTTCGTGCTGTTGATGCTGAACAGCCGGTCGGTGCTTCTGGTGGCCGTGTTCGGCCTCGGCCTCGTCGGCGGGCTCCATGTGCTCCGCGACTGGCGGCCGAGCCCGGCTTGGGCCTTCGGGGTGATCTTCCTGTTGCTCATCGCCGCGGCTGGGGTCACCGCGCTGTTCTACACGCACAACGCGGCGATCGACGCCCTCGGCGCGCGGCTCGCCTTTGAAGACGATTCCGCCACCTCGCGGTTGCAGCAATACAGCTGGGCCCTGAACCGGATCGAGGATCACATTCTGTGGGGCAGCGGCTACGCCGAGATCGACGGGCAGCCGGTGCACAACCTGATGCTGGGCGCCTTGATGCACGCTGGCTTGCCGGCCTTCGCGCTGGTGACGATTGCCTATGTCAGCCTCGTGGCGTTCTGGCTGGGGTTCCTGCGGCGGATCGTGCGCGAGCCGGAGTGGTGGGTGCTGCCGCTGCGCCCGGAGTGGATCGCGGCCCTGCCGATCTCGCCGCTGGTGCGGGTCTGGCTCTCGGGCGATGCCGGCCACCCCGGGTTGCAGGAATGGATCGCGCTGGCGGTGTTTCTCGGGGTGCTTCAGGCCAATGCGATGCGCCGGGCCGAGAGCCCCGGTTCAGACCCCTAGCGCCGTGGCAGGCTGGCCTTGAGGTGATCGGCAAGGCGCAGGGCGAGGGCAAGAAACATCAGCGTCGGGTTGGCGTGGCCGGAGGTTGGCATCACCGAGCCGCCGGCGATGTAGAGCCCCGTCACGCCATGCACCCGGCAATCGCGGTTGACCACCCCGGTCGCGGGGTCGTCCGACATGCGGGTGCCGCCCATCGCGTGGCCGAGGTCGATGGCCACTGCCGCTTCCGGCGTCTCATTGCGCACCCAGTCGCAGGGCACCGGGTCGGGCAGATCCTCCGCACGGAATGCCGCCTCGAAGGCCTGGCCGATACGCAAGAGGTTCATCCGCGCGGCATCGCCGGCCGTCCAGCGCACCCGGGCGCGCTCCAGCCCGAGGGCATCGCGGCTGTCGGACAGGGTGATCCGGTTCTCCGCCAGCGGTGGCTGCTCGGTCGTCGCCTCGACCCGCAGCCCCGCCAGTTTGAGCGGCAGGGTGCCGTTCTGAAAATCCTGCGCCAGCGTGTTGGGCATGATCCGCAGCGCGACATCGGCAAGGACACGGCTGATCGGCTTGGGGATATAGCCGCGCTCCATCGCCCGCGCCATGGCACCGCGGCCAAGGCGCATCGGCGCCCGGGCGACCGAGAACATATCCTTGAACGGTGCCTCGCTGCGCCGCTTCAGCAAGCGTTTCAGCGCCGAGAACGGGTCGTCCGGGGCGCGTTCCTCGGTGACGAAAATGGCGCCGTTGAGGGCGTGTTCGGCCCGTTGCCATGCCGGGTCGAGGCCGAGTCCGTGCATGTAGATATGCGTGTGCCCGCCCTCGCGATGGCCGTAGAGGCCGAAGCGCGCGGCGATGGCGCCGGCCGAGGCCGCGTCGAACCGCGCAACCGTCGCGGTCGGGTGGTCGATGAGGTAGCGGCCAACGCAATCGGTCTCGTTGCCCAACCCCGCGGGGTTGGCATCGCGCGAGAGCAGCAGAAGGCGGATGTTCTCGATCGTGTTGGCGGCGAGCACACAGGTCTCGGCGCTGACGCGCAACTGGTTGCCCGAGAGGCTTTTCGCCTCGACACCGGTGATCGCCCGGCCGTCGGGGCTGGTCAGCAGGCGGGTGGCGGTGGCATCGGTGAGCACGCGCACGCCTGCCGGCGGATCGGCAGCGAAATCGGCGCCGAAGCGCATGATGTCGGTGGCACTGCGCCGGGAGCGGGCGAATTTCCAAAACAGGCTGCGCAGCGGGCTTTCGGCGAGTGGCGGCGCGGGCTCATGGCGACCGATCCGGGCCCACAGGCTGCCGTCATAAGGCCCCGGCCCGAGGTTCAGCAGCGCTTCGGCCCGGCTGACGAACGGTGCCAGCTCGTCGCGCGGGATCGGCCAGCCCGACAGCGGCACCCATGGCCGCGCTTCGAGGTCGATCTCCTCGAACGGCGCCGATTTGCCGGCCCAGGTCTGGGTCGAGCCGCCCAGCCCGCGGCATCGCAGGCCGTAGCTCTGGCGGGCTCCGTCCCAGAAGGTGGTGAGGTTGCGGTGGTAGCTGTTGCGCCGGTCGATCTCGGCCGCACTCCAGCAGCCCTCGACCATGTCGACCGTGTTGAGCGCCTCATGCGCCTCATCCTCGCCCAGACCACCGCTTTCGAGCAGCAGGATGTCGAGCCCGCTGCCGGCGAGTTCGCGCGCCAGCGTCAGCCCGCAGGGCCCGCCGCCGACGATCACCAGATCGGCTTCGAGGTGGAGTGTGTCGGGGAGCTCATTGAGGCTTTGGATGGACATGGCCAGTCTGCGCAGGTTGATTTGCCCTATTGTCCTCCAAGCGCAGGGCGGCAACAACAGGTGTCAGGCGGGCAGGGTCATTTGGCCGGCGTGTGTGGTGCCAATGCCCGTTCGGGCGCCGCTGTTTGGTCGAGGAGTGCGACATGGTGAAACTGGGGATGCGCGAGTTTCTGGCCGTGGGCCGGGTGATCGCCCATGGCGATCTGCTGCGCACCACCAGCAATCTGCATGTTTGCCAGCGCTTCGAGGCCGACCTTGCGGGCTTCAGCGGCGTCAAACGCAGCCTCGCGGTCAACAGCGGCACCTCGGCGCTGATCTGCGCCTTGCAGGCCTGCGGGATCGGGCCGGGCGATGAGGTGCTGGTTTCGGCCTACACCTGGATGGCGAGCGCGGCGGCGGTCTTGCAGGTGGGGGCGGTGCCGGTGCTGGTCGAGGTCGATGCGACCCTGACGATGGACCCCGACGATCTTGCGGCCCGGATCACGCCGCGCAGCCGCGCGGTGATCCCCGTTCACATGCTCAACCGGCCCTGCGACATGGACCGTATCCGGCTGGTCGCCCGGCAGAACGATCTTCGGGTGATCGAGGATGCCTGCCAGGCCGTCGGGATTCGCTACAAGGGTCAGGCCTGCGGCAGCCTTGGCGACATCGGCGCCTTCAGCTTCAATCAGGCCAAGAACATGACCTGCGGCGAGGGTGGCGCGGTGCTGACCAATGCCGACGATCTCTACCAGCGCGCCTATTGCGCGCATGACATGGGGGTGGACTTCCGCGCGCTCACGCCGGCCGCGCAGGTGCCGGCCTTCGTTGGGGCCAACTACCGGATCAGCGAGATCGAGGGGGCGATCCTGCGGGTGCAGCTGGCGAAACTGCCGCGCCGCCTGGCGCGTCTGCGCCGGCGGGTGCGGTATCTGCGCGAACGCCTTGAGCGCGCCGGGGTGCCGGTGGCGCCGGACAACGACGCCGAGGGCACCCTGGGGCTTGTCGTCACCTTCGAGACCGAGGCAGAGGCCGTCGCCTATGCCAAGCGGCGCGGGGTGCACCGGCTGTTCGACAATTCCAAGCACGTCTACACCGAGTGGACCGCGATCCTTGACCGGCGCATGGCCCATCCGCAGTTCGATCCCTGGGCCTGGAACGGGCGCAACAGCCGGATCACGCCCGAAAGCTGCCCGCGCACGCTCGATCTGCTGCGCCGCAGCTGCCTCGTCAGCCCGCTTGTCGACTGGCCGATGCCGGTGGTCCGCCTCGCGGCGCGGGGCCTCACGGAAGGCTACGCCTGACGCGCCAAGTGGTGCCGGATGATCGCGCGCACCGGCCGCGCCATTGCCACGATCTGCACCGCGAAGGTGGCCGACATGCCCCAGACAACCCCCGGCAGCCCGCCCAGCCAGGCGCCCAGCGTGCAGGTCAGGAACATCGCAATGGCAGTGCCGATCCGGATCACCATGATCTTGCGAAAGGCGCGGGCCGACAGGAGATAGGCGTGCAGGGTCATCACCGCGCCCTGAAGGGCGGCGGCGAAAAGGCCGATTGCCAGCAACCCGCCCAGATTCTGGTAGCTGGGGCCGAACACCGCTTCGATGACCCAATCCCCGATCAACAGGCTTGCCCCGATGCCGAGCGCGGCGAACCCGCCCAGCCCGGCGAGCAGCTTGAACATGGTCGCCGCCAGCGCGTGGCCGTGGTCCTGCGACATGTAGAGGCTGAGCCGGGCGACCAGCGATTCGGTGACCGAGCCAACCAGCGTGGCGATCGCCTGCATGGCGTAGCCGACCACGGTGAAATACCCCAGCGCGCCAACCCCGAGACTGCCAGCGATGACATAGCGCGGCATGCTGCCCTGAAACGCTGCCAGCAGTCCGCTGAGGCCGAGATAGAACGAGGAGCGCGCCAGCAGGCGCATCCGCCGGCCGCTGGGCGCGGCGAGGTCGCCCGTCGCGCGCACCAGTCGCCGGGCGAGCCGCAGATCGAGGCTCACGGCGAGCGTGATCCAGATCGCCGCCTGTGCGATGAAGGCCGCGACAACGCCGCCGCCCTGCCACAGGACCACGAGGAACACCAGCGTGCTCGACAGGCCGCGCAGGATCAGCGACCCGGCGACGATGCCCATCCGGTCATTGCGCTGGAAAACTCCGTAGGACAGCTGCGAAAAGCTCTCCGCCGTCTTGGCGGCACCGATCACCAGGAGCAGTGTCCGCGTCTGGCCGGAAAAGGCGCTGAGCCCGATGACGACGATCACCAGGTAGCCGACCAGCGACGACAGCGCCAGCAGCGCCACGAAATCGCGAAAGGCGAAATCGGATTGTTTGCTCGAGGCGAAATTCACCTGCATGTTCAGCCCGAAGAAGAAGAACACCGGGATCACGATCGAGCTGACAAGCCCGAAGGCGCCAACCTCCTCGACGGTGGCAAACCGGGTGAGCCCGATCAGGGTGAAGAACTGGGCAAACAGGTAGGCGGCCTGACCGATCATGCCCCAGCGAACGAGCGTGCCTGTGCGGACAGCGGGTGCGGGTTGGCTCATGGGTGGCGTCTCACCTCGGTCGAAGCCGATCACGGCCACGTCTGTGCGGGGCCGCAGGGCGGCCGGTCGCGGGTCCACCCCTCTTAGCCGCTGCATGCGGTCGCTGCCAAGCCGCCGGCGCCGGCAGGGGCGGGCTCACAGCGCGAGAATGCGCGCCGGCGCGCATCTCCCTCGCAGCAGATCGGCAAACGCCAGGAGGTTGCCGCGCAGCCGGCCGCGCCGGTCGATCCAAGGCTCGGGCCAGAGCGATCTGGCAAGGTTGGAGAGGATGTTTCCCGCCATGATGCGCCCGGCGCGCCATGGGGCCAGCGTGCCTTTCCGGACCAGGTAGAGCGGGTTGGCGATCTGGGAATAGCCAAGCCGGGTGCCGCTGGAGCGCCCGATCTTGGTTGCGAGATGCACGCCGCGCAGGCGCGCGTCTTCGACGATCCGGCCGTAGCGCGCCATCCGGCGCGAGAAGTCGAGATCCTCCAGCCAGGCATAGAGCGGCAGGGCCGGGTCGAAACGCTCGGGGTGGGCGGCGAGGGTGGCGCCGCGCACCGCCATGTTGCAGCCGTAGGCGGAATAGACGTCGCGCAACGGCGCTGCCGGGGGCGCCGATGGCGCCGCGGCCAGAAACCGGAGCCCGGCGGCATGGTCGTAGCCCGGCCCGCGCAGGCCATCGGCGATCACCCGGCCGGTGGCCATGACAATCCCGGGCTGGTCGGCGAACAGCGTGCGAAGGGCGTTGAAATAGCCCTCGGCGACGAGGAAATCGTCATCGAGAAACAGCCAGACCCCGGCATCGGTCTCTGCCTCGAGCGCGGCGTTGCGTTGCAGCCCCGAGCCCTTCGGCCCGGTCAGCACCGTCAGAGGGAAGGGCAGGGCGGCCAGTGCACCGGCGGGAAAATCCGCCGCCTGCGCGACGCTCACCACCACCCGGTCGGGCCGATCGCCGAGGCTGGCCATATGCGCGATCGTCTGGCGGGCGATCTCGGCGCGCCCGGTCGTCGCCATCACCACGGTGACCGAAAGCGGGGGGGCGATCTGTGCGTTCTGGGCGTTGGGCATGGCGGCTGTCAGCGGGCCGGAGCGCCCGCCGGTGGGATCGTCACGCGGGCACACGGTGGCGGGTCGGGCCGGTCTGAACCGACGTCAGCACGTATTGGCCATAGGTCTCGCCATATTGCGCCGCCTGTTGCAGATCGACGCCGTTGAGCGCCACGCCGAGCGTCGCCGCACTGTCGCCGAGACGCTGGATCGCCTCGCTGACCACGTCGCGCGGGGTTTCGTTCCAGCGCACCACGAAAGCGACCGAATCGGCGAGGCGCGCGAGGATCGGCGCATCCGCCATGTTGGCCACCGGCGGGCCGTCGATCACGATCAGGTCGTAGGCGTCGCGCACATCGTCGAGATAGTCGCGCAGGTTGCGGCTGGCGAGCAGATCGGTCGGGCTGGCGACAGGGCTGCCGCGCGACAGGAGGTCGATCTCGCCGGCGCCGGGTTCGAGAACCGGCAGGCTCCAGGTGCCGGCGTTCAGCACATCGCTGAGTCCCGGCCCGTTGGCCTCGCCCTCGGGCGCGAATTGCTTCGACAGCGAGCCGCGCCGCAGATCGGCGTCGATGAGCAGAACGTTCTGCCCGCCCGCGGCCGCCGAAGTGGCCAGCGCTGCGGCCAGCGTCGTCTTGCCTTCGCCGGAGCTCGACGAGGTCAGCAGCACGACCGGCGATTCCTCGCGGCTGTCATCGGGCCCGGCGAGTTCGTGGCGCAGGGCGCGGATCGCCTCTGCATAGGCCGACATCGGCGCATCGCGGGTGAGCGTCTGGGCGTTCTCGTTGGCGCCCAGTTGCGGCACGCAGGCGAGCACCGGCAGCCCGGTCACCCGGCCGATCTGGCGCCCGGTCATGAACCCGGGCAGAAGGGCCTCGCGCACGGCGCCGTAGAGCGCGCCGAAAGCGCCGCCGAACAGCAGCCCGAACAGCATGAACACCTTGCGGGGCGGGTAGACCGCCTCCTTGGGCACGGCGGCGGGATCGACGATCTCGATGCCGCTGCTGAGATAGGTGATGCCCTCATCGACCAGCCCGGCATTGCTGAGGTAGCGCTCATAGAGCGCGCGATAGGCCGCCGCGCGGCGTTCGAGCTCGCGCAGCTCGACGCTGGAGCGGCTGGCCAGCCCGGTTTCGCCGCCGGCCTGAGCCAGCGCCTCGACGACGAGCCGTTCGCGCGCTTCGAGGGTTTCGACCTCGTTGCGCAGACCCTCAAGGATGCGGTCCACCTCGGCCCCCATCTGGGCCTCGATGGCGCTGCGTTCCTCGCGGATCGAGCTCAGCCGCGGGTTCGAGGCCGAGGCGCCGCCAAGCTCGACCTCGCGCCGGTCCAGTTCAAGCTTGCGCGCCCGCAACGCCCCGACGATCTCGGAGCCCTGCACTTCGGGCAGCGATTGCACGTCGCCTCCGGCGGCGACCACCTCGGCAAACCGCGAATAGGCCGCCCGGCGTTGCGCCAGTTCGGCGCGGGTATCGATCAGCTCGGTGTTGAGCTGGGTGAGCTGCTGCTCGCTGAGCGTGGTGCCCGGTTCGCCCGAGATCAGCCCGTTCTCGATCCGGAAGGCGGCCACGGCATCCTCGGCGTCGGCAAGCTTTTGCTGCAATTCCAGCGCACGGTCGTCGAGCCAGCCGGCGACCCGCGAGGCGCGGTCGAATTGCGCCGCCTGCCGGTTGGCCTCGAAGGCCGCGCCGACGGCATTGGCCGCGCGGGCGGCAAGGCGCGGGCTGTTGGCCGTCACCTTGATGCTGATCAGCTCGGTATCGCCGCGCCGGTAGGCATCGAGATTGGCGCGCAGGGTGCGCACCGCATAGGCTTCGGCGGCGCTCATCTCGCCGTTGCCGGCGGCGGGCTCGGTGTCGGTCTGTGCCGCGGGCGCGACCAGCCCCTTCAGCGCGGCGATCTGGCGGCTGAGCCAGCTTTTCGGCCGAGGCTGGAAATAGGGCTCCTCGGTCAGCCCGGCCCGTTGCACGGCCTCGCGCAGAACTTCCGTGGATTCAATGATGTAGACCTGGCCGTCAACAAAGGCCTCGGTCGTGGTCGCGGCCTTGGTCTCGGCCTCGATGGGGCTGCGCGCCGGCTGTTCGACCCTGAGCAGGAGTTCGCTCTCGTAGCGGGTTTCGAGCTGCGCGACGATGAGCACGGCCAGTGCCAGACCGATCCCCGCACCGGTCAGGATCACACGGAACCGGCGCCGCACGAAGGCACCGGCATGGCGCAGGAAATCCGACAGGGTCTGGTCGCCGAACCCGATCCCCGACATCCCGTCGGCCATGGTGGCCTTGATCTTGTGTGGTCGTGCCGTCACGTGCCCGTCCCGCGAACTACGACAGATGCCGTTTTGAACAGAATAGAGAGATCGCGCATGAATGTCATGCCGCGTGCATAGCGCAGGTCCATCTTGACCCGGTCGGCATAGCTGACGCCAAGGCCGCGCCCGGTCACCTGCCACAGCCCGGTCATGCCGGGGCGGACCGAAAGCACGGTGTCGACCGCCGCGCCATAGCGGGCGAGCTCTTCCTCGGTCACCGGTCGCGGGCCGACGAGGCTCATGTCCCCGCGCAGCACGTTCCACAGCTGCGGCAACTCGTCGAGGCTGGTGGCGCGCAGGAACCGGCCGATGCGGGTCACCCGCGGATCGTTTTCGAGCTTCTGGGTCCGGCGCCATTCCGCCGCCGCGGCGGGATCCTGGGCCAGGAGCCTGTGCAGCATCGCATCGGCATCCGGCACCATGCTGCGGAATTTCAGGCATTCGAAATCCTGCCCGCGCCGGCCCGTGCGATGCTGCACGTAGATCGGCGCGGCTCCGTCGCGGGCCACGAGCAGCATCACCACAAGCAAGACCGGCGACAGCAGGATCAGCAGGACCAGCGACAGGACGATGTCGACCAGCCGTTTCCCGCGTGCCGCGTAGAACCGATGCCCAACCCGCGCCAGCCTCGTGCCGATGTCGTTTGCGACACCCAGCTCGGGCCTCACCGGTTTGATCGGATCACTCGAATGCGTCATACTCACACCCCTCGGCGCAGACAAAACCGCCAGATTTTTGCCGCAATCTGGTCGTATTCAAGCCAATTATGTGACAAGATCGCCATGGTTTGTCATGATCTGTGTCGCAATTCCAAGGAAACATACTGTTTCTGACAATCTGTCGCGCAGGGCGCTCGATGCTGCTGCGGTGGCGGGCAATTGCTGTATCAAGGCGACGCAGCCGGGAAACGGCGCCCAGTCAAAGGTTTGAGATCAGGCGGCCATGCGGGTTCTGAATGTATGTGAAACGGCGCGCGGCGGGGTCGGGATCTACCAGCGCAACATTGCCGGTCTCGAAGCGCGCGGGATCGAGATGCACCATCTGGTGCCGGCGGAGGACGCCGGATTTCTCGGCGGCGGATTGCGCCTGCATACCTTCGACCGGCCGCGCCGGGGGCCGCGTGCGGTGGTCAACATGGTGCGGCGGTTTCGCGAGTTGCTGAAGACGGTCGAGCCGGATCTGTGCTTCTTTCACAGCAGTTTTTCCCTCGCCGCCCTGGCCGCCCTGCGCGCGGCCGGAGACCGCCGCCCGGCGCTCTATTGCCCGCATGGCTGGGCGGTGGCGAGCTACCCCGAAGGCTCGCTCAAGGGGGCGCTGGTGCGCACGGTCGAGGGGCGGCTGGGCGGGCTGGCCGACCGGGTGGTCTGCGTGTCGGAGCACGAGCGCGACCTGGCGCGGCGGCACGGCTACCGCGGCACCTTCACGGTGATCGACAACGCGGTGCCGGATGCCTCCGGGGCCGCGCGTGACGATCTGTTTGCCGACGAACCGGACGCCCTGCACCTGTTGTTTGTCGGCCGGATCGACCGCCAGAAGGGGTTTGACGTATTGTCGCGCGCCGTCACCGCCGCCAACCGGCCCGATCTGCGCCTGCACGTGGTCGGTGGCGCGGTGCGCGGGGATGAGGGCGATGTCTCCCTGCCGGCGGGCGCCCGTCTGGCGGGCTGGGTCGCCCCCGACGAGATCGACAGCTGGTATCGTTCGGCCGATGCCCTCATCGTGCCGTCGCGCTGGGAGGGGCTGCCGCTGGTCATTCCCGAGGCGTTGCGCAACGGCACGCCGGTGATCTGTGCCGAGCGCAGCGGGATGGAGACGCTGATTTCGCGTGGCGTGACGGGCGATCATTTCCCGCTTGACGCAGACCGGCTGAGCACGGTGCTGCGTCAGCTCGACAAGCCGGCGCTGCGGGCGATGCGGCCGGCCTGCCGCGCCGCCTGGGAGACGCGCTTTTCGCTGACCCGGCTGCATGACGAACTGGACGCGCTGATGCGCGAGGTGGTGCGGTAGCATGACAGATCTCGCGTGGCTTCCGAACCTGTTCATCGCCGGCGTGCCAAAGGCCGGCACCAGCTCGCTGCACCGCTGGCTGGCCGATCACCCCGACGCCCTCGGCGCCCGCGACAAGGAGGCCTGCTTCTTTGTCGATCCCGAGAGCCACATCTTTCGGCCAGACGCCAATTGGCAAGCCGGGCTCGCGGGGTATCGGGCGCAGTTCGACATGCCCGAAGGCGCCCCCCCGAAGGTGATCATCGACAGCACGCCCGCCTATATCTACCAGCGCAGCGCGCTGGCCGCGATCCCGGATCTGCCAAGCCGGCCGCGCTGCCTCTTCGTCCTGCGTGAGCCGGCCGACCAGATCCGCTCGGTCTATCGATACTACCGCGACAACTGGCAGGTGATCCCGGCGGAGATGAGTTTTGCCGACTACCTCGTGGCGCTGCGCCGCGGGCAGGGCGATTTCGCCGGCAACGAGCTGGTGCGCGACGCGCTGGCGAACGCGCGATACCTGCCCTGGGTGCGGGCCTGGCGCGAGCGGCTTGGCCGCGAGCGCATGCTGGTGTGCACCTTTGATGAGCTGAAATCCGATCCGGCGGGGCTGACCCGGCGCGTCGCCGCCTGGGCGGGGCTCGACGCGGGGTTCTACGATGCCTACCGGTTCGAGGTCGAGAACGAAACTTATGCGCCGCGGTCGCGCGGGCTGCATCGGCTGAACGCCGCCCTGCGCGGCCGGTTGCCGAACGGCGCGGCATACCGGGCGATGCGCGCGCTCTACCGGCGGCTGAACGCGACCCGGCCCGAGGCGGGGGAAGGCGAGGCAGCGGCCCTTGCCGCGTTGCGCGACGATTTCGCGCAGGCGAATGACGAGCTGGCCCGGGACTTTGGCCTCGATCTGTCGGCTTGGGCGGGCGCTGCCGATCAGTCGGTGAGCACCGCCTCGTAGACTTCGAGAAGCCGCGCCAGATGCGCCTGGGGCGAGACCCGGGCGGCAAGATCCGTGCTGTCGACCCGGCCGATTTCGGGCAGCCGGGCCAGTGCTTCGGTCAGCGCCGCGACGGTGGGCGCGCGATAGATCACCCCGTTTTCGCCGTCGCGCACCTCTTCGGCCGCCGCGCTCCACGCGCCGCAGACCACCGGGATGCCGCGCAGCAGGGCCTCGATCGGCCCCAGCGGCTGGCCCTCATACCACAGGCTCGGAAACACCAGCGCCCGGGCCTCGGACAGGCGCTGTTGCACCTGTGCGGGGCTGAGCCAGCCGGTGATTTCAGCGTCGGGATTGGCGCTGCGGATCGCCTCGGCCTCGGGGCCGTCGCCGATGAACAGCACCGGCCAGCCCGTCTCGCGCGCGGCCCGGGCGAGCTGGAGCGCGCCCTTTTCCGGCGACAGGCGCCCGACGAAGACCAGCGTCCGGTTTTCGGCGGCGGCAACAGCGGCGCCTCCCACGGCGATCGGGTTCGAGACCCGGTGCAGCGTTGCCGTCGGCGGCAGGAACGGGCGCATGACGCGCGCCTGCGTGTCCGAGATCGAGATCACATGGCGCAGACCGCGCGGCAGCCGGCCCGGGCCGCGCGCTGCGAGGGTGCGCGCGACGCGCCAGGCCTTGTGCGCACCGTGGCGCACGTCGCAATTGGTGCTGAGGCAGGCCGGGCCCAGCGGCCGCCGGGTGCAGATCTCGCCGCGCGGGTAATGGTAGAAGCCGCCGTTCGGGCAGGCGAGAAAATACTCGTGCATCGTGAACACCGACCGCAGCGGCCCCCCCGTCAACACCCGCCCGACCGAGGGTGACAGCGCCTTGGCGTAGCCATGGCCGTGCAGCACCGTGCGCCGGGGGTCAAGCGCGCCGGCCACGTCGCGCAGCGCCGCCAGGGCGTTGCGGTTCCACAGCCCGCTGCGCATGGCGCGCAACCGGTTGGGATCGTCGAGGATGGTCTTCTGGTCGAGGCAGACAACCCGGATGCGCGGGTGGTCGAGCAGGGGCGAGACCGGCCCGCAGGCGGCGAAGAAGGTGACGTCGAGCCCGTGATCGGCGAGCAGCCGGGCGCTGTCAATCGCCACCTTGGCCTGTCCGCCCGTCACGTCGGCGAAGTCGCCGGCGATCAGCACGTGGTCGAGATATCCCCCGGGGCTGGCGATAATGTCCTCCGGCGCTAGTCGGTTGCGGCCGCGGCCGGGCCGATGACCTCGGCATGAAACAGCAGCAGCGCATAGCCGAACACCACCATGCCGCCCATCTCCATCGATTCTTCGATCGCGGAGACGACGTGATACCAGAAATGCTGGCCGAAATAGTAGTCAAGCCAGCCGCCGGCGGTTTCCACCCCCAGCGCCCCGGTCACGTAGATCACCCCAGCAAGTGCCATCATCTGCGCGACGCGGCGCGGCAGGCGGCGCAGGAACGGCCAGTAGAGCAGCGCGAACACGATGACAACGAGCGCGCCCAGCGGGGTCCAGGCATATTTCAGGAACGGGCTGTCGGGCAGCACCGTGCTCATCTTGCGGGCAATGTCTTCATGAACCTCCGCCGCCTCGTCGTAGCTCATCAGCAGCATCGCGGCGGCGAGACCGGTCCAGTGCCAGATGTCGTTGCCCGAGCGGGCATGGAGGCTCAGGACGATCGCCGCCAGAAGCGCAAAATTCGCTACCAGGAGGAAGTAGTTGTAGAGCGTCGGCAGGCTCAGTTCGACATCGTGGAAAAATCGCTGCAACAGAAAGACCAGCGGACCTTCGCCGACGCGCTCGGCGATCAGGAAGGCGACAAGCGACAGGACGAACAGACCGAGGATGATCCAGGCGTTGAGCCGCAGGTAGAGCCGGCGAAACGCGGCTGACAGGACCG
>JANTFS010000033.1 GCA_024763335.1 Paracoccaceae bacterium | reverse complement strand
CGGCCGATGGAGGAGGTCGCCGCCGAGGTGCTGCGGATCGCACAGGAGCACCTGGGATGAGCCGAACCGTTTTCCGCGGCGGAAAACGCGCCGAATTCCGCCGCGGAATTCGCGCCCCAGAAATCGCCGCGATTTCTGGGGCGGCGCCGGGGCATTCACATGGCTGACCGGGACCAGCAGGCCGAGCCGGATCGGATCGAAGGGGCGCCGCATCCGCGCGAAACGGCGCATCTGTTCGGCCACGCCGCCGCCGAAGCCGCCTTTCTCGATGCCTACAACGCCGGCCGGCTGCACCACGCCTGGCTCATCACCGGGCCGCGCGGGGTCGGCAAGGCCACGCTGGCATGGAAGATCGCGCGGTTTCTGCTGGCCACGCCGCCCGCCGGCGAGGCGGGTCTTTTTGGCGAGGCCCCGGCGCCGACATCGCTCGACATCGACCCCGAGCACCCGGTCGCGCGCCGCAGCCGGGCGCTGGCGGAGCCGGGGCTGATGCTGATCCGGCGCAGTCCGAACGAGACGACGGGGAAAATGTCGGATGTGATCCGCGGCGAAGACGTGCGTCGGCTTCAGGGTTTCTTCGGCCTCACCGCAACCGACAACGGCCGGCGCGTGGTGATCATCGACGCCGCCGACGAGATGAACCCGACAGCGGCCAACGCGCTCCTGAAGCTCCTCGAGGAGCCACCGGCGGGCGCGGTCCTGCTGCTGGTGAGCCACCAGCCGTCGCGGCTGCTGCCGACCATTCGCTCCCGCTGCCGGACCTTGCGCCTCGATCCGCTCGGCCCGGCCGATCTTGCCGCGGCGCTCGACGCGGCCGAGGCCCCCGCCGGGCCGGAGACGGCGGCGCTGGCCGAACTCGCGGGCGGCTCGGTGGGCGAGGCTTTGCGGCTTGCGCTTCTCGACGGGCTCGCGGCCTATGGCGAGATCGTCGCGATCTTCGCCGATGCCCCGCGCTATGACCGGCCCCGCGCCATAGCGTTGGCCAATTCCGCCGCCGGGGCCGCCAATGCGGCGCGGTTCGATCTGCTGCTGCGGCTGGTTGGCATGTTCCTCGCCCGGCTCGCCCGCACCGGCGCGGGCCATCCCCCCGCCGCCGAGGCCGCCCCCGGCGAGGCCGCCCTGCTCGCCCGGCTCGCCCCCGACCCTTCCGCCGGGCGGCGATGGGCCCAGCTTCAGCAGGAGCTCTCCGCGCGGGCCAGCCATGGCCGGGCGGTCAACCTTGACCCTGCCGCGCTCATCCTCGATATGGTTTTCAGGATCAACGAGACAGCCGAAACCCGCGCCGCATGACCGAGCCACAGATCACCGACAGCCATTGCCACCTCGATTTCCCGGATTTCGAGGGTGAACTCGACGCGGTGATCGCCCGGGCCGCCGAGGCGGGCGTGACCCGGATGGTGACGATCGCGACCAAACTGGCCAACGTGGCGCAAGTGCGCGCGATTTCCGAGGCCCATGCGCCGGTGTTCTGGGCAGCGGCGACGCATCCGATGAACGTGGCCGACCAGCCGATGGCCACGGTGGAGGAGCTGGTGGCGTTGGCCGCGCATCCGAAATTCGTCGGCATCGGCGAAACCGGGCTCGACTATCACTACACCGCCGAAAGCAAGGATGTGCAGCAAGAGAGCCTGCGCCGCCATATCGAGGCGGCCCGCCAGACCAGCCTGCCCCTGATCATCCATTCGCGCGATGCCGACGATGACATGGCCCGTATCCTCACCGACGAACACCGCGCCGGGGCCTTTACTTGCGTGATGCATTGCTTTTCGTCCGGCGCGGCCCTGGCCGAGGCCGCGCTCGATCTGGGTTTCTACCTCTCGATGTCGGGCATCGCCGCCTTTCCGAAATCGACCGAGCTGCGCGAGATCTTCGCCGCTGCGCCGGTCGACCGCATCCTTGTCGAAACCGACAGCCCCTACCTTGCGCCCCCGCCCCATCGCGGCAAGCGCAACGAGCCGGCCTACACGGCCCAGACCGCGCGCGTCGGCGCCGAGGTGTTCGGACTCGATTATCCCGCCTTCGCCCGCCAGACGCAGGCGAACTTCGACCGCCTGTTCTGGAAAGCCGCGCAATACGAGGCCGTCGCCTGATGGCGCGGCTCAGCTTTACCATTCTCGGCTGTGGCTCATCAGGCGGCGTGCCGCGCATCGGGGGCCACTGGGGCGATTGCGACCCGGCGAACCCGAAGAATACCCGGCTGCGCTGCTCCCTGCTGGTGTCGCGCGAAACCCCGCAGGGGGCAACGCGGGTGCTGATCGACACCTCCCCCGATCTGCGGGCGCAACTGCTCAGGGCCGAGGTGGCCGAGTTGGACGCCGTGGTCTACACCCACGCCCATGCCGATCACGTCCACGGCCTCGATGATCTGCGCCAGGTGGTGTTCAACATCCAGCGCCGCTTGCCCGTCTGGGCCGACGGCGCGACGCAGGACGCGCTCCTGTCGCGCTTCGGCTATGCCTTCGTTCAGCCCGAGGGCTCGTCCTACCCGCCGATCCTCGATCTGCACACGATCCGGGGCGACGTTGACGTCACCGGCAAGGGCGGGACGATCACGCTCACGCCCTTCGAGGTCGAGCATGGCAGCATCAACGCGCTTGGGTTTCGGGTCGGTGATCTGGCCTACCTGCCGGATGTGTCGGATATCAAACCCGAAGCCTGGGCCACGCTTCAGGGCCTCGAGTGCTTCGTCATCGACGCCCTGCGCCGCACCCCGCACCCGACCCACGCGCACCTCGCCAAGGCTCTGGACTGGCTTGAGAAATCCGGCGCGAAACGCGGCGTGCTGACGAACATGCATATCGATCTCGACTACGCGACCGTCGATGCCGAAACCCCCGATCACGTAACCCCGGCCTATGACGGGATGACGATCAGCTACGACGTTTGAAATGTCGGCGCTGATCGAGGTCATCCTGCCGGTCTTCTTCGTGATCGGCTTTGGCTACCTCGCGCGCCGGGTGTTGGGAGCATCACAGACCCTGTTTGAAGGCGCGATGGCCTTCGCGCAGAGCTACGCCCTTCCGGTGCTGCTGTTTCGCGGGATCTCGAATCTGCACCTCGGCGAGACCTTCGACCCGCTCATGCTGACGGCCTTCTACACCGGCGTGGTGGCAGGGTTTCTCGCCGGTCTCTTCGGCGCGCGGGTCCTGTTTCACCGGCCCTGGCCCGACAGCGTGGCCGTGGCCTTCGCCGCCGCCTTCTCCAACGGCGGCCTCCTCGGCCTGCCGATCACGGAACGTGCCTATGGCTCCGAGGCGCTGGCCTACAATTTCGCGATCATCGCCTTCCATGCCCCGTTCGTCTATCTCATCGCCACGACCGCCATGGAAATCGTGCGCGCGGGTGGGCGCAGCCTCGGCGCGACGGTCCTGTCGGTGCTACGCGCCATGTCGCGCAACCCGATGCTGATCGGCATCGTCCTCGGCGCGCTGTGGAATGTCACCGGCCTGACGATGCCGGGTGCCGCGGCGAACGCGGTGGACCTTGTCGCCGCCGCCGCGATCCCGACCGCCCTGTTCGGCCTTGGCGGCATCCTCGCGACCTATCGGCCGGAAGGCGATCTGCGCCTCGTGGCCTGGATCGCCGCGGTGTCGCTGCTGATGCATCCGGCAATCACCTACGGGCTCGGCCATGCCTTCGCCCTGTCGCAGGGCGCGATCCGCTCTTCGGTTCTGATGGCGGCCATGGCACCGGGGGTGAACGCCTATGTCTTCGCCTCGCTCTACGGCGTGGCCAAGCGGATCACGGCCAGCGCCGTGCTCGTCGGCACCGCGGGCTCGATCCTCACCGCCTGGGCCTGGCTCTGGGTGCTCGGCTGAAGCCGTTACCGTCTCAGCAACCGCCCGAAAAGCGCCACCAGAACGAACACCGCCGCCGACGCGGTAACGATGCTGGGGCCGGCGGGCGTGTCCAGCACCCATGATCCCCACAGACCCGCGCCCGCCGAGAGCGCGCCAATCCCCACGGCGATGAACGCCATCTGCTCGGGTGTGCGCGCAAGCCCGCGCGCGCTCGCCGCCGGGATGATCAACATCGCCGCGATCAGCAGCGCGCCCACCACCTTGAGCGCCAGCGCCACAACGACCGCCAGCGCGAGCGTAAGCACCAGCCCCTCGCGTTCCGCGTCGATCCCCGAGGCCGCCGCGAGCTCGCGCGACAGCGTCGCGGTCAGAAGCCGCGACCAGCGCCACGCCAGCAGCGCCGCAACGAACAACGCGCCGATCCAGATCACCGCGACATCGGATTTCGACACGGCGAGGATGTCACCAAACAGGAAGGCCGACAGATCGACCCGCACCCCCGGCACGAAGCTGATCGCGACAAGGCCCAGCGCAAGGGCGGAATGCGCAAGCACCCCCAGCGTCGCGTCCATGGCGTGACCGCGGGTGGACAGCCAGCTCACCGCCGTCGCCATGATCAACGCCACGACCAGGGTGCCGAGCGAGACCGGCACGGAAAAGATCAGCGCAAGGGCGACGCCGAGGATCGCCGCATGGGCGGTGGCATCGCCGAAATAGGCCATCCGCCGCCAGACCACGAACGATCCGAGCGGGCCGGCCGCGACGGCAACGCCGACACCGGCGAACACCGCGCGCACGAGGAAATCGTCAAGCATCCTGATCCGTCTCCTGATGGTCGCCGTGATCGTGGTCGTGATCGTGGTCGTGCTGATACAGAGCCAGCGCGCCATGCGTGCCATGCCCGAACAGGGCGCGGTATTCGGGTGCGTTGCGCACCACCTTCGGCGTGCCCTGACAGCAGATGTGATGGTTGAGGCAAATCACCCGGTCGGAGGTGCTCATCACGACATGCAGATCGTGGCTGACCATGAACACGGCGACCCCGGTTTCGCGCCGGACCGCTTCGAGCAATTCGTAGAAGGCCGCTTCCCCCGGCTGGTCGAGCCCTTGCGTCGGCTCGTCGAGAATCAGGATCTGCGGATCGGTCAGCAGCGCCCGGGCGAGCAGAACCCGCTGCAACTGCCCGCCGGAGAGATCGGACATCTGGTGTTTTTCCAGCCCCGCCATGCCAACCCGGGCAAGCGCGGCGGCGGTCTTGTCGGCGGCATGGCGGCGCGGCAGCGACAGGAAGCGCGCCACCGTCAACGGCAGGCTCGCGTCGATGTGCAGTTTTTGCGGCACGTAGCCAATCCGCAGCGTCCGGTCGCGGTGCACCCGCCCCCCGCTCGGTTTCACCACCCCGAGGATTGCCTTGACCAGCGTCGACTTGCCCGAGCCGTTGGGGCCGACAAGGGTGACGATCTCGCCCGGTTCGACGGAGACGTTGACCCCGTCGAGCACCTTGCGGTTCCCGTAGGTCACCTGCAGGTCTTCGGTCGCGATCAGGCTCACGGAGCGGTCTCCTTCTGGCAGGCCGGACAAAGCCCAAGCGCCTCGACATGCGCGCGTTCGACGGCGAACCCGATGGCGTTTGCGGCGTTCTCCAGCGCATCGCGCACCCCCGGCCCGGGCGCTTCCGCCACGGCGTGGCAGCGCTCGCAGATCAGGAACACCGGGGCATGGGCATGCCCGCCCGGCTGGGTGCAGGCGGTGAAGGCGTTGAGCCGCTGGATGCGATGCGCCAACCCGTGTTCGACGAGAAAGTCAAGCGCCCGGTAGGCCACCGGCGGCTGGTGCCCAAAGCCATCCTCGGCGAGCCGGTCGAGCACTTCATAGGCGCCCATCGCCTTGTGGGTTTCCAGCAAGACCTCGAGCGTGCGCCGACGCACCGGGGTCAGCCGGGCGCCGGCCGCATCGCAGATTTCCTCCGCCCGCGCCAGCGTCTGTGCGGCACAGCTCGCGTGGTCATGGGGCTGGAACACCTCGGCAGGATCGATCAGTGGCATGAGCCGGGTTGCACCTTCTTTTCCGTTACCTTAAATGTAATGTTATAACATGTCATCCGCAACCACAAGGTTCCCCCCATGTTTCGTTTCGCCCTTGCGGCCCTGATCGCGTTTTTCGCCCTGCCCGCCGCCGCCAACCCGCCGAAAGTTGTCGTCGATATTGCGCCCATCCATGCGCTGGCCGCGCAGGTCATGGACGGCATTGCCGCACCCGATCTCCTGCTCGCGCAGGACGCCAATCCACATGCGGTGCAATTGCGCCCGAGCCAGGCCCGGATGCTCGCCAATGCCGAGCTGGTGATCTGGGTGGGGCCGGAACTCAGCCCCTGGCTGGAAAGCGCGATCGACGGGCTCAGCCACGCCGATTCGCTGGTGCTGATGGATAACCCGGTGACAACCTTGCGTGATTTCACCCCCCCGGTTGGCGCGCCGGAACCGGCGCCCGGCACCGATCATGGCGGACATGACCACGACCACGCCAGCGGCAAGGATCCGCACGTGTGGATGTCGGTTGACAATGCCCGCGCGTGGCTTGGTCTCTTCGCCGAGGAATTCGCGGCCCGCGACCCGGAGAACGCGCAGGCCTATCGCGAGAACGCGCGCCGCGCTCAAGCCGGGATCGACGCATTGGTCGCGCGGATCGAGGCCCGCCTCGCCCCCATTGCCGGCTCCGAGATCGTCACCTTCCACGCCGCCTTCGGCTATTTCGCCGACCGGTTCCCGATCACCATCGTCGGCAGTGTGCGCCCCGGCGATGCCACCTCGCCATCGGCCGCGGCGCTTGCCAAGCTGGAAGAACTTGTCGCGACGCACGACATCGCCTGCGCCTATGCCGAGCCGGCCTTCGATCCCGCCCTGCTCGAAGCGATTGCCGGCGACACCGGGCTGAAGATCGGCACGCTCGATCCGACCGGCGCGCTGCAAGACCCCGGCCCCGGGCATTATGCGGCGACGCTCGAAGCGGTGGCCGATGGCATCGCGGAGTGTATCGAACGCCCCTAGGCGATCGGCCTGTCACCCGGCGCGCGGCGCCCTCTCCCGCTCCAGCCGCCGCCACCGGGCGCAGTGGGTGCGGCGCGGGGCGGCTTGTCGGGCAGCCTGAATTGATCCGCACACAGGGTCCGGCACGTAGCGAGGTGACAGATCACGAGGAGCGCGCACATGTCGCCGACGCTTTTGAAGACCTGGGGCATCTCGGTTGCGCTGGCGGTGCTGGCCACCGTCGCCCTGCTGACGATCCGGCCGTTCATCGGGACACTCGCCTTTGCCCCGGACCAGGGCTTCAACTGGTATTACTGGAAGCGGCCCGATCCCGACGCGATCAGCCGTGCCAGCGCCTGGGGGGCCTATGTTCTCCACCAGCTGTTCATCTGGGGCCTGATTGCCTGGGCCCAGGCTCACCGTGACCAGCTGCGCGACCGCAATCGCCTGCATCCGGTCAACTGGATCGCGCTTGGCGGGACGGCGTTTTTCGTCGGCCTCCACTACCTGCAAACCGCGCTGTTCTATGACGGGCTCGGGCAGGATCTGCCGGTCATCACCTCGCAGGGATCGGTGATCCTGCTGCTTGTCATCGTGCTCCTGATGGAGGCGCCGCGGCGCGGGCTCTTCTTCGGAACGGGAAAGGGCTGGTTTGCTGCGATCAAGCCGCTGCTGATCCGGTATCACGGCTATTACTTTGCCTGGGCGATCACCTTCACCTATTGGTATCACCCGATGGAGACCACCGCGGGTCATCTCCTCGGTTTCCTCTACACGTTCCTGCTGTTCCTGCAGGCGGCTTTCATCTTCACCCGCGTGCACAGCAACCGCTGGTGGACTTTCGCACTGGAAGCCTCGGTGTTGATCCACGGCGTGACGGTGGCGCTCGTCGCCGGGCAGGAATTCTGGACGATGTTCTTCTTCGGCTTCCTGGTTCTCATCGTGGTCACCCAGATGCATGGGTTGGGGCTGTCGCGCCGCACGCGCTGGACAATCGCCGGGGCGTCGGTCGCGGCAACGGTGGTGGTCTATGCGCAGAAGGGCTGGGGCTTCCTCAACGAGGTGATCCGCATTCCGGCGATCGACTACTTTCTGGTCCTGGTGATTGGCGGGGCAATCCTGCTCGGTCGGCGTCTCGCGCGCCGCGTCACTTGATCCCGGTTGCCCAGCGCGGCGCCAGATCGCGCCTTGGCACCGCATGGGCGATAATTTGCCGTGACCTCAGCCACCGCCGCGCCCCGCCGGACGGGGTCACGGCCCGGTGCCGATCCCGAGAATGTGCCAGACCGCGCCGGTTTCCCCGCGCGCCGGTGGCAGCCCGCCGGCGACATCGACGAAATACTCCGCCTCGCTCACATTGTTGCCCGGGTGGGTCTCGCGCAGGCGCACCGTGAAGCTGCGGATACCAAGCGCAATCCTTGGGTCGTCGAACCAGCGGGCGGGGTCGGTGATCTCCTCGATCGACAGAACCTCAACCCCGGTCAGGTAGGCGCTGACGTTGTCTTCGAAGGTGAAAAAGTCGGGGCGCGGCTGGTAGGCGAGCTGGCTGCCCGTGGGGGCAGCAAGCGCGATGCGGAACGGGCTGAGAAGGCCATAGGCCGCGTGGTAGTCGCCCCCATCGAGCGCTTCGTAATAGGCGCCGATTGCTTCTGCGGCCGATGCATGGGGCGCGGGCTCGTGGCCGACCACGGTGAAGCCGGGGCTTTCCACCGGCGCACCCTGCCCGTCGGCCCGGAACAGACCCACGTGGACATCGCGCATGATGTCAGGCCCAAAGCCGGTGAGCCGCCCCTCGGGGATCGTCCAGCGGAACTCACCAGCGGCGGCATCGGTGTCGCAATCGTTGAGAAGCCCCAAGTCCTTGCCGCCCACCCGCAAGGCGATGCAGAACTGGCCGGTGCCGCCCGCCTCCCAGCGCACGACGCCCTCGCGTCCCTCGACCCAGACCGTGCCACGTTCCGGTTCGGTGATGGTGAGCCCGTCCTGAGCGGAGGCAGAGGCGGCGAAGATCGCCGCAAGGAGCGCGAGCCCCAGAGGTGCCAGTGGATTTTTCATCGCGGTCTCCCCCCTTGGGTGTGCTCCGATGGCGGGCTTGTCGGCGGCTGCCACGGGCCGGCCTAGCCGAACACCTTGGCCAGTGCCCGGTCGACCGTGTCGGTGATCGCGTCGATGTCGTCGGCGGTGGCGATGAGCGCCGGGGCGAACGTGAGTACGTTGTTCAGCCCCGGAACCGAGCGGTTCGACGAGCCGATGATCACCCCCTGCGCGGCGCATTCGGCCACCACGGCGGCAATCTCCCTCTCGCTCACCGGCTCCTTGCTCGTCCGGTCGCGCACCAGTTCGGCACCGAGGAAAAGCCCCTTGCCGCGCACGTCGCCGATGATCTCGTGCTTGTCCATCAGCGCTTCGAGATTGGCCAGCATCCGCGCGCCCATGGCGGTGGTGTTTTCCAACAGCCCCTCGTCTTCGATGATGCGCATGTTCTCGATCGCGGCCGCCGGCCCCGCGGTGCAGCCGCCGAAGGTCGAGATATCGCGGAAATGGTCGAGCGGGTCGGTGGGATCGTCCTTGAACAACTCGAAGACCTTCTCGGTCGTAACCGTCACCCCGATCGCCGCATAGCCCGAGGCCACACCCTTGGCGAGCGTCACGAAATCGGGCTTGATCCCGTAATGCTGGTAACCAAACCACGTGCCGGTGCGGCCCATCCCGCAAACGACCTCGTCGATATGCAGGAGAATGTCGTATTTCTCGCAGATCTCCTGCACCCGCGGCCAGTAGCCCTCGGGCGGCAGGATCACGCCGCCGCCGGCGGTGATCGGCTCAAGGCAGAGCGCGCCGACCGTGTCGGGGCCCTCTCGCAGGATCACCTCCTCGATCGCCTCGGCGGCACGCGCGCCATAGGCCTCGCCGGAAAGGTCCCACTGCGCGCGGTATTCGAGGCAATGCGGCACCTCGACGAAGCCCGGCGCGAGGGGGCCGTATTGCATGACCCGTTCGGTCTGCCCGCCGGCCGACATCGTGCCGATGGTGCCGCCGTGGTAATCGCGCTCGCGGTAGAGGATCTTGTGCTTCTTGCCGCCATAACGCTTGTGGGCGATCTGGCGGACCATCTTGAAGACCTTCTCGTTCGCCTCCGAGCCCGAGTTGGCATAATAGACCCGGCTCATCCCCGGCATCTTCTCGATGAGTTTCTCGGCATAAAGCGCGCCGGGAACGGTGCCTGCCGAGCCGGCAAAATAATTGAGCTTCACGATCTGGTCGCGAATCGCATCGGCGATGGTCTCGCGCCCGTAGCCGACGTTGACGGTCCAGACCGCGCCGGAAACCGCGTCGATGTATTCCTTGCCCTTGGCATCCCACACGCGCATGCCCTTGCCCTCGACGATGATCCGCGGATCGCTGGTCTCGAAGGGTTTGTGCTGGATCAGGTGATGCCAGACATGGGCCTTGTCGGCCTCGACGACGTGGGAAATGTCGTTTTCGTTGAACCCGTCCATGGTGATCTCCGTGTTGGCTCGGGCGCGCCGCGCCCCAGGATTTGATCAAAAACTATCGGCGGCCGGCGCCAAACGCAATCTCGTTCCGCCACCGGCCCGGCGCGTTGAGACGGGCCGGACCGGGCCCGGTTTCGAATTTTCTTTGAAAACCGGGCGACTCACCCTATGGTTTGGCTGTCGTAGGGTGAAAAGGTGAGTGTGTTTCGCACCCATATGCCTTTGCGCCTCGACGGGGCCACCTGAAAGGTGCGGCCTCAGGCGAAGGGGAATCCGGAAAGGGTGGTCTACGGACCGCCCTTTTCCGTTGGGCCACAGGGCCTGCGACTGCAACTTCAAGGCAGAACGCACGCCGAGGCGGATGTCCGGCCCGGGCCCGGATGAAGACCGCCCCGGGAGACCGACGCCGCGCAGGGGTAACGATGGACGAGGCGATCCGGCGGGGGAATGAGGCGTAGGGTGGGTGTTAACCCACCATAAACCAAGGTCGACCATCATGCGAGGATGCCAAATTACCGCCGCATGCATCGCCCCGGAGGCACATTTTTCTTCACGGTGAACCTCGCGGACCGCGGGTCGCGGTTACTCATCGAGCGGATCGACGATTTGCGGACGGCCTATGCGTCGGTGGCGGCGGAGCATCCGCTGTGCACCGAGGCGATCGTGGTGATGCCCGACCACCTCCACGCCGTGTGGACCTTGCCGAATGGGGACAGCGATTTTTCCGTGCGGTGGAAGAAGATCAAGACGCGGTTTTCGAAAGCCGTATTGAAAGGTGGGGCGGATGGTGGGTTGGCACCCACCCTACGGGTCTCGGCATCCAAACGGGCGAAAGGGGAGGTGGGGATTTGGCAACGGCGGTTTTGGGAACACACGATCCGGGATGAGGCCGATTTTGCCGCACATGTGGCATATTGCCATTTCAACCCGGTGAAGCACGGGTTTGCCGAGCGGCCGGAGGACTGGCCGTATTCGTCGGTGCACCGCGCGATGCGGGAAGGGCGTTGGGCGGCGTAGGGTGGGTGTTAACCCACCATTGTGCGGTGCAAATTTTTTTCGGCGGTCGAATTGGACGGTTGCATGAGGGAGCGGTGGGTTGTCACCCACTCTACGCGTGCTCGCAAAACCCCGAACGCCGCAATGGTGGGTTGTCACCCACCCTACCGGGTGAACTTTTTGTATTTCAGGCGTTTGGGTTCGAGAGCATCCGGGCCCAGCCGGCGTTTCTTGTCTTCCTCGTAGTCCTCGAAGTTGCCTTCGAACCATTCCACGTGGGCCTCGCCCTCGAAGGCGAGGATATGGGTGCAGAGGCGGTCGAGGAAGAAGCGGTCGTGGGAGATGATGACGGCGCAGCCGGCGAAGGTTTCGATGGCGTCTTCCAGGGCGCGCAGGGTTTCGACGTCGAGGTCGTTGGTCGGTTCGTCGAGGAGGAGGACGTTGCCGCCGGATTTGAGCAGTTTCGCCATGTGGACACGGTTGCGTTCGCCGCCGGAGAGGAGGCCGACCTTCTTCTGCTGGTCGCCGCCCTTGAAGTTGAACGACGAGCAATAGGCGCGGGAGTTGACCTGCGCGTCGCCGAGGTCGATCAGCTCGGCGCCGCCGGAAATTTCTTCCCAGACGGTGGCGCTCGGGTCGAGCGCGTCGCGCGATTGGTCGACGTAGGCCAGCTGGACAGTGTCGCCGTATTCCACGCTGCCGGCGTCGGGCTGCTCCTGCCCGGTGAGCATGCGAAACAGCGTGGTTTTACCCGCGCCGTTGGGGCCGATCACGCCGACGATGCCGCCGGGGGGGAGGCTGAAGCTGAGGTCTTCGATCAGCTGCTTGTCGCCCATGTGCTTCTTGAGGTTATTCACCTCGATGACCTTGGAGCCAAGGCGGGGCCCGCGCGGGATGACGATTTGCGCCCGCGTGATCTTCTCGCGTTCGGACTGGTTGGCGAGATCGTTATAGGCCGCGATCCGGGCCTTGGACTTGGCTTGCCGGGCTTTCTGGCCCTGCCGCATCCATTCAAGCTCGCGCTCGAGGGTCTTTTGCTTGGATTTGTCCTCGCGGGCCTCGTGTTCGAGCCGCTTGGCCTTCTGTTCGAGCCAGGCCGAATAATTGCCCTCGTAGGGGATGCCGCGGCCGCGGTCGAGTTCGAGAATCCAGCCGGTGATGTCGTCGAGGAAGTAGCGGTCGTGGGTGACGATCAGGCAGGTGCCCTTGTAGTCGATCAGGTGCTGTTGCAGCCAGGCGATGGTCTCGGCATCGAGGTGGTTGGTGGGTTCGTCGAGCAGCAGCATGTCGGGGTTTTCGAGCAGCAGGGCACAGAGCGCGACCCGGCGCTTTTCACCGCCCGAGAGGTTGTCTGGCATGGCGTCGTCGGGCGGGCAGCGCAGGGCTTCCATGGCGACATCGACCTGGGCGTCGAGATCCCACAGGTTCTGCGCGTCGATCGTGTCCTGCAACTCGGCCATCTCCTCGGCGGTCTCGTCCGAGTAATTCATCGCCAGCTCGTTGTAGCGGTCGAGGATGTCTTTCTTGGCCTTCACGCCTTCCATCACGTTGCCGCGCACGTCCAGCGCCGGATCAAGTTCGGGCTCCTGCGGCAGGTAACCGACGTTGGCGCCCTCGGCAGCCCAGGCCTCGCCGGTGAAATCCTTGTCCCACCCGGCCATGACCTTGAGCAGCGTCGACTTACCCGCGCCGTTGACGCCGACCACGCCGATCTTGACGCCGGGCAGGAAGGACAGGCGGATGTTCTCAAACACCTTCTTGCCGCCGGGGTAGGTCTTGGAAACCCCATCCATGTGGTAGACATACTGGTAAGCAGCCATTGTGCGCGCATCCTCGTGTTTGACTTCACGCCTAGATAGCCAGACAAGGGGGCGAGGGCAATCCTGACCGGGAATGGAGGGCGGATCATGGGGGGCAAAACGCTTCCACCGAAAGTTTTTGAAAGGGCCTACGCCCCGGCCGAGGACCGCTATGAGCGGATGGTTTACAATCGCTGCGGGGCCTCGGGGCTCAAGCTGCCAGCCGTGAGCCTCGGGCTGTGGCACAATTTCGGGCATGACACGCCGCATGAGACCAAGCGCGCGATCTGCCGGACGGCGTTCGATCATGGGATCACGCATTTCGATCTTGCCAACAATTACGGGCCGCCGCCGGGGAGTGCGGAGGAGGCGTTTGGCGAGATCCTGCGGAAAGATTTTGCAGGCTATCGCGATGAGCTGATCATCTCATCGAAGGCGGGCTATGACATGTGGCCGGGGCCCTATGGCGAGTGGGGGTCGCGCAAGTATCTGATCGCGTCCTGTGACCAGTCGCTGAAGCGCATGGGGCTGGATTATGTCGATATTTTCTACAGCCATCGGTTCGATCCGGAGACGCCGTTGGAGGAGACGATGGGGGCGCTGGACTATATCGTGCGCTCGGGACGGGCTTTGTATGTGGGGATTTCATCCTACAACTCGGCACGGACGCGCGAGGCGGTGGCGATCCTGCGCGAGATGGGCACGCCGCTGCTCATTCATCAGCCGAGCTACAACATGCTGAACCGTTGGGTGGAGCGCGATGGGCTGAAAGACACGCTGGCAGAGCTGGGCGTGGGGTCGATTGCCTTCACGCCGCTGGCGCAGGGGATGCTGACGACGAAGTATCTCGGCGGTATTCCGGCGGGAAGCCGGGCGAGTCAGGGCAAGTCGCTCGATCCGGGGATGTTGAGCGAACAGGCCGTCGCGCACATCCGGGCGCTGAATGCGATTGCAGAAGGCCGGGGGCAGACGCTGGCGCAGATGGCGATTGCCTGGGTGTTGCGCGGGGGCGGGATCACCTCGGCGCTGATTGGGGCATCGAGGCCCGAACAGGTGGTGGATTGCGCGGGCGCGGTGGGCAACCTCGACTTTACCGAGGCCGAGCTGGCGGAGATCGACCGCTACGCCGATGAGGAGGCGATCAACCTCTGGGCGGCATCTTCCGAGACGGGCTAAGGCGCAGTGGGGGGCCAGCCCCCCACCTCCAATTCGCCGGGGCGAATTGGAGGTTCCCCCCGGGATATTTCTGGAAAGATGAAGACACGGTCCGGGGGTTCGGCCGGCCGGCGGGGCGCAGGTTGGCACGCCGGCGCGATTGACAGGGCCCACGGGGCAGGCCAATCAGGCGCGATGATGCGGTATGACATCCCATATGCGCGCGCCGGGCAGAGCGTCGGGCTTCTCGGCGGGTCGTTCGACCCGGCGCATGAAGGCCACGCGCATATTACCCGCGAGGCACTGAAGCGGTTCGGGCTCGACCAGGTGTGGTGGCTGGTGACGCCGGGCAACCCGCTCAAGCCGACCGGGCCGGCACCCTTGGCGCAGCGGCTGGACCGCGCCCGGGCGGTGATGCAGCATCCGCGGGTGGTGGTTTCGGACATCGAGGCCCGGCTTGGCACGCGGTTCACCGCCGAGACGCTCGGCCGGCTGTTTGCGCTTTATCCGGGCGTGCGCTTCGTCTGGCTCATGGGCGCGGACAACCTCGCCGGGTTTCACCGCTGGGAGCGCTGGGAAGAGATCATGCAGGCGGTGCCGGTGGGCGTGATCGCGCGCCCCGGCGAACGGGTGGCGGCGCGCACCTCGCCCGCGGCCCGGCGGTTTCGCGCCGCACGGCTGCCGGGCAGCGCGGCCAAACGCCTGGCGATGGCCGAGGCCCCGGCCTGGTGCCTGATCAACGTGCCGATGATCGACACCTCGTCGAGCGCGATCCGGGCACGGGGGGCATGGCGCGGCTGAGCAGCGGAGGGCGGGCGCCGGCGAAACGGTTTATTTCGCGCCGCGCAACAATCCTGTGGATTGTTTCCAGAAGGGGTCTTGAGACGACTCGGGCAGCTTGTTTAACTCGCGCGCATGCTTGGGGGTATTTCGAGACGAGTATTTTTGGCGGGGGGATTGTCGGCAGCTGCGGGGGTAACCTTCGCGGAAGCGCCGTTGCGGTCGATCCGCCCGGCCAGCCGGCCGGACAGGATCGGCGGGGCGGCGCCCGAGATTGCCCGGCTCACCCGCCCTTCGATCGACGATCTGATTGCAAAGGCGCAGCTCGGCGGGCGGATCGGTTTTGTTGTGGCGGATGCGCGCACCGGCGTCGTTCTGGAGAGCCGCGCTCCCGATCTGGCGATGCCGCCGGCCTCGGTCGCCAAGGCGGTGACGGCGCTTTACGGCTTTTCGGCGCTCGGGGCGGACTACAGCTTCACCACCCGGATGATCGCCACCGGGCCGGTCGAGGACGGCGTGGTGCAGGGCGATCTGGTGCTGGTGGGCAGCGGCGACCCGGTGCTCGACACCGATGCGCTGGCAGAGATGGCCGCGGCTCTGAAGGCGCGCGGGGTGCGGGCGGTGACGGGGCGGTTCCGGGTCTATGCCGGAGCGCTGCCCTATGTGCGCAGCATCGATCCCGCCCAGCCCGATCACGTCAGCTACAACCCGGCGATCTCGGGGCTCAATCTCAACTACAACCGGGTGCATTTCCAGTGGCAGAAGGCGCAGGCGGGCTGGTCTGTCAGCCTCGATGCGCGCTCGGCGACGCTGCGCCCGGCGGTGACGGTGGCGAAGATGGCGGTGGTGAACCGCGAGTTGCCGACCTATACCTACCGCGCGCAGGGCGGCGTTGACGAGTGGACCGTGGCCAGCAAGGCGCTGGGCAACGGGGGCACCCGCTGGCTGCCGGTGCGACGGCCCGATCTTTATGCCGGCGAGGTGATGCAGGTGCTGGCCGCGGCGCAGGGTATCACCCTGCCCGCCCCGCAGGCCGCACGCGAGCGGCCGCGCGGCACTGTGCTCGTCGCGCACGACAGCGCGCGGCTGGAGGCGATCACGCGGTTGATGTTGAAATATTCCACCAACCTGTCGGCGGAAGTGATCGGGCTGACGGCGAGCGCGGCGCGGGGCGCACCGGCCGACAGCCTGAAGGTGTCGGCGGCGGCGATGAGCCGCTGGATGCGCGACGGCTTTGGCGCCCGCACGGCGCGGTTCGTCGATCACTCCGGGCTTGGCGACAGTTCGCGGATTTCGGCCTCGGACATGGCCAGCCTGCTGGTCAAGGTCGGGCCCGGCAGCATGCTGCACGCGCTGATGAAGGAAATCCCGCCGAAAAATGCGAACGGCGAGCCCGATGCCACAGCCCGCCACACCATCCATGCCAAGACCGGCTCTCTGAATTTCGTTTCGAGCCTTGCCGGCTACGTGACCTCAGCCGAGGGCGCACCGCTGGCCTTTGCCATCTTCACCGGCGACACCGATCGGCGCGCGCAGATTGCCCGCGAAGACATGGAGCGGCCCGATGGCGCCCGGGCCTGGGCGCGACGCTCACGCTGGTTGCAGCACCAGCTGATCAACCGCTGGGCGGCGCTCTACAGCGCCTGAGCATCGGCCAAATCTTGCCGATTTTGCCCCACCTGCGCCCGATCAAGGCGGGGTGTCCCATTATGTTATTCCATAATAATTGCAGATCGAAAGGAGGGAGGAATGATGAGACGTCTGACAACATTCATCGCAGCCATCCTCGCTGCCAGCAGCCTTTCGGCGACAGCCGGGGATATGGTGTCAGGGCAGTATGAGTACATGAATCACTGCGCATCCTGCCACGGCACAAGCGGGGTCGGCGACGGGCCGATTGCGGGCATTCTCACCGTGGACGTGCCGGACCTCACGGTTCTGGCAAAGAACAACGGCGGGGACTTCCCGTTCCTTGATACGCTGATGGCGATCGACGGACGCACCGGGGTGCGCGGCCACGGCAGTAACATGCCGGTGTGGGGCGACAGCTTCGCACGCGAGGCCGCCCAGCAAGCCGGTGACTACGGCGCCGAAATGATCGCCCGCGGGCGGCTTCTGTCGCTGGTCGAATATCTCGCCTCGATCCAGGAATTCTAGGATCGACCCCCCGCCCCGGCGGCAGACCCGCCGGGGCGGGACGAAGGCGGGTTTGCCGATGAAAGACACGGGAGGGTGATATGAAAACCAGGAAGCTTTTGACTTTGGCAGCGGTTGTTCTGGCGGGTTCGACACTTGGGGCGATGGCTCAGGACGATCCGGGAAAAACCGAATACATGACCGCTTGCGCCATCTGCCATGGGGAAAGCGGGATGGGCAACGGCCCGTTTGCCGACATTCTCAACATCGAGGTGCCGGGGCTGACCGGGCTTGCGGCTGCAAACGGCGGCCAGTTCCCGTTCCTTGAAACGCTGATGGTGATCGACGGGCGCACCGG
>JANTFS010000032.1 GCA_024763335.1 Paracoccaceae bacterium | reverse complement strand
GGGACGATGCCCCTGTTCCTGGTGATCTTCACTCTCCTCGGCCTCGCGGCGGGTGTGAAAACCATGCTGTCGTCGGCCAAGGAGATCGAGAAGCAACAGGCGGCCAAGGTCGCCTTGAACGAGGAAGAGAAACGTGGCGACTGAGACGGCACATGGCGAAGAGACCGGCGGGCTGGTGTTCCACCCGCTCGACCAGTTCATCGTGAAGCCCCTGTTTGGCGGCGACGGCCCGATTCACTGGTACACGATTACCAACGTGACCCTCTGGCTCGCCATCGCCGTGCTGGCGATCATCGCGCTGTTCATCTTCGGCACCCGTGGACGCGCCGTGGTGCCCTCGCGCACGCAATCGATCGCCGAGGTTCTCTACGGTTTCACCTACAAAATGGTCGAGGACGTGGCGGGCAAGGATGCGGTGAAGTTCTTCCCCTACATCTTCACCGTTTTCATGTTCATCCTGTTCTCGAACTACCTCGGCCTGATCCCGACCAGCTTCGCACCGACCTCGCATTTCGCCGTGACCGGCGTGCTGGCGATCACCGTGTTCCTGACCGTCACGATCGTTGGCTTCGTCAAGAACGGGCTTGGCTTCCTCAGCCTGTTCTGGGTCTCCTCGGCACCGCTGGTGCTGCGCCCGGTGCTGGCCGTGATCGAGCTGATTTCCTACTTCGTGCGCCCGGTCAGCCATTCCATCCGACTTGGCGGCAACATCATGGCAGGCCACGCCGTGATGAAGGTTTTTGCCGGGTTCGCGGCCATCGCCGCCATCAGCCCGGTCGCGGTTCTGTCGATCACCGCCGTGTACGGGCTCGAGATGCTCGTCGCCGGGGTCCAGGCCTACGTGTTTACCATCCTGACCGTCGTTTACCTGAAAGACGCGCTGCACCCGGCGCACTGAGACGAGAAGGCTCAACCAGATCAACCCGAATTCCATCGTAAGGAGAAACATCATGGAAGGCGATATCGCACAACTCGGTCAATTCATCGGCGCCGGCCTCGCAGGCATCGGCTCGGGCGTTTCGGCCATCGGTGTTGGCCACGTGGCCGGCAACTTCCTCGCGGGCGCCCTGCGCAACCCGTCGGCGGCCCCCGGCCAGACCGCGACCCTCTTCATCGGCATCGCCTTCGCGGAAGCGCTCGGGATCTTCTCGTTCCTCGTCGCGCTGCTGCTGATGTTTGCCGTCTGATCCTTCGCGACCCTTCCTTACGAACGGGTGAGGGTGCGCGCCACAGCGTAGCCTCACCCATTCCGACACGGGTTTTTGGAGGACCACATGGCAAGCGGAACCGAACATACCGCCACGGCTGCTGACGCGGCCCACGGCGCGGCAGACATGGCCCACGAGGCCAGCGCCGCCGGCATGCCGCAGCTCGACTTCGGCACCTTCCCGAACCAGATCTTCTGGCTGGTGGTGACCTTGGTTGTCATCTTCTTCGTGCTCAGCCGCGTCGCCCTGCCCCGCATCGCCGGGGTTCTGGCCGAACGTCAGAGCACGATCACGAATGACATCGCAGCCGCGGAAGAGCTGAAGCAGAAAGCTGTTGAGGCGGAAGAGGCCTACAACGTGGCCCTCGCCGAGGCCCGCGCCGAGGCCCAGAAGATTGCGGCCGAGGCCAAGGCAGAGATCCAGGCCGAGCTCGATGCGGCGCAGGCGCAAGCCGATGACGTGATTTCCGCCAAGGCTGCGGAATCTGAACAGGCGATCGCAGAGATCCGGGCCGGGGCCGTGGAGAGCGTCAAGGCGGTGGCCAAGGACACCACCAAGGAGATCCTCTCCGCGATGGGATCGAAGGCGGATGCCAAGTCGATCACCGCCGCCATCAACGCTCGGATGAAAGGGTAAGACCATGAACAAGTTTCTGACCCTTGCTCTTGCTTTCGCCGCGAGCCCCGCTGTCGCCGCGTCGGGGCCGTTCTTCTCGCTGCACAACACCAATTTCATCGTGCTGCTCGCATTCATCGTGTTTCTCGGCGTCCTGCTCTATTTCAAGGTGCCGGGGCTGATTGGCGGGATGCTCGACCAGCGTGCCGAGAACATCTCGGCAGAGCTTGAGGAGGCCCGAAGCCTGCGTGAAGAAGCGCAGACGATTCTGGCGTCCTACGAGCGCAAGCAGAAGGAAGTGGCCGAGCAGGCCGCGCATATCGTCGAGCACGCGAAGCTTGAGGCTGCGGAAGCGGCTGAAGTGGCGAAGGAAGAGCTGAAAGCCGCCATCGCCCGGCGGATTGCCTCGGCGGAAGATCAGATCAAGTCGGCCGAAACCGCCGCCATCAAGGAAGTGCGCGATACCGCCGTGTCGGTCTCGATCGGTGCGGCGCAGGACCTGATCGCCAAGAACATGACCGCCGCCGAGGGCAACAAGCTCATCGACGAGGCGATCAGCGACGTCGAAAGCAAACTGCACTAGGTTTTCGCGGGACAGTGAAACCGAGAAAGCCCGGGCCCCGTGCCCGGGCTTTTTTCATGTCTTCTTCGGCAACACCGGCGCCGTGTGCTCCAGCGCAAGTTCGGCGTCGGAGAAGACCCAGGGGCCCCGCACACCCGGCACACCCTCGGGCGCGATCTGCATCCCGCGGGCGCGCAGCTGTGGATCGGCAAAAGTCTCGGCAATGTCGTTGATCGGGCCGGCCGGCACGCCGACCTCGCCCAGCGCCTTCAGCAAGGGCGCGCGCTCCCACTGCGCGGTGGCCTCCGCGAGAATGCCCATCACCAGATCGCGGTTCTCGATCCGGGCGGCGTTGGTGGCAAACTTCGGATTGTCGGCCAGCATCCCCAGCCCGAGCATCTCGCACAGCGCCGCGAATTGCCGATCATTGCCGACCGCGACGATCACGTGGCCATCCGCCACCGGAAGGGCATCGTAGGGCACGAGGTTCGGGTGAGCGTTTCCGAGGCGTCCGGGGCTGGTGCCGGTCGCGAGGTAGTTCATCGCCTGGTTGGCGAGCAGGGCGGTGGCGCTGTCGAGAAGCGACATGTCGATCTGCTGGCCGCGCCCGGTGCGGTGGCGCTGTTCGACGGCGGCGAGGATGCCGATGGTGGCGTAGAGCCCCGTCACCACATCCGTGACAGCCACGCCCACCTTCATCGGCTCGCCGCCCTTCTCGCCGGTGATCGACATCAACCCTGATAGGCCTTGGATCATGAAATCGTAGCCGGGCTGGCTGGCGCGCGGGCCATCCTGGCCAAAGCCGGTGATCGAGCAATAGATCAGGCGCGGGTTCAGCTCTTTCAGGCTGGCATAGTCGAGCCCAAATTTGGCAAGCCCGCCCACCTTGAAGTTCTCGATCAAGATGTCGGCCTCGGCCACGAGGGCACGCACCGTCTCCTGCCCTTCCGGGGTGGCGAAATTCGCGACGACCGAGCTCTTGCCCCGGTTGGCCGCGTAGAAATAGGCCGCCGTCCTGTCGCCTTCGCGCTCGATCCACGGTGGGCCCCAGCGACGGGTGTCGTCGCCCTCGGGGCTCTCCACCTTCACCACCTCCGCGCCCAGATCGGCTAGCGCCTGCCCGGCCCATGGCCCCGCAAGCACGCGCGCGAGTTCGACCACCTTGAGGCCTTCGAGCGGTTTCATGGGTCTCTCCTCACAGATAGGGCGGCGTGCAGGCGGATATGATGCGGGCCGGACGCGCGCCGATGTTACGAAATCGGTGTGGCGCACGGCTGTCGAACAAATAGGCGTCTCCGGGCCCGAGCACCATATGCTGATTGCCCACGGTCACCTCGATCTCGCCCTCGACAACGACGCCGCCCTCGTTGGCCTCGTGATCCAGCATCGCTTCGCCGGTGTCAGCGCCCGGCGCGTAGGTCTCATCCAGGATCTGAAGCCCGTGCGCCAGCGCATCGCCCACCTGTGCGATCGCCACGCCGTCGCCGAGCTGGCCGGTCAGGTCGGTGAGATCGGCGGCACGGAAGAACACCTGCGTGCGGGGTGTCTCGTCAGGCTCGAAAAACGCCGACATGGTGATCCCCAAGCCCCCGAGGATGCGCCGCAGCGATGCGACCGAAGGGCTTGAGCGCCCCGTCTCGATCATGGATATCTGGCCATGCGGCACGTCGGCCCGCTCGGCAAGCTGGCGTTGGCTCAGCCCGGCGGCCTGCCGCAGGGCCTTCAGCCTTGTACCCACGTCGAAATCATCATTCATCGCAGCCTCGCTGTCGGATTGCGCAATTTTCTCCTAGCATTGCTCAGGATATTGCGCAATACAGCCACAAAGGACACGACGCGACGGAGACCATCATGACCCACAAGCTGCCCGCCAAGAGCCGCCCGGAGCTCTCGAGCTTCGATTGGGAGGATCCGTTCCGCCTCAACGACCAGCTGGCCGAAGACGAGCGCATGATCCGTGATGCCGCCCGCGCCTATGCCGCCGAGAAGCTCGCGCCGCGCGTGATCGAGGCCTTCGAGACCGAGGCGACGGACCCGGCGATCTTCCGCGAGATGGGCGAGATGGGCCTGCTCGGGGTGACCATCCCCGAGGAATACGGCGGGCTCGGCGGCTCCTATGTCTCTTATGGGCTGGTGGCGCGCGAAGTGGAGCGGATCGACAGTGGCTACCGTTCGATGATGTCGGTGCAGAGCTCGCTGGTGATGTATCCGATCTACGCCTATGGCACCGAGGAACAGCGGCAGAAATACCTCCCCGGCCTTGCCTCGGGCGAACTGATCGGCTGCTTCGGCCTCACCGAACCCGATGCGGGCTCCGACCCGGGCGGGATGAAAACCCGCGCGGAGAAAACCGCGACGGGCTACAAGCTTACCGGCTCGAAGATGTGGATTTCAAACTCCCCGATCGCCGACGTTTTCGTCGTCTGGGCGAAGTCCGAAGCGCATGGCGGAAAGATCAAGGGTTTCGTTCTGGAGAAGGGCATGAAGGGCCTCTCCGCGCCCAAAATCCAGAACAAGCTCTCCTTGCGCGCCTCGATCACCGGCGAGATCGTGATGGACGGTGTCGAAGTGGGCGAAGACGCGCTTCTGCCGAACGTCGAGGGCCTCAAGGGGCCGTTCGGCTGCCTCAACCGCGCGCGCTACGGCATCTCATGGGGCGTGCTTGGCGCGGCCGAGTTCTGCTGGCACGCCGCGCGGCAATACGGGCTCGACCGGCACCAGTTCAACAAGCCGCTCGCCGGCACGCAGCTCTACCAGAAGAAGCTCGCCGACATGCAGACCGAGATCGCGCTCGGGCTACAGGGGAGCTTGCGGGTGGGCCGGCTGATGGACGAGGGCCAAGCCGCGCCGGAGATGATCTCGCTGGTTAAGCGCAACAATTGCGGCAAGGCGCTCGACGCCGCCCGCAACGCCCGCGACATGCACGGCGGCAACGGTATCTCGGGCGAGTTTCAGGTGATCCGCCACATGATCAACCTCGAGACGGTCAACACCTACGAAGGCACCCATGACGTGCACGCCCTGATCCTCGGGCGTGCGCAGACGGGCCTTCAGGCGTTCTTCTAGGCCCCCGAAAGGCCCTTGGACGCTCTACTCGGCGAAGCCCCAGAAGGAAGCGATTTCCACCATCGCGGCAAGAGTGCTGCGCCGAATGTGGCCATCCTCGGTCCCGACCACGTAGCTGACCACGTCGAGCCGATCACCTCGGATGGCCTGGGCGGCAATGTCGTCAGGCAGAACAACCGTCAAGCCATAGGCCTCGCGACGGGTCAGACGCACGTCTGTCAGCACGCGGTCGATATAGCCGGTGCAGGACACGCGACTGAGGTCGGGATTGATCGCCATCGTGTAGTCGAAAGGTGTTCCGATCAGGCCGAAGGCGCGTCGGATCGATTGGTGCCGCTGTGTGTGCGAAAGGGTCGGGCGAACCGCAAAGACCCGGTCGGTCGAAAACGCCACCCCGGGCGTTCGCATGCGAACGCCCGGATAGGTCGCCTCGGCGATGATTCTCCCGGCCCGGATGTCATCGTGATAGGGGCGGACTTCCGGCAGCTCCCACGCCCCGACAGCGCGCAATTCCGCTTCTGTGCCGAGATAGAGCAAGGCATGGCCGAAACGCCCCGGGGTCGTGCGCGCCGTGGGCCCAATCGACGAATTCGAGCGCAACAACACGTCAAGGGGTTTCAGGTGGGAGAGGATCAACTCGTGTGCCTCGGTATTGCCCGAGAGCAATCCCTCGCGTTTCTCGCCGCCATAAGCTTCGTAGACAGGGCCGGCGACTAATGGCGCCACTTCTTCCGCCAGCACGATCGCCACTGAGATCAGGGGGGCGGGGTAGAACTTTTCCGGATCGAAACAGCAGTCGAATGTTTCAGCCTCCAGATCACGGGCCTTTTCGGCGAAATCCGGGCCGACGTCCGGGTTCGAACACGACGCGACAAATGCGACTGCGACGAATAACGCGACAATGGAACTCAAGCGTTGAAACAAGGCCGACATCTGCTGCCCGTCTCCTCTCTGCCGGTTTTTACGGCGTATCGGGAACGCCCCAATAGGCTGCGATATCGACCATGAGCGCATAGGTGCTGCGATAGCTGAACCCCGGGCCGTCGTTGCCGAGCACGTAGGTGATGATCTTCATGTTCTCGCCACGGATCGCCTGCGCCGCGAGATCGTCGGGATACATCGCCTGTTGGCCGTAGGCCTGCCGGGTCCGGAGCCCGAGGCTGGGCATCGCGTATTTCAGCAGCCCCGTGCAGGAAAAGGTCTGATGCGTCGGGTCAACACCCATGGTGTAGTTGAACGGCACTCCCATCGACGCGAACAAACGCTTGATCGCCAGCCGGCGCTCGGCGTAGCTCAGCTGGGGCCGGATGGCGAGAACGCGGTCACGCTCAAAAGCTTTTTTGGGTGTCGTCAGATGCACGGCGGGTGCGGCCGCTTGCAAAAAGGTCATGCCCGCGCGGATGTCATCATGGTAGGGCACGATTTCCGGAATGCTCCAAAGCCCCGCCGCGCGCAGTTCGGCCTCCGTTCCGACATAGACAAGCCCGTGGGTAAACCGCCCCGGAACCATGCGGCCCATCTTGTAGGACGTACTGCCCACAACCATGAAATCGAGCGGCTGCATCCGGGAAACAACGGCCTCGACCGGTTCCGGTTTGCCGGTGAGCGTGCCCGGGAATTCAGTTTCATAGAAGTCGCCATAGACCGACCCGGCGACGGTTGGGCCCAAAGCCGTAGCCAGGGGGATGATGGCGCGGATCAACGGTGCGGGATAGAACTTTTCGGGTTCGAAACAGCAGTCAAAGGTCTCGGCCCGAAGCGATTTCGCGTCTTCGGGGAACGAGGGAGAGAGATCCGGGTAGGAACAGGCCGACAAGAGCCCAAGGCCAAGAAGCCCCAAAATCGCCCGCCACGCGGCGCGCAGAGAAATTGATCGAAACACGTCCCGCTCCCCCTAGAACTGCCGGCACATTAGCGACGGCCAGAGCGGCTGCCAACTCAAGCTTGCGTTTTCTCGCTCCGATTTGACCCATTGGACCATTTCACGGGCAAAGCCTTGCAAATGTGCCACATTCCGTCGACCAGATGCCGGGACCGCCGTGACTAGGCAAGGATCTGCGAATCCGTCAGCGGATGATGTCCGTGATGGGCGCCCCCGGGGCTGGCGCTGGTTTCCGTCACGTTGCCTTGCCCGACAGGCTCATCCCCCCTGGCGGATGAAGTGCAGCTTGTCAAAATCGCGGCGCCATTCGGCCACGTCCGCAGCCAGGGATGCGGGATCGTTGGCACGCAACGCCTGCGCGATCAGCTTTGCCATGCGCGGCGCGTCAGCCTCCGTCACCCCCCAGCGCACCAGCTCCGGCGTTCCGATCCTGAGCCCGTTCATGTCTCCGGCCACCGGCGCGATCGGCAGCCCGATGCCGCAGGCCAGAAACCCCGCCTTGCGCAGGGTCTTCGACGCCGCCTGCCCGCCGCCGAAACCACTGGCCTCAAGCGCAAATTGGTGCGAGGCAGTGAAGCCCTCGGCCGTGCGGAATACCGGCAGGCCCTCGGCGGCCAAAGCGTCGGCCAGCGCGCGCGAAACCTCGATCATCTTCGCCGCATAGGCCGCGCCGAAGTCGCGCCAATCAAGCAGGGTGATCGCCAGCGCCGCCGATTTCGCCGCGTCGAAATTGGCCGTCATGCCGGGGAAGGCGATGGCGTCGAGCTTTTGGGCGATCTCGGCGTCGTTCGTCACGATCAGCCCCGAGGGCGGGCCGCCGAGGCTCTTGTAGGTGCTCATCGTCATCAGATCGGCGCCCTCGGCGAGCGGGTTTTTCCACTGTCCGCCGGCGATGATCCCGCATTGGTGCGCGGCATCGAACATCAGCTTCGCCCCCACCTCCTCGGCAATCGCCTTCACCTCGGCCACCGGATGCTCATAGAGGTTGAGCGAGCCCCCCAGTGTGATCAGGCCGGGTTTCACCTCGCGCGCCAGCTTCGCCAGCGCGTCGACATCCACGGTGTAGCCATCGGGTTTGACCGGCGCGGCATGGCTGGTGAGCCCGTAGAGCCCGGCGCAGCCGTCGGCGTGGTGGGTGACATGCCCGCCGATCTCGCCCGGCGGCGCGATAATTGCATCGCCCGGCCGGGTCAGCGCCATGAAGCCGTAGAGGTTGGCAATCGCGCCCGAGGGCACGCGGATCTCGGCGTAGCGCGCGGCGAAGGTCTCGCCCGCCAGCTCGGCGGCGATCACCTCGACCTGCTCGATTGCCTCCAGCCCCATCTCGTATTTGTCGCCGGGGTAGCCCAGCGACGGCCGCGTGCCCATGCCAGAGGCGAGCGCGGCCTCGGCGGCGGGGTTCATCACGTTGGTGGCGGGGTTAAGGTTGAAACACTCGCGCTCGTGAATCTCCCGGTTCTCGGCGATCAGGGCGTCGATCCGCGCGGCGATGGCACCGGTGTCGGCCCGAGCGGTTTCGCCGGCAATGGTCTGAACCCGGGCTTCGGCCCCGGTGGGCACCCAGTCGCGTTTCAGAAGGGCGGGCATGGCTTGGCTCCTATTCCTGTCGCCCCCACAAAACAGGGGTTTCCACTGTCGCGCAAATCAGTTTTGTTGAAATCTAGCCCTAGAAAAACTGAGGCTTCGCAATGCCCGTCAATCCCCCCCGCCCCGTCCTGCCGCCTCTCAACGGGTTGCGCGCCTTCGAGGCCGCCGCCCGGCTCGGCGGCTTCGCCGCCGCGGCGGCGGAGCTTCGGGTGACGCCCGGCGCGGTGACCCAGCACATCCGCCAGCTCGAGGCCTATTTCGGCGCGGAGCTGTTCGAGCGCCACGCGAAGGGCGTGCGGCTCACACCGCTTGGCCAGTTGGTGCGGCCCCGATTCACCGAGGCGTTCGACCAGCTGGGCGCGGCAGTGCAGGTTACCCGGGCCGGGGCCGCGAGCGGGCATGTCCACATCGCCACCCTGCCCAGTATCGCCCAGCTCTGGCTCTCGCCGCGCCTGCCCGCGATCCGGGCCGCGCGCCCGGGCATGGAAATCTCGGTAACCGCGCTGGAGGCGCCCCCAAACCTGCGCCGCGAACCCTATGATCTGAGCCTGTTCTATCTCGCCGACCCGCCCCCCGGCGCCATCACCCTCGCGCGCGACGTGATCTTTCCCGTCGCCGCCCCCGCCATTGCCGAGGCCGTCGCCGACGGGGCCCCGCTCGAGAGCTTCCCGCAGCTTTCCGACAGCGCCTGGCCCGACGACTGGGCGCTGTGGAGCGCCCATGCCGGCCACGCCCCGCCCACGCGCGGCCCGGCCTATTCGCTCTATGCGCTGGCCGTCGAGGAGGCGGTGAACGGCGCCGGCATCCTCATCGCCCATGCCGCCCTCGTCGCGCGCGATCTGGGGCGGGGCGCGCTGGTGCGTCTGCCCGGCCCGGCGCTTGCGCTCGACCGCTTCCTCGTGCTCTCCTCGGCGCATGACCTCACGCGTCCGGGGGCGGTGTCTGACCTCGCACAGGCGCTGGTCGCGGCCAGCAAGGAGCATGGGCCCGTTGAAACCTGATCGCCCCGAAACCAAGCCCCCCGCCGATGCCGAAGCCCGGCGTGCCGTCGCGCCGGTCATCGTCTATCCGCCCGAAACCCTGCCGCAGCCCGATCTGGCGCTCTACCGCAAGGCGCGGGCCGGGGCCGACAAGGTGGCCGACATCTTCGTGCCGCCGCGCGATGCGCGGGCCTTCGAGGTGCCGGCGGGCAGCTTCTTTCGCATCTCCTCGGTCGAGGGCCCGCAGGTGGGCGATCTCAACCTGTGGAACGCCCATGACATCTCCGAGCGGTTCTTCTCGGGGAAAACCCGCGCGCTGCACGGCACGCATCTCTCCACCGGCGACAGGATGTGGTCGTCCCTGCCCTATCTGCGGCCGATGGCGACGATCATCGCCGACACGCTCGATTGGTATGGCTTCGACGAATTCGGCGGCTCGGTACATGACGTGATCGGTACGCGCTGCGACCCCTACACCAACTGCCTGCTCACGGGGGATCCCTACCACCATTGCTGCCACTCCAACCTCACCCGCGCGGTGGCCGACAAGCTCGGCCTGCCGTTGAAAGAGGCGGAGTTTCACGTCCATGACGTGCTGAACGTGTTCATGTGCACGGGCTTCACCCGCGACACCGGCCAATATTTCATGAAGGCGAGCCCGGTGCGCCCGGGCGACTTCATCGAGTTCTTCGCCGAGATCGACCTTCTTGGCGCGCTCTCCGCCTGCCCCGGCGGCGATTGCTCGACGGGTCATTCGTCGGATGAAGCCGCCTGTTACCCGCTGCATGTCGAGGTGTTTACCCCGCCCGAAGGCGCACTTGCAGGCTGGAAATCGCCGAAACCGAACGGCTATGACCGCAGCCATGGCCGGTAATATTGCCGGGGCGTGGCCGGCTGGCTAGGCTGGCCGGAAGGTATTTTCATCGGAGGCCTTCATGCTTCGCTCTGCCGGATTTCGGTTCTTCATCGTCGCCATTCTCGCGCTCCTGATGGCCATTCCGTTGCAGATGGTCTCTTCGATCATCGATGCGCGGCGCGACTATTCCCGCGCCACGATCAGCTCGGTCGGCGAAGAATGGGGCGGTGCGCAGGTGCTCGCGGGGCCCGTGCTGGTGGTGCCGGTGCAGATCGAGCTGACCGAGACCAAGAAGCGCGAAGTGGTCGATCCGGCGACCGGTCAGATCGCGGTGCATCCCGAAAGCGGCCAGACGATCTATGAGACCTATCAAGACACATGGATCGAGGATCGCGCGCCCGTCTACCTGCTCCCGGCGCAGTTCGATGCCGATCTCACCACTGCAACCCAGACCCGCTACCGCGGGATTTTCCAGGTTCCGGTCTATACCGCCGAGGTGTCGCTCGCCTTCAACTTCTCCACCGCCGACAGCATCGGGGCGCTTGAGCCGGGGGAAGAACCTCTCTGGGACGAAGCCCGCCTCGAACTGTTTCTCACCAGCAACCGGTCGCTACGGGGCGAGGCGGCGCTGTTGGTTGATGGCACCGCAGTGCCGCTGGAGCCCCTCAGCGAGCGCGCCGGCATCACGGCTCGCGTGGGAGACATCCGCCAAGCGCAGGGCCTCACCTTGCAGCTGGGCCTGAACGGCGCCGAGGAATTGATGATTGCGCCGGTCGGGCGTTCGAGCGAGGTGAGGATTGCCGGTGATTGGCCCGATCCGAGCTTCACCGGCGCCTTTCTGCCCGACAGCCGGGAGGTGACGGCCCATGGCTTCACCGCCAACTGGACGATCCCGCACCTCGCCCGCGCCGTGCCGCAGGTCGGGCGAGACCTTCCACTGGACGGGACCGAGGCGCGCATGGCCTTCGGCGTCGCCTATTTCCAACCCAACGACTTCTACCAGAAAGCCTGGCGCGCGGCGCGCTACGGGCTGCTCACCATCGCGCTCACCTTCCTCACCGTGCTGTTGATCGAAGGCCAGCGCGAGCGCCCGGTGCACCCGGTGCAATACATCCTCATCGGCCTTGCCCAAGCCATCTTCGTTCTGCTCATGCTCTCCTATGCCGAGCATATCGGATTTGGGCCGGCCTATCTTGCGGCCAGCGCCGCCACCATCGCGCTGCTGGTGATGTTTGGCGGGCTCGGGCTCAAGCTCGGCCGGCGCACCTTGGTGCTTGGGGTGCTGCTGGTGGTGCTCTACGCGGTGCTCTACCTGATCCTGCAATCCACCGATTTTGCGCTGGTCGCGGGGGCAACGCTGGCCTTCGTGGCCCTCGCGGCGACGATGTTCGTCACCCGTAACGAGGAATGGTATGCGCCGGCGGGCAGTCCGGGATTGTTGGCGCGGCACAAAAAGCCCAAGGACGACGCGACCCCGTGACGCCCGCGCGACATTCAAATCGGTTCGCTGCTCAGCAGTAGCGCTCGATACCCACCAGTTGGGCATAGGAATAGCGATCTCCCATCGCCCAGCCCGGTGGCAGGATCCGGGCAATCTCGGCGCGATCTGCATCGGTCAAGGTGATGTCGCTCGCACCGGCCCAGTCTCGCAGGTGCTCGGGCGCGCGCGTCCCGGGGATCGGGATCAGATGCGCGCCCTGATCCAGCGTCCAGGCCAGAGCGGTCGCCGCCGTCGTCCAGCCACGCCCTTGGCAGAAGGCGCGGAACCTGTGCACGTAGTCCATGTTGTGGGTGAAGTTTCGGCCGGTGAACCGGGGTCCGGTTTTGCGGAAATCGGTGTCGCCGAAGCTGTCGGGATCGAGATCAATATCGGAGAGAATCCCCCGCCCCAGCGGCGAGAACGGCACGAAGGCGGTGCCCAGCTCGGCGCAGGCCTGGATCATGCCCAGCTCGGGCAGGCGGGTCCACAGAGAATACTCGCTCTGCACCGCCGCCACATGGGCCACCTTCGAGGCCAGCCGCAGCGACGCCGGCGCGATCTCGGAATAGCCGAAGGCGCCGATCAAGCCGTCTTCGCGGGCGCGCTCCAGCGTTTCGGTGACCGTCTCGATCGGGATCGACCAGTCGCGCCGGTGGATGTAGTAGAGCTCGACCCGATCCACCCCGAGACGTTCGAGCGAGGCTTCGATCGAACGCCGGATATACGGCTCGGAATTGTCGGTTGTCCCACGCGGCGCGCCAAGCACGATCCCGCCCTTGGTGGCAATCTTGAAACGCTTGCCCCGGTCCTTCTGCCACGCCCCGATCACGCTTTCGCTGAGGCCGCCGCCATAAAGCTCGGCGGTGTCGAGAAAGTCGATCCCCGCCACCCAGGCCGCGTCGAGCGTGGCGAAGCTCTCCGCGCGGTCGGTGTCGCCATAGAACCCGGCAAAACTCATGCAGCCCAGCCCGATGGCCGAGACCTCCGGGCCGTTCTGCCCCAATTTGCGTTTTTTCATCCGTCCTGTCCTCAAACCACGAATTCACCGTTTTCCATGATCGCATGGCGCCCGCCGTCGGCAGCGATTCCGGTCACGGTGAGCGCGGGCGAGCCGATCATGCAATCCATGTGGATGCGGCTCTCGTTCGCGCCTGCCTCTTCCGGGCTCGCCCCCTCCATCAGGTTCATCGCATAGGAATTGCCAAAGGCGATGTGGCAGGCGGCGTTCTCATCAAACAGCGTGTTGAAATAGAGCACACCCGAGCGCGCGATGGGCGAGCTTTCGGGCACCAGCGCCACCTCGCCGAGCCGCGAGGCGCCCTCGTCGGAGGTGAAATAGGTGCGCGCCACGTCAGCGCCCTCTTCGGCCTCGATCGAGACGGCGCGGCCAGCCTCGAAGACGACCTCGAGCCCCTCGACGATGGTGCCCCCGATCACCGCGGGCTTGGTAAAGACGGCCCGGCCCTCGGCGCGGGCGCGGTCGGGCATGGTGAAGATCTCTTCGGTGGGCAGGTTCGGCGAATAGGCGGTGCCGTCCGCCAGGCTCTGGCCGCCACCCACCCATTTGTGGCCCTTTGCAAGCCCGATGGTGAGATCGGTGCCGCCGCCCTCGAAATGCAGCGCATCCAGCGCGAGGCTTTGCAAGACCTGCCGGCGCCGATCGAGCTCGGCAAAATTCTCGCGCCATGCCGCAACCGGGTCGTCATGGTCAAGCCGCAGCGCGGTGAACACATGGCCCCAGAGCGCCTCGACCGCGGCTGCGGGTGCCAGATCGGGAAAGACCTGCCGCGCCCAGCCTTCGGTGACAAAAGGCACGATGTTCCAGTTCGTCGCCCCGGAGGTGATCGCGTCGAGCATCGGCTTGGCCGCCTTGCTCATCGCGGCATTGGCCCGCGCAACCTTTGCCGGCGGCTGATCGGCCAGAAGCCCCGGGGTGCTGCCGGCGATGGCAAGCCGGGCGGCACCGGCGCGGAAGGCCCCGGCCATGCTTTCATAAAGCCAGCCGGGGGCGCCATCGAGCGCGGCCTCGGTGCCGTGGGTATAGCGCGCACGGGTGATCTCGTCGTCGGTGAAAAGCGGCAAGACATTGCTCGCACCGGCCGCATAGGCCTCGCGCGTGATCCGCCGTACCAGATCGAGCGCGCCAATATCGGCGGTCAGAACCAGCTCCTGCCCGGGGCGCAGCCCAAGGCCGAAATGCACGCAAAGCCGCGCAAGGCGGTCAAGGTTTTCGTCGATATTCATGTGGTCCTCACGCAAAAGCCGCTTCGAGGGCAATTTCGATCATGTCGCCAAAACTCTTTTCGCGGTCTTCTGCGCTCAGCGGCGGGGCGTTGGTCACAAGATGATCCGAAACCGTGAGAACCGCGAGTGCGCGCGCCTTGTACCGCGCCGCGAGAATATAAAGCTCAGCGGCTTCCATTTCGACGGCCAGCACCCCGTGGCGCGTCATCTGTTCGTTGAGATCGGGGCGTTCGTCATAAAACACATCGGCCGAATAAATCCCACCGACATGAACCGGCACATCACGCTCTTTCGCCGCCTCGTGCGCCGCCATCAAAAGCCCGAAATCGGCCGCAGGGGCGAAATTCAATTCGCGGAATATGCCGGTTGAGGGTGTCGAGATCGTCGTTGACGTCATCGCCAGCACCACGTCGCGCAGGTTCACGTCTTCCTGCATGGCACCGCAGGAGCCGACGCGGATCAGCGTTTTGGCGCCATAGTCGCGGATCAGTTCGTTGGCATAGATCGACAGGCTCGGCATGCCCATGCCCGAGCCTTGGATTGTAACCCTCTGGCCGCGCCACGTGCCGGTAAACCCCAGCATGCCACGGGTTTCGTTCACAAGTTCGGGCGCGTCGAGAAAGGTCTCGGCCGCCCATTTCGCACGCAAAGGGTCGCCCGGCATGAGAACGGTTTCGGCAATCTGGCCCGGCTTGGCCCCGATGTGGATGGTCATCGCACGCTCCTTTTCCTGCGACCGGATCATATCCGGCAATGCGACGAAGGACAGACGGATTCTGCCCGCCCGCGATCCCAGGCGCGCATGTTCCAACTCCTGCGTTGCGGCCCCGGTGGAACGTTCAGATCGCGAGATCGTCCTTGCTGCCACCGGCGGCGATATGCGCCTCGACCCATTTGGGCGCCCGGCCACGACCCGTCCAGGTTTGCTCCGGATTTTCGGGATTGCGGTATTTCGGCGCCACTTTTGCCCGCCGATCGGCTTTCTTTTTCTTCGCGACAGGCGCTTTTGTCGGGGTCGGCTTTTTCTCGCCGGTCAATTCTTCGAGCGCAAACCCATGTGCCTTTGCGGCGCGGCGCACGGCTTCAAGCGCAACCTTGCGCTCGGCGAGCGCGAGTTTTTCAAGGGCTTTGTCAATATCGGCGCGCAGTTTTTCCAACTCCCGCCGCGACATTTCTTTCAAATCGAATTTCATGGCATTCTCGTTTTGTTATTCTGATGATTTATTCGGATAACAGATATTTCGAGGAATCCACAACATTCTTGATCCCTGTTGCGTGATGCGTGGTCCGTTTTCTCGTGCGTCGTCGAGAATTTCATGTGCAATTGCCGCGGGATTTATCGTCACCCGGCAATAACAAACTCGTCCGCTGCGCCATCCGGGGCGGCCGGCTCGGTTTCAACACTCTGCACCCGCGCAAAACGCGGGCCTTCATGGAGGGCGGCGACCATGGTTTCGATCGCCCGGGCTTCGCCGGAAAAATATCCAGAGACCGATCCATCGGCTTCGTTGCGAACCCATCCCGACAGCCCCAGCGCCTTGGCGCGATCGCGGGTCCAGGCCCGGAAGGCCACGCCCTGGACACGGCCGGTGACGCGCGCCTTGATGGCGGCTTTCATTCCGCCGCCCGGGCGCGCGGATCGACGAGCGTGACGATATCATTCATGATCAGGTTCAGCTCGAAATCCTTGGGCGTGTAGACCTTGGCGACCCCCATGGCCCGCAGCCGGTCGGCATCGTCATCAGGGATGATGCCGCCGGCGATCACCGGCACGTGGCCCAGACCCGCCGCGCGCATCCGCTCCATGACCTCCTCGACGAGGGGCACATGCGAGCCTGAAAGGATCGACAGGCCGACCACATGGGCGCCGTCGCGCTTGGCGCTTTCGACAATTTCTTCGGGCGTCAGCCGGATGCCCTCGTAGGTGATGTCGATGCCGCTGTCGCGCGCGCGGGCGGCGATCTGTTCGGCGCCGTTGGAATGGCCATCGAGCCCGGGTTTGCCGATCACGAACTTGAGCCGGCGGCCCAGCGCGTCCGACACCGCATCAACGCGCGCGCGGATGTCGTCCAGCCCCTCGGTGCGGTTGGACGGGCTTGAGGAGACACCCGTCGGCCCGCGATACTGGCCAAAGACCCCGCGCACAGCATCGCCCCATTCGCCTGTGGTGGCGCCCGCCTTGGCCGCAGCGATGCTCGCGGGCATGATATTTTCCTGCGAACGCGCCACCCGGGCCAGCTCTTCAAGCGCGGCTTGGACCGCGCTCTCATCGCGGTTGTCGCGCCAGGCCTGAAGGCGCGCGATCTGGTCGGCCTCGGCGGCCGGGTCGGCAGCCATGATCGCCTCGGGTCCGGAGGTGAGCGGCGACGGCGCGGCCTCGGTCCACTTGTTGACCCCGACGACGACCGTCTCGCCCGCCTCGATCCGGGCAATGCGCGCGGCATTGCTCTCGACAAGGCGTGACTTCATATAGTCGATTGCTTCCATCGCCCCACCCATCGCGTCAATCTGGGCAAGTTCGGCGCGCGCCCCGGCCTTGAGCGCCTCGACCTTCGCGGCGATGACCGGGTTGCCGTCAAAAATGTCTTCGTATTCCAGAAGGTCGGTCTCATAGGCGAGGATCTGCTGCATCCTGAGCGACCATTGCTGATCCCACGGCCGCGGCAGGCCCAGCGCCTCGTTCCACGCCGGCAGTTGCACCGCCCGGGCGCGGGCGTTTTTGGAAAGCGTCACCGCCAGCATCTCGAGCAGGATGCGATAGACGTTGTTTTCCGGCTGCTGCTCGGTCAGCCCCAGCGAATTGACCTGCACACCGTAGCGGAAGCGGCGGAACTTCGGGTTTTCCACGCCGTAGCGCTCGGCGGTGATCTCGTCCCACAGCTCGACGAAGGCGCGCATCTTCGACATTTCGGTGATGAAGCGGATGCCGGCATTCACGAAGAACGAAATGCGCCCGACCATCGCCGGGAAATGCTCGGCGGGCACCTTGCGCTTGAGGTCGTCCAGCACGGTGGTGGCGGTGGCCAGCGCGAAGGCCAGCTCCTCCTCGGGCGTCGCCCCGGCCTCCTGCAAATGATAGGAACAGACGTTCATCGGGTTCCACTTCGGCAGGTGTTCGCGGGTGTATGACGCCACATCGGTGATCATCCGCAGCGACGGTTTCGGCGGGCAGATATAGGTGCCGCGCGAGAGGTATTCCTTGATGATGTCGTTCTGCACGGTGCCTTGCAGCTTCGCCACATCCGCCCCCTGCTCCTCGGCCACGGCGATATAGAGCGCGAGCAACCACGGCGCGGTGGCGTTGATCGTCATCGAGGTGTTCATCTGTTCGAGGGGGATGGCGTCGAAGAGCATCCGCATGTCGCCCAGATGCGCCACCGGCACGCCAACCTTGCCGACCTCGCCGCGCGCCAGCGGGTCATCGCTGTCATAGCCCGTCTGCGTCGGCAGATCGAAAGCCACCGAAAGCCCGGTCTGCCCCTTGGCGAGGTTGGCGCGGTATAGCGCGTTCGAGGCCTTGGCGGTCGAATGTCCCGCATAGGTGCGGAACAACCACGGGCGATCGCGTTTCGGGGTCTCGGTGGCCATCGGCTGACTCGCGTTTGATGTTGCAGTGCAGCATTTCTGCCGCAAGCAACATAATTACTCAACCCCGAAAATCGGAGGAATAAACTTGCGCGCCCAAAAAGAATGCCAGCCGCACCGGCCCTGCGGGATCTCAGTCCGTATAGGTGATGATCTCGCCACCGCAGACATCGACGCCTCGACGCTCGAGCACGTCGCCGTCCTTGAATTCGGCGCGGAAATCAAAAACGCATCCCTTGCCGGCATCATTGAGATTGATCGTCGTCGTGTATCCCGATGGCACCTGCTTGGACACAAGCCGATCCGGCCCCCAGCTGTTGCTGCTG